>JAFTWI010000143.1 GCA_017465345.1 Oscillospiraceae bacterium
AAAGAACTCAACATCAACGGTGCAGTTGTACAGGGCTACCCCCTCAATGCCGCACAGAGAATTCACAACTATACTATTAAATTTGCACCGCATCAGGTAATCAACATCGGTACAGGCTTCTACATTCAGATTGACATCAATTTCGACATTCTCCGCAAGGCTATTAAAATGGCTTATGAGCGTTTTGACTGTATGCGTCTGCGCTTTGCCGAGGACGAGGACGGCAAGGTTTATCAGTATCTTGTTCCAAAGGACGACAGAGAAATCCCGTTCTTTGACTTCTCCGAATGGAAAGAGGAGGACGCTCACAAGGAAATGGAAAACTGGACTAAGGTTCCATTTGAGCGTTACAACTCCCCTATGAACTATATCGCAATGATCAAGCTCCCAAACGGCTACAACGGTACATATTTAAAGGTTGACCACATGACTATGGACTCCAGCTCCCTTATCGCTTTCGACAAGGATATCCTTGAAATCTACTGCCACCTCTGCTACGACACAGAAATGCCTAAGCCTATGATGTCCTACATCAAGGCACTGGAAAAGGATCTGGAATACGAGGCAGGTTCACCTGCTCAGAAGCGTGACGAGGAATACTGGATGAGCCAAATTGAAGCGGACGAGCCTATGTACACCGACTTCAACGGTATGGGCAGACTCATCACTCAGCGCCGTGAAAACAACAACCCCGACCAGCGCAGCGCAATGGTTGTTTCAAGAAATCCCGAAGCGGCAATTTCCGTGTTCGAACTTGAAAAGGAGCCTTCCGACAGACTTATGCAGTTCTGTCTTGACAATCAGGTGCCGATGGCTACACTGCTTCTTATGGGACTTAGAACTGTTCTTTCCAAGTTCAACAATGATGAAAAGGACGTTTCCGTAAAGAGCTGTGTTGCAAGACGAGGAACACTTCTCGAAAAGCGAAGCGGCGGTACAAGAATTCACTTCTTCCCGCTCCGCACAATAATCGAGCCTGAAACAACCTTCTATGAGGCTCTGCATATAATTCAGGGTGAACAGAACAAGCTGTTCCGCCACGCAAACTTTGACCCTATCGACTTCACAATGCGCCGTACAAAATACCGTGGTCTGACTCCGGGCTCAAGCTATGAAAGCCTCAGCCTTACATATCAGCCTATGACTATTCAGCGCGGCAAGTATGATATGCCTGACATCAACTACAAGACAATGTGGTACACAAACGGCGTTGCAGGTCAGCCTCTTTATCTGACAGTTATGCACCGTGCTGAGGACAACGGTCTGAATTTCAGCTTCGAGTACAGAAAGGACGCTGTTACCAAGGACGAAATGGAGTACCTCTATTACTACCTTTGCCGTGTACTTTTCAGAGGTATTGAGGACAAGGACAGAACTGTCGGCGAAATCCTTGAAATGATTTAAAAACATCTGCTTCGCAGATGTCCTATGAGTTTTGCAAGCAAAACTCAGCAGTTTGTTAGATAAATAAAACAATCGAAATAAAGGAGAAATTATTATGTTTGAACAGCTTAAAGAACTTATCTGCAACTATGTTGAGGTTGACGAAAGCGCTATTACTGAGGATTCAAGATTTATTGAGGACCTCGGCTTCAACTCCTATGACTTTATGAGTATGCTCGGCGAAATCGAGGAAACTCTCGATGTTCAGGTTGACGAGCAGGAAGTTATCAAGCTCAGCACTGTCGGCGACGCTGTTAAGTACATCGAGTCACTGAAAGCGTAAGGTGGAATTATGGATAAAGCAAAAGTAAAAAGCTTACAGGATTTAGTAAGACTTGCCGCTGAGGAATACGGCGACCACATCTTCATCAAGGAAAAGGCAGGCAAGGAAATCGTTGAAAAGTCCTTCAATCAGTTCTTTTCCGATACAAAGAAGGTTGCATCTTTCCTTCTTGAAGCAATGGGTGCTGAAAAAATCCACGCCGCAACAATCGGACCTACAAGCTATGCTTACCTCGTTGGCTACTTCGGAACAATCATGGGCGGAAACGTTACTGTTCCTCTCGATGCACAGCTTGCTTGTGATGACATCTGCGACCTTATGAACAGAGCTGACGTAAACGTGTTCTTCTATGATGCACGTTATGCTCCGATGCTCCCTGCAATCAAAATCAACTGCCCCGCAATTAAAACTTATGTTGCACTCCAGCCCCATGACGGTGCTGAAAACGTGCTGACTGAAATTGTTGAAAAGTATGACGAGGCACAGATTTATGATATTCCCTCCGAGTCACTTGCTTCAATCGTGTACACATCAGGTACAACAGGCAAGGCAAAGGGTGTTATGCTTACTCACGGCAACCTTATCGACAACGCTATGTGTCAAGATAACGAAAGCTCCCCTGAGGACACACTTCTCAGCGTGCTTCCTATCCACCACGTTTTCTGCTTCGCTTGTGATATTCTCCTTTCTCTCCGTTACGGCGCAACAATCTGCGTAAACGATGCTATGATGAGAATTGCTCAGAACCTCAAGCTTTTCCAGCCGACAATCATTCTCCTTGTTCCGATGATTGCGGAAACAATCCTCAAGCAGATTAACGCTGCTGCAAAGGCCAAGGGACTCCCTGCCAAAGCTGTTGCACAGGCTTTCTTCGGCGGCAGATTAAAGGGTATCTACAGCGGCGGCGCTTACCTCGCGCCTGAGATTATCAAGGCTTACGGCGAGTTCGGCATTCCTATGGCGCAGGGCTACGGTATGACTGAATGCTCACCAAGAATTGCTACAGCTGACTTCAACAACGTAAGCTTGCTGGGCGATGTCGGTACAATCGTTAACGGCTGTGAGGTAAAGATTGTGGACGGCGAAATCGTTGTTAAGAGTCCATCTGTAATGCAGGGCTACTACAAATTCCCCGAGGCAACAGCAGAAGCACTCGACGCTGACGGCTGGCTCCACACAGGCGACCTTGGCTACGCTGAGGACGGACGCCTTTACATCACAGGCAGAAAGAAAAACCTTATCATTCTCAGCAACGGTGAGAATGTTTCCCCTGAGGAGCTTGAAAACAAGTTCGCAGTTATCGACCTTGCTGCTGAAGTTCTTGTTTACGCAGAGGAAGGTTATATCACAGCTGAAATTCTCCCTAACCTTGAAATGTGCCCCGACATTGACGAGGCAGCTGCAAAGCTGAATGAAATCATCAAGGAAATCAACACTACTCTGCCGTCCTCCAAGACAATCCGCAGACTCCGTGTACGTGATAAGGAGTTCGACAAGACGACCTCCAAGAAAATCAAGCGTAACCAGTCCTATCAGGGCGAAATAAAGTAAAAATGTTCAAATTGACCGCTGTATTTGTTGCAATTAGCACATTGACATACAGCGGTTGTTTGTTTTATAATATAGTTAAGATGTGGTAAAGATATATTTCGGAAGGAGGTTTTATTATGACAATCGGTTCAATCGGTGTAGGAATTTCAGGTACAAATACAGGCTTTGCAGGTAAATCCTTCAACTACGCAATGTCCGCATACGGCAAGAACAAGGCTGAAAAGGCTGACGAAAAATACGGAAAATACAGCGGAAGTCCCGAACATGCTCATGATAAGATTTCCGAGGAAAATGACAAGAAGCGCCGCTTTGACTCGTTTGAGTGCAAAACCTGCGAAAACAGACGCTATCAGGACGGCTCTGACGATATGGGTGTTTCTTTCCAGACCCCCACAAAGGTTGACCCTAAGGCTGCTGCGGCAAAGGTGAAGAGCCACGAAATGGAGCACGTCGGCAGAAATCAGGCAAAGGCTGAGCGCGAGGGCAAGGAAATTGTTTCCCAGAGCGTAACTCTCAGCACAGCAATCTGTCCCGAATGCGGCAGGGTTTACGTTTCGGGCGGTCTGACACGAACTGTAACAAGAGGCGCAAACGATAACCGCTTCAATGTTGGTATGAACGACCCTTCACAGGGCAAGGGCGGAATGTTCGACATGACAGCATAAAAATACAGCACCATACTTTTGTATGGTGCTTTTTATTTTGCAAGTGAAACAAAAAGGGTACGGAAAATCCGTACCCTTTTACTTTACTTAAATTATACAATCAAACCTGAGAGTTGTTGTCGAGGAAGTCCATAACGTCGTCAACAGTTGTGAATGCGAGAGCTGTGCAAGTATCAGCGCAGCCGTAGTAGATGCAGATTCTGCCTGTGTCAGCGTCAACGAGGTTAGCACATGGGAATGTTACTGCGTCAGTATCACCAACGAGTTCATAGTATTCCTGTGGGCTGAGGAGGTAGGAAGCACCTCTCTTGAGAACCTTCCATGGCTGGTCCTTATCGAGGAGAGCAGCAGAGAAGCTGTATACATAACCGTTACAGGAAGTAAGTACACCGTGGTAGAAAATGAGCCAGCCGCGGTCTGTTTCAATCGGAATTGGACCTGCGCCCATCTTTGTGGATTCCCAACCCTTGGAAGGACCCATAACGTGTCTGTGCTTGCCCCAGAATGTGAGGTCAGGAGAC
>JAFTWI010000015.1 GCA_017465345.1 Oscillospiraceae bacterium
ATTACCAAGCCTAATACACCTGCACCTTGGGCTAACTATCTTGGTGACCCTGAATACGGCTCAATGATTTCCAACAACGCTGAAGGCTACAGCTTTGTTAAGTCAGGTGCAAACGGACGTCTTCTCCGTTACCGTTTCAACACCAACGTTGCTCTCCCAGGCAGATTTATCTATATCCGTGACAATGATACAGCTGACTACTGGTCTGCTTCATGGCAGCCTGTTGGCAAGCCTCTTGACCAGTACAAGAGCGAATGCCGTCACGGTACTGCTTACACAGTAATTTCCGCTGAGTATGCTGATGTCAAGTCCGAAGTTACATACTATGTTCCACAGGGCAAGACTTACGAAGTTTGGAGAGCTGTAATCACAAACCTTTCCGACAAGGAAAGAAAGCTTTCTGTTTACGGCTTCTGCGAATTCACAAACGAAAACAACTACGAACAGGATCAGGTTAACCTTCAGTATACACAGTTCATTACAAGAACTACTTTTGAAGAAAACAAGATTCTCCAGCACATCAACGAAAACAGTGGCAAGGACGAAACAGGTTCCAACCACAGAGAACGTTTCTTCGGTATGGTTGGTGCTGATGTTTGCGGCTACAACGGTGACCTGAACCACTTTATCGGTGCTTACAGAACACTTGCTAACCCTATCGCTGTTGAAAGCGGCAGATGTGACAATGTTCTCAACTACAACGCTAACGCTTGTGGCGCACTCCAGAGTGCAATTACTCTTGGTGCAGGCGGAACAATCGAGCTCATCTACATCGTTGGTCAGCGTGACAATGCTCAGGCTACTGCTATCCTCAACGAATACAAGGAACCGGGCAAGGTTGACGCTGAAATCAAGGCTCTCAAGAACTACTGGCACGGCAAGCTCAACAACTTCCAGATCAAGACTCCAAGCAACGAGTTCAACAATATGATCAACGTTTGGAACGCTTACCAGTGCTTCATCACATTCATTTGGTCCAGAGCTGCTTCCTTCATTTACTGTGGTCTCCGTAACGGTTACGGCTACCGTGATACAGTTCAGGATATTCAGGGTATTATCCACCTTGACCCTGAAATGGCTGCTGAAAAGATCCGTTTCATGATTTCTGCTCAGGTTGACAACGGCGCAGGTCTTCCACTTGTTAAGTTCAACCACAACGCAGGCCACGAAACATTCCCTGACGAAAACGACGAGAACTCCGTTTACGCTAAGGAAACAGGCCACCCATCCTACCGTGCTGACGATGCTCTCTGGCTGTTCCCAACAATTGCTAAGTACATCGGTGAAAGCGGCAACAAGGCATTCCTCGACGAGGTTATTGTTTACGCTAACGGCGGTGAAGATACAGTTTACGAACACCTCAAGAAGGCTATCGACTTCTCTATGAATCACCTCGGTGACCACGCTATGCCTGCAGGTCTCCACGCTGACTGGAACGACTGCCTCCGTATGGGTAAGAAGGGCGAATCCACATTCGTTGCATTCCAGCTCTACTACGCAATGTCCGTTATCAAGGGCTACGCTGAAGAAAAAGGCGACGCTGACTACGTTAAGTACATCGACGAAGTTCAGGGCAAGCTCGGTGCTTCCCTCGCTGAATGCTGGGACGAAGACAGATGGATTCGTGGTATCCGTGAAGACGGCGTAGTTGTTGGTGCTAAGAAGGACCCTGAAGCTAACATGTGGCTCAACCCACAGAGCTGGGGTGTAATTTCCGGCTTTGCTTCCAAGGAGCAGGCTGAAAAGTCTATGGAATCCGTTCACGAAATCCTCAACACACCTTACGGCGTAAAGCTTCTCGAACCACCATACGTTAAGCACTACTTCGATGGCGCACTTATGCACATCTTCAACCCTGATACAAAGGAAAACGGCGGTATCTTCTCTCAGTCACAGGGCTGGGCAATCCTCGCTGAATCCATGCTCGGTCACGGTAACAGAGCATTTGAATACTTCATGGAATCTTCACCTGCTGCTATGAACGACAAGGCTGAAACAAGAGTTATCGAACCTTACGCTCACGGTCAGTTCACAGAGTCCACACGTTCTCCATTCGAGGGACGTTCCCACGTTCACTGGCTTACAGGTACAGCTTCCACAGTTATGGTTGGCTGCGTAGAGGGTATCCTCGGTATGCGTCCTAACGCTGAAGGTCTTGTAGTTGACCCTGCAATTCCTTCCGATTGGGAAAGCTATACAGTTGACAAGATGTTCAGAGGCAAGAAGCTTAACATGACTTTCAACAACCCTAACAAGGTTGAAAGCGGCGTTTCTTCTATCGTGCTCAACGGTGAAAAGCTCGACGGCAACTTCATTCCTGCTGCTATGCTCAAGGATGAAAACGAAGTTGTTGTAACTCTTGGCTAAAAACAAACGCAAGATTTCATTTTGCATGATATTTTTAACACGGCATTGCTTCGGCGGTGCCGTGTTTTTGTTGTTGATTTTGAGGGAAATGTGTGCTATACTATAATGATGTAGACATATAGGGGTGGTAACAATGAAAGCTGATATAATTGTAAAAAGCATTATCTATAATAGAAAGCTTGGCAGACTCCTTCTCGTTCAGCGTTGTAATGCCGACGATATCGGTGCGGGAACTTGGGAAAACGCAGGTGGAAACGTCGAACAGGGCGAAACTCCCGAATTTGCTATGGCAAGGGAAATCTATGAGGAAACAGGTCTGACGGAGGTACGCATTGAACGTGTTGCCTATGTAACGCTTGTCAATGCAGAGGTGCCGTATCTGATTATAGCGTATTTATGCGAGGCAATGACGGAAAATGTGTCCCTGAGTGAAGAACATCAGGATTTTTTATGGGCTGATGAAGCTGAATGCAGACGATTGCTGCCGAAAGCTATTGTTGACGATTTTGATAATAACGGAATTTTTGAGCATCTGAGATAATTTATACAAATTTTCATTATTGAAAACGGGGTGCAGAAAATGCGTTTTTCCGAAAAAATAATAAGCGAATACAGCAAGGACGCCGACAAACGTTTTGCGTTCATATGCAGATTGATGATTGTGTTTATGCTGCTTGTGGCACTGCTGAATTTTGTGGGGATTTTTATAATTGATGCTGTTCCGCTTTACTTAACTGTGGGTGTGTCAATCCTTATATTTTTCCTTCCGACTTTGTTAGGCGACATTCTTAAAATGCGTTCGGTAGGGTTGCGATACTTTTTCCTTGCACTTATGGTGTTTCAGTCGGGATTGCAGTATGCGACACTTTCCTACCACACAATAATAATGCTTGTGTTCCCGATGGTAATGTCCTGCTTGTACAACGAAAAGAAATATGTAAAATTCACAGCAATAGTCAGCGTGCCGATGATTATACTTTCGCATCTGCTGGCAACAGTTCTTAGAGTTGTTCCCGACGAACCGCTTATAACTGTCCGTGATACAATTGTGTACGGTATACTTCCGAGAGGTATCGAATTCGGCGGAGTAGCAGTGCTTTGCTACTTTATTTCGGACAGAATGGAACGTCTTGTTGATACACTTGCGAAGAAAAACGCTGAACTGTACGACGACCAGGAAAACCTTATCCTTGCGCTGTCGCAGATTATCGAGAATAAGTCCGAACACACAGGTCAGCACGTCCGCCGTGTTGCAGAATATACGGAAGTGCTTTGCAGAAGCCTTGGCTATGACGAGGAGGAAAGCTGGAAAATCAGTCTTGCGGCTATGATGCACGACGTTGGCAAGATTATGGTTCCCGAAACTATTCTCGAAAAGCCCGGCAAGCTTACCGCAGAAGAATATGAGGTCGTGAAAAAGCATATCGAGTACGGCAAGCAGATGCTTGAAACCTCGCCGGGTGAACTGTTTAAGATTTCCACGGATATCGCCTACCAGCACCACGAAAGATGGGACTGCAATGGCTATAAGGGCGTAAAAGGCGAGGATATCACACCGTATGCAAGATGTGCGGCACTTGCTGACGTATTTGACGCACTTGTCAGCAGCAGACCTTACAAGGCGGCTTGGACTCCCGAAAAGGCCTACGAGGAAATCGTGTCACAAAGCGGAAAGCAGTTTGACCCGAAGGTTGTTGACGCATTCAAGGAAAACTTTGATGCGTTTCTGGAGATAATGAAGAATTATCCTGATGAATGAGGCACAATATGAGCATAACAGTAAACATTTACTATAAAGGTGAAAATGGCAATGCGAGAAAATTTGCCGAGGAAATGGAAAGCAGCGGTACGGCAGATTTAATCCGTGCCGAGGACGGGAACGAAAGATACGAATATTTCTTCCCGATGAATGACAGCGAAACCGTGCTGCTTATCGACAGCTGGAAAGACCAGTCCGCAATCGACAAGCACCACGCTACACCGATGATGAACACCATTATCGGACTCCGTGAAAAGTATAATCTGACAATGCGTGTGGAACGCTACGTTTCCGATGAGAACGGCGTTCCCGAAAGTGACAGGAAATTCATAAGAGAACAGGAAGATTGAAATGCCCGAAAATAAGCAGAACAAACCCAAGATAGATTACTCCCGCAAGACCCTCAACCCCGGTACGCTTCTTGCACCGTTGCCTGCGGTAATGGTTTCCTGCGGCACGATGCAGAAAGCAAACGTGCTGACGGTTGCCTGGACGGGAATTGTCTGCACGCACCCTGCTATGACTTATATTTCCGTGCGTCCGTCACGTCATTCCTATAACATCATCAAGGAAAGCGGCGAGTTTGTAATTAACCTTACCACGTCGAAAATGGTGCGTGAAACCGACTTCTGCGGCGTGCGAAGCGGAAAGGATATGGACAAGATTAAGAAATGTAATCTGCACCTTGAGCCTGCCTCAAAGGTCAGCGCACCGATAATCTCCGAAAGCCCGCTGTCGCTGGAGTGCAAAGTTGTTGAGGTGAAGCAGCTTGGTACGCACGATATGTTCCTTGCGGAAATCGTTGCGGTAAGCGTGGATGGTCACTACCTGGACAGCAAGGGCAAAATCAACCTTCAGCAGTCAGGACTTATGGCTTACTCCCACGGTGAATATTTTGCGTTGGGAAGAAAGTTGGGGTCGTTTGGTTACTCTGTTGCGAAAAAGGCTAAAACAGGCGCTATTCCCAAAAACAGAAAAAAATAATTTCAAAAACCCCTTGCAAAATAAAAAGATATGTGTTATAATTCAAAAGATAACGTATATTAATATGGAGGTAAAGACCAATGGAATTCGGCGCAATTCAGATTATCGGTGGTATTTTAATGCTCGTTTGCAGCGTTTTGATTATTGCGGTTACTATGATGCAGGAGCAGAAGCAGCAGGATATGGGCTCAGCTCTTTCGGGACAGAGCGACAACTTCTTCGGCAAGGGTGACGTTTCAAGCTCAAGAGAGCAGGCTCTTGCAAGACTCACAAAGCTTCTTGCTATTGTATTTTTCATTGTAACACTTGCTGTAAATATTATTCCTGTAATTGTAAATAAGGTTCAGGGTTAAAATATGACCGATAAGTCCTGTGCATATTCCGCACGGGACTTTTTTCATACCGAAAAGGAGGGTGAATATGGCAGAAATTAAGGAAATCTACAAAAAAAGAATAAAGGAGCAGCTTTCCCACGCAGGTAAAAAGGGTACAACCTATAAGCAGCTTTTTAACAAGTGCAAGGGCAGAAAGCCTGACAATGCGGCGTTTGCAAGAGCTGTTGCGGAGATGAAAAGGGAAGGTATCATTTTTGAGGATAAGCACGGCATCAAGCTTGCGACAGCGACAGGACTGTTCCGTGCAAAGGTTGCAAGAATAAACAAAACCTTCGGCTTTCTTGAATGTGAGGACGGCTCAGAGATTTTCGTGCCCGGCAAATTCCTTATGGGCGGTATGCCTGGGGATATCGTTATGGCAAGACTTCTTCCTCAGCGTGGGGAGAGCCCCGAGGGCGAGGTTATTTCAATTGTTGAGGAGGGCTTCTCCGAGTTTACGGGTGTAATTGAAAAGGAAGGAAAGACTATTCTTATCCGTCCCGACAGCCTTGCTAAGGAGCCGATGATTGTTTCGGTGCTTGATGTTCCCGTAAGAGTGGGTGACAAGGTGCTGGCTGAAATTGACCGCAGAGGAACTCGTCACGCTGACCATCGTGCACGAGTTACAGCAATTTTTGGTGACAGCAAAAGGGCAACGACAAGTGCTGACGCTATTCTTTACAGCAACGGAATTGAGGTTGAGTTCCCTGCTTGTGTTATAGACGAAGCGAAAACTGCGGAACACAAGGGTATTCCAAGCGTTGAGTTTGAGCGCAGACTTGATTTGCGTGATGAAATTATTTTCACAATTGACGGTGCCGACACAAAGGATATCGACGATGCAATTTCCGTTGCAAAGACAGAAACAGGCTGGGATTTGGGAGTCCACATTGCCGACGTTTCGTTCTATGTAAAATCGGGCTCTGAGCTTGACAAGAATGCTATGCAGAGAGGAACTTCCGTTTACTTTGCAAACAGAGTTGTGCCGATGCTTCCGAAGGAGCTTTCAAACGGTATCTGCTCCCTTAACCCGAATGAGGACAGGCTCGCGTTTTCCTGCCTTATGAAGCTCGACAGTGACGGCAAGCTTATTTCATATAAGTTCAGCAAATCTGTTATCTGCTCCCGTGTGAAGGGTGTGTACAGCGAGGTGAACACAATTCTTGACTGTTTTAAAAACAGCATGGAAATCCCTGCTGAACTGGCTGAAAAATATAATGGTCTGACCGATACAATCCGCCTTATGGATGAGCTTGCATCAATCCTTACAGCAAACAAGCTGAACCGTGGCGCACCGCAGATTGAAACGTCGGAGTGCAAGATTATTGTGGACGAAAATGATGCCTGCATTGACGTAAAGAAGCGTGAGCGAGGCAGAAGTGAAATGATTATCGAGGAGTTTATGCTTATGGCAAACACCTCGGCGGCAAGACTTGCAAAGGAAAGCGGAGTGCCGTTTGTGTATCGTGTGCATGAAGACCCTGCTCCCGAAAAGGTAAGCGAGCTTGTGGACGTACTTTCAAGATTTGGAGTAGCTGTGCCGAAGTTCACAAGTGCAAAGCCTAAGCACCTTGCTGAAATTCTCGTAAAGACAAAGGATATGCCTATTGCTGCGGCTATAAACAATATGGTGCTGCGCTCAATGGCAAAGGCTAAATATGCAGATGAGCCGCTCGGTCACTTTGGTCTTGTGCTGGACGATTACGCTCACTTTACATCGCCTATCAGACGTTACCCCGACCTTGCAATACACCGTATCCTTACTGACCTCTGCTACAACAAGCAGAATATCAAGTATATGCAGAAGCGCTATGCAGGTTTTGCAAAGGAAGCAGCACAGCAATCCTCCGAAGCTGAGATTACAGCAATGCGTGTTGAGCGTGAGTGCGATGACTGCTACCTTGCGGAGTATATGACAAAGCATATCGGCGAGACTTTCGAGGGTATGGTTTCCTCCGTGCAGGAATTCGGCTTCTTTGTTGAGCTGGATAACACTGTGGAGGGACTTGTCCGTGTGGACAGCCTTGCTAACGGTCCGTATGATTATGACGGACATTTCACTCTCACAAAGGAGGGCAAACCCGTGTACCGTGTTGGTGAAAGGGTAAAGGTAATCTGTGTTTCGGCAAATGTTGCGGCAGGTCAGGTTGACTTCGTTGTTGACGGAGATAACAAGGACGACCTTATTTAATAATTCTGGCACCCTTCGGGGTGCCTTTTCTTTTGGGTATATTTTCTCACTTGTCCGAATATGATGGTAATAAAAAGCTTGGACAAGGAGGAAAAATATGCTTGAAATTCTCGACAGACCATATATATCACCAGAAAAGGGGCTGTCCTCGGCAGAGGCTGAGGAGCGTCTTGGCAGGGACGGTGCAAACGTGCTTGCTGATGAAAAAAAGGCACAGCCGCTGAAAATTTTTCTTGGGCAGTTCCGTGACGTGATGATTATGATTCTGCTTGTTGCAACGGTCATTTCTTTTTTTCTCGGGGAAATTTACGACGCTGTAACAATCGTAATAATCGTTCTGCTCAATGCAATTCTCGGATTTGTGCAGGAGTACCGCACTGAAAGAACGCTTATTGCGCTGAAAAATATGACTGCACCGTCGGCAAAATGCTACCGTGATGATACTCTTGTAACGATACCTGCGGCGGAGCTTGTAAAGGGCGACGTGATAAGGGTTGAAAGCGGCGACAGAGTTCCTGCGGATTGCGTAGTTCTTGAAGCGAAGGGTGTGCTTGCTGAGGAAAGTATTCTCACGGGTGAGTCTGCGGCAGTTGCAAAGGCGGTACAGAACACTACTGACGAGGATAATTCACTCGGAAAAAAGGGCGTTTTGTACAGCGGCACGGTTGTAACAAAGGGTGCTGCTGAGGCTCGTGTTATTGCAACGGGAAAAGAAGCACAGGTGGGTAAAATTTCGGGAATGCTTACCGAAATTGATGATGAGCTGACACCGTTGCAGAAGCGTCTTGCTGAGCTTGGGAAAATCATTGCGGTGATTTGTCTTGTGGTATGCGTGATTGTGGCACTGGCTGGAATTCTCAGAGGCGAGCCTGTTTTCGATATGCTTATGACGGGAATAACAATTGCAATTGCGGCAATTCCTGAGGGGCTTCCTGCTACGGTAACGATTGCACTTGCTCTTGCGGTGGGACGGATGCTGAAGAAGAATGCGCTTGTGCACAAGCTTCATTCGGTGGAAACCCTCGGCTGTACATCTGTAATCTGTACCGACAAGACTGGCACGGTTACGGAAAATAAAATGACGGTTGTAAAGGCATACTGCGGAAGAAAAGAATATGATTTTTCGGGCAATGGCTACAGAATTGCAGGCGAGGTAACCTATGATGGTGAAAGGGTAAACCCTGTTTCGGAAACAGCACTTCGTGAAACCCTTATATGCGGTACACTCTGCACAAGTGCGGCGATTTCCTCAAAGGAGAGTATTGCTACCCGAGAAAGAGGTAAAATTACTTCGTCGGGAGAATGGAATGTTACAGGTGACCCTACAGAAGCGGCTTTGCTTGTGGCGGCGGCTAAATGTGGAATTACCGCTGAAAAGCTTTGGGCAGGGAGAGAAAAGCTTGACGAGATTCCTTTTGACAGCGATACACGCTGTATGACGGTTATAGTCCGTGAAAACAGCGGCAGGACAGCTTACACAAAGGGTTCGGTCGACGTAATTCTGAAAAAGTGTGCGTTTATGCTTTGCGATGGAGATACTGTTCCTCTTACTGCGGCTAAGAAGCGTGAAATCCTTGCTGCAAATGATAGAATGACCTCCCGTGCACTTCGTGTACTTGCTCTTTGCAGGAAAAATCTTTCCGAGGGTTCAGACCTTGAAACGGGAATGATTTTTCTGGGATTGCAGGGCATGCTTGACCCTCCCCGTGCGGAGGCGAAGCAGGCTGTCAGACTTTGCCGAAGTGCTCACATACGCACGGTTATGATTACGGGCGACCACAAAAACACTGCGGCGGCTGTTGCAAAGCAGGCGGGGATAATGCGTGAGGGTGACCTTGTTTTCACAGGGGAGGAGCTTGGGGCAATGTCTGACGCTGAGCTTGACGAGGTTATCGGAAGGACAGCTGTATTTGCAAGAGTCAGTCCTGCCGACAAGTTACGAATTGTCCGTGCCTTCAAGAGAAAAGGCGAAATTGTAACTATGACAGGCGACGGGGTAAATGACGCGCCTGCCGTAAAGGAAGCAAGCATAGGCGTAGCAATGGGAATAACAGGCACAGATGTTACAAAGCAGGCGGCTGATGTTGTTCTGTTGGACGACAACTTTGCAACACTTGTAAGTGCTGTTGAGCAGGGCAGGGGGATTTACGCAAACATTCGTAAATTCGTTCGGTATCTTCTCAGCTGTAATATCGGCGAGGTACTGACAATGTTTCTTGGAATAGTCTTTGGAATGCCTATGGTGCTTCTTCCGACGCAGATTTTGCTTGTAAACCTTGTTACGGACGGACTCCCCGCAATTGCGCTCGGAGTTGAACCGACAGAGCGTGAGAATATGAAAATTCCGCCGCGCAAAAGCAATGAAAGCTTTTTTTCGGGCGGACTTATGCAGAAGATTGTTTTCAGGGGAATTCTTATCGGTTTGTGCACGCTTGGAAGCTTTGCGGCTGTGAATTACATATTTGCAAACGTTGCAACCGCAAGGACAGCCGCCCTGCTTACCCTTGTAATGTCCCAGCTTTTCCACGTTTTTGAGTGCAAAAGCGAGAAGAAAAATATTTTCACTGTGCCATATCTGAACAATAAAAAGCTGATTATGGCAGTGCTGTTTTCGGCGGCGGTTATCTTTGCGGCAATCTATATTCCGTATCTGCAGGTTATTTTCGCAACAGTGCCCCTTACCTCGCAACAGCTTCTTATTGCTTTCGGGTTTGCAGTTTCCGCTCCGATTATTCAGTGCGTAATAAAATAAATTTTATCAAAATAGTCAAGAAAAACGCTTCCCGTGGATATCCACAGGAAGCGTTTGAGTTTATATTTTTCTTGCACGCATTGCGTTTGCTACTGCGATAAGGCACACGCCCACGTCTGCAAAAACAGCCGCCCACATTGTTGCAAGTCCCAGCGCAGAGAGGACAAGCACTGCCGCCTTGACTGCAAGGGAGAATACGATGTTCTGGATAACAATTCCCTTTGTCTTTCGGGAGATTTTTATTGCCTCGATAAGCTTTGAAGGCTCGTCGGTCATTATTACAGCGTCAGCTGCTTCAATTGCCGCATCTGAGCCTATACCGCCCATTGCCACGCCTGCGTCTGCACGCATAAGCACTGGTGCATCGTTAATGCCATCGCCAACAAAAACAGTTTTCTTCTTTTCGGGAGAGGTTTCGATAAGCTGTTCAATAATTGCAACCTTTCCATCAGGGAGCAATTCAGCGTGCCACTGGTCAAGTCCAAGCTTTTCAGCTGTAATTTCGGCGGCGGATTTTCTGTCGCCCGTAAGCATTACAGTTTTTATGCCTGTCTTTTTCAGCTCGGCGATTGTCTTTTCAGCGTCAGGCTTAATGCTGTCGGAAATTTCAATTACACCTGCGTAAATGCCGTTTTCTGAAACGTAAATAAGCGTACCTGCTGACTGAATTTCAGGGAGATTTGCTACACCCTGTTCTTCAAGAAGAAGTCTGTTGCCTGCGAGAATTGTTTTTCCGTCAGCATTTGCAGATACACCCCTGCCTGCGATTTCGGTTATTTCAGCCTTTGCAGGTGTGCCGCTGAACTTTCTCATTACAGCAACAGCCGCAGGGTGAGTTGAAGCCTGTTCTGCAACTGCCGCAAGGGAGAGAAGCTGTTCCTCGGAGTGTTTTTCCGAAATTATTCTTGTAACCTCAAAGCTGCCGTCAGTAAGAGTACCTGTTTTGTCGAATACAACCGTGCCGCACTCTGCAAGCTGTTCCATTGCAATGCCGCCCTTGATGAGTATGCCTCTTGCAGAAGCACCGCCTATGCCGCCGAAAAAGCTGAGGGGCACGGAGATTACAAGTGCACACGGGCAGGATACAACGAGGAAGTTGAGTGCATTATAAATGTATTGGGAATTAAAGCCGTTTATCAGTGATGGAATAACCGCAAGAAGCATTGCCGCAATTACAACGCAAGGTGTATACCAGCGTGCAAAGCGTGTGATGAACTGCTCGGACTTTGCCTTTTTGGCAGAAGCGTTTTCCACCAGTTCCAGAATTTTTGAAACTGTAGACTCGCCGAATTCCTTTTCTACTCTTGCTTCGATAAGTCCCGTCAGATTTACGCAGCCACTCATAAGGCTGTCTCCCTCAGTTGCTTCACGGGGCACGCTTTCACCCGTAAGGGCAGAGGTATCTACGGTTGTTTTTCCCGAAATTATTGTGCAGTCAAGAGGAATTTTTTCTCCTGCCTTTATAACGATTATATCTCCAACCTTTACAAACTCAGGAGCAGTTTGCTCAGTTGTGTCACCATGCTTTACATTTGCAACATCGGGACGGATATCCATAAGAGAGGAAATGCTCTTTCGTGAGCGACGTACTGCAAGACTCTGGAACATTTCGCCAAGCTGATACAAAATCATTACCACAACGCCCTCGTGGTATTCGCCTATGCAGAAAGCACCTACTGTTGCCGCTGTCATAAGGAAGCATTCGTCAAAGGGTCTGCCCTTGATGATGTTCTTTCCGGCAGTGATAAGCACGTCAAGTCCCACTATGAAATATGCCGCAAGGAAAATCCACAGGGAATAAGCATTGTCATGAAAAACAAGACCGATAATAAAAATTATCACGGAGGTAATAATTTTTGCTAAATCCCTTTTCAGGTCGGAGGAGTCCTCATCGTGGTTGTGGGAGTCAGCCTGCTCAGAGGAAACAACCTCAACATCAGGTTCAAGCTCAGCGGTGATTTTCTTAACCTCGCGGATTACAGCCTCGTCGCTTCCGTCAGCAATTTCAAGGCTGAGCTTCTTTGCCATAAAATTCATTTCAGCTGTTTTTACAAAAGGAATTTTTTCGCTTGCCGCACGAATTTTTTCAGCACAGTTTGCGCAGTCAAGTCCCTTCATATACAATGTGATTTTCATATCATTACCTCTTTTTCATTACTGCAAATGCCAGTGGAATTATTCCGTCAACAAACGTAACTTTGACAGGTCCAAGCTTGCAGTCATTGAGCATTCTGCTGTAACTTTCTACCGTAAAATCAGAAGCAGGGTTAAATCCGAATTTTTTGTAAAAATCAATCAGTGCTTTTGTACCTGCATTCTTATGTACGAATGTGGGGAGAATAAGCTTGCCGCCCTTTTTTGTAACACGGTACAGCTCCTTCACAGCTTCTTCGGGATTTTCAATAAGGTGGAGCACGTTGCCCGCCATAACGATATCATAGGTTTCGTCCTCGTCAGACATATGGAATATGTCACGCTCCTCAAAGGTGATATTTTCAATGCCAAGCTTTGCGCATTTCTTTTTTGCCTGCTCAAGCATTGCCATTGACAAGTCTGTGCAGATAACGCTTTCGGCTTTTTCAGAAGCTGTAATTGAAAGCTCGCCTGTACCAGCTGCACAGTCAAGAACTTTTGCTCCCTCAGGGACAATCTGCTTTACTCCTCGGAGCATTGATTTATAGACCTTGCCGTTGAGCGACTCGGTAATATCGTATATACCTGCAACCTTATCCCAAAAACTCATAACTGTTACTCCTCTCAGATTTGAAGGTTCATTCCATAACGTGTTCAAAAGCCTGATTGAAAATTGTTTTTATGTGTGTATCAGCAAGGGAGTAGAAAACGGTTTTACCCTCACGGCGGTACTTTACGAGTCTTGCTTGTTTCAGCACTCTCAGCTGATGTGAAATTGCTGACTGAGTCATTCCAAGCACCTCGGCAATTCCGCACACACACATCTCATCTTCAAAAAGTGCGCAGATAATTCTTACTCTTGTTGAGTCACCGAAAACCTTGAAAAGTTCGGCAACATCGTAGAGAATTTCATCATCGGGAAGTTTTTTTGAAACTTCTTCGACCACCTTTGTGTGTGCCTCACAGCAGGCATCGTGATTATGTAAATTGTTTTCCATTATCTATCTCACCTTTCAATTTAACATATGAGCCATTGTTCATATGTATTATAATTCATTTGATTATATAGTAATACATACATTCAGTAAACAAATTATGTATAAAATGTAAAATGCGATTTTATTAAATATATCGAAATAAATATGTGCTATTATTAAATTGATAAAGTGTAAGCAGGAGGTGATTTGACTTGAGTACAGAAACAGAAATCAGGAATGAAAAAAACGCCGAAACTGGCGATGACCATATTAACTGGCGATATCAGGATAAAGAATACAACGAAAGCTTCAAGGAATGGCGTAAGCAGAAGCAGCATTCCATAGGTTTCTACTTTGTGGAAAAGCCGAATCAGCTTACATATCAGGATAAGGTAGGATTTATCCATGATTACCCTGAAGCACGTGAGGCAAATGCTTTCCATAGGGTTATGACTATACTGGGACTCATTCTGCTTTATAAGGTTATTTTTGATATATTTGCAATATATCTTCTGCCTGTTTTTCTGGAAATGATGGGTTTCAATATCCATACTGCCTTTTTTTCAGGTGAACGTTACGGCGACGAGGCTCTCATTATAGTGCTTGATATAATAACGGCGGTTATGGGGCGTGTTCTCCCTATAGCAAT
Source organism: Oscillospiraceae bacterium (assembly GCA_017465345.1). Lineage (GTDB taxonomy): Bacteria > Bacillota > Clostridia > Oscillospirales > Ruminococcaceae > RGIG8773. Next base: position 14,187 of record JAFTWI010000015.1, read on the forward strand.
TCTTGTAAAGCATATTCAGATGCCGTTTTCAGTTATGCTCCCAACCAAAATAACCAATAAGCCGATGTTCCGCTTTGCTGTACCAGCGATGCTCCTTGTTACATCGATATGCGCGATTATGTCTTATTTCTACGAGGAATTTCTTTCGCTGTTCAGCATCAGCACATCACGCTCTCTTATGGTTCCTACACAGATGGAAAATCTTCCGCTTTTCTTAGTGCATCTGCTTCTCGCTGCAATTGTCAGCGATCTTTGCACACACGGCGTTTTCCTTCAGTTTACAAGACAGTTCGGTGAGGGTACGGCACTTATTACAACAAGCATTATCTATGCTGTGTGTACATACGATATAACGATGATGCCTTTTGCGTTTATTATAACAATGGTTATCGGCTATTTCACAATAAGAACAGGCTCGGTTATAACAGCGGTGATTATGCGTATAATGGAGAAATGTTGGGTTTATTCGCTTTATTTCCTTAATTATCTTGCAGACGAAAGTTACAGCGATACACTTGTTGCGGCGTTTTTCTTCATTACAATTATTGCAGGAATGGCTGGGTCAGTCCGTTTCTTTTGCAACTACAGCGATCGCTTCAGCATTACGCTTAAGGAACGATATATGTCTGTATCGGCAAAAATTCTTACCGCAGCGTCAAGTATCCCTTTGATTGTATGGTTTACTATTTCTTTTGTTATGACAATTTTTAATCTGAATTTTGAAATATGATTTCTGAAAGGAAAAATTATGCGTCTTGAAAATGACGAATTTTATATGGCAATGGCTATGAATCTTGCCCGTGATGCCGCATCGGAGGGTGAAACGCCCGTTGGTGCAGTTGTTGTTCGAAATGACGGTTTTATCGCAGGCAGGGGTCGAAACAGCCGTGAGGCGGAAAGAAACGCTCTTTGTCATGCTGAGGTTATTGCAATTGATGAAGCGTGCAGGACTCTCGGCGGCTGGCGGCTGGCGGGGTGCACGCTTTATGTTACGCTGGAGCCTTGCCCTATGTGCGCAGGTGCAATAATAAACTCACGGATTGACCGTGTTGTGTATGCGGCGCAGGACTCGGCAGCAGGCTCGGCAGGAAGCCTTGTGAACCTGTTTGAGCTTGGATATAATCATCAGCCGCAGGTTGAATACGGAATTATGAAGGACGAAAGTGAAGCCTTGCTGAAAGATTTTTTTTCAGAGCTGAGGAGGAAAAGAAAAATGCAGCGCATTAAGCTTGTTGAAGTTAAAATCGAGCAGCAGATTGAAGCTGCTGCGGCACTTGCGGACGAAATATGGCATGAATGGTTTCCGTCAATTTTGAGTGCGGAGCAGATTGACTATATGGTTGATAAGTTTCAGTCTGTAAAGGCTATGACGGAGCAGATTGAGAATGGCTACACCTATTATATATTGCGTAAGGGTGACGCACGTATAGGTTACACAGCAATCCGTACAGATGCTGACGGCAGACTGTTCCTGTCGAAAATATACATTAAAAAAGAATACCGAGGCAACGGTTACGCACGTGAGGTTTTCGCATTTCTGAAGGATTACTGCCATGAGCACGGGCTGCACGCAATATGGCTCACCGTGAACAAGCACAACGATAATTCGATTGCTGTATACAAAAAAAGCGGTTTCCGCATAATCGGCGAGGACGTGACTGATATCGGAAACGGCTATGTGATGGACGATTATTTCTTCCAGCTTGATATTGATTGATAAGGAGATTTGATATGCTGAAAAAGCTTCTTCCCCATAACAAGGCTTCAATATTCTGGTTTATCACTCTGCCATTTCTTGCAGGTGCGGCGCTTTTTGCAAAGAAAACCCACACGGTTGAAAACGGAAGGAATGAGGACGTGTACCTCATAGGCAAAAAGGGAAATCCCAAGGCTGTTTTCGTGACAAACCAGACACCGAAAAAGGTGCTGAAAACGGCGGCTAAAAAATATATTGACAGCATTAAGGACTGAGAAATTATTATGACTAAACAGGAATATCTCGATTACTGCGGGACGATTTCTGCCGCTGTGCTGGACACTCCATTTGATGACGGGGAGACGGTTGCGGTGCGTCACCGTGATACGAGAAAATGGTTTGCTCTTGTTATGGAGCACGGCGGAAAGACTATTGTGAATATGAAATGCGAGCCGATGGAGGCAGATTTTCTCCGTGAGGCTTATGAGGGAGTTACCCCTGCATACCATATGAATAAAGTGCACTGGAATACGGTTTATCTTGACTCGGACGTGCCCGAGGAGGAGATTTACCGAATGACTATGAACAGCTTTGAGCTGACAAAAAAGAAAAGCAAACGCAATAAAACCTGAGAAGCGTATATCTTCTCGGGTTTTAATAGTATTAATAAGGAGCAGCTTATGCCTGAAATTATCGAACTTACCGACCTTTCCGCACCTGAGCTTGACGTCTACGGGCGTCTTAACGAAGCTCAGCTTCTGCACTATTTTGAGCCTGAGAGGGGAATATTCATTGCCGAGAGTCCTAAGGTAATCGAGCGTGCCCTCAACGCAGGATACGAGCCTATTTCGTTGCTTTTAGAGAGGCGTCATATCGAGGGAGAGGCTAAAGAAATTGTTGCACGGTGCAATGTTCCTGTTTACACAGCTGATGAGGAAATCCTTACTAAGCTGACAGGTTTTAAGCTTACAAGGGGAGCCTTGTGTGCAATGCGAAGAAGCGAGCTGCCTGCTGTTGAAGATGTTTGCAGGGAAGCACGGCGTGTTGCGGTGCTGGAAAATGTGGTGAACCCTACAAATGTGGGAGCGATTTTCCGTTCAGCTGCGGCGCTGAATATGGACGCTGTCCTTCTTACAGAAGGGTGCAGCGACCCGCTGTACAGACGTGCTGCAAGGGTTAGTATGGGCACGGTTTTTCAGGTGCCTTGGACTTATTTTGATGGAGATATGGGAACACTGAAAAGGCTTGGTTTTGCAACAGCGGCAATGGCTCTTGACGATAACTCGGTAAGCATTGACAACCCGAAGCTGGCTACTGAAAAGAAGCTTGCAATCGTCCTCGGCACTGAGGGGGACGGACTTGCTGAAAGGACGATTGCCGATTGTGACTACACGGTGAAGATACCTATGTCCCACGGGGTTGACTCCCTTAATGTTGCGGCGGCAAGTGCTGTTGCCTTCTGGGAGCTGGGCAAAAACGGCTCCGCTTTTCCGCAGTAGCAAATTATTGTAAAAAACTATTGCAATTCCTTTTGGCTTATGTTATAATTACTCAATGACTTTTTTGAGTCAGATTTTACAATTGAAAGGACTGTTGTCAAATTGGGTAAAGCTTTAATTATCGGCTGCGGCGGAGTTGCTTCCGTTGTAATTCACAAGTGCTGCCAGAATTCCGAGGTTTTCGAGGAAATCATGATTGCCTCCCGTACAAAATCCAAGTGCGATGCACTCAAGGAAAAGCTGGAGGGTACTACAAAAACGAAGATTTCAACCGCTAAGGTTGATGCCGACAATGTAAGCGAGCTTGTTGCGCTGATGAAGGAATTCAAGCCTGATATCTGTATCAATGTTGCGCTTCCGTATCAGGATTTGACTATTATGGACGCTTGCCTTGAATGTAAGGTTGACTATGTTGATACTGCAAACTACGAGCCTCTCGATACTGCAAAGTTTGAGTACAAGTGGCAGTGGGCTTACCGTGAAAAGTTTGAGAAGGCTGGTATCACAGCTCTCCTGGGAAGCGGTTTTGACCCCGGTGTAACAGGCGTTTTCTGCGCATATGCACAGAAGCACTATTTTGACGAAATTAACTACATAGATATCCTCGACTGCAACGGCGGTGACCATGGTTACCCCTTTGCTACAAACTTCAACCCTGAAATCAATATCCGTGAGGTTTCCGCTAAGGGCAGCTACATTGAAAACGGCGAGTGGGTTGAAACTGAGCCTATGGAAATCAAGCGTGTGTATAACTTTGACGAGGTTGGTGAGAAGGATATGTATCTGCTTCACCACGAGGAGCTTGAGTCCCTTGCACTCAACATCAACGGGATCAAGCGTATCCGCTTCTTTATGACTTTCGGTCAGAGCTACCTTACACATCTGAAGTGCCTCGAAAACGTTGGTATGACTTCTATTGAGCCTATCGAATATGAGGGTATGCAGATTGTTCCGCTCCAGTTCCTGAAGGCTGTTCTCCCTGACCCAGCTTCTCTCGGCCCAAAAACAGTGGGCAAGACAAACATCGGCTGTATTATGCAGGGCTTCAAGGACGGCAAGCCTGTAAAGTATTACGTTTACAACGTTTGCGACCATCAGGAGTGCTACAAGGAAGTTGGCTCTCAGGCTATTTCCTACACAACAGGCGTACCTGCAATGATTGGCGCAATGATGGTTATGACAGGCAAGTGGAAGAAGCCGGGTGTTTACAACATCGAGGAATTCGACCCAGACCCATTCATGGACGCACTCAACAAGTGGGGACTTCCTTGGAAGGAAAACTTCGACCCTGTGCTTGTAGATTAAAATGCAAATCCGTTTCGGAAGAAAATGTTTCTTCTGAAACGGATTTTTCGCAACTGTTGGTTGCATTTTCAATATTTTTAAAAAGCAACTAAAAAATGCTTGCATTATAATAATATATGTGATATAATATTGTTACAGCAAAAGATATGAATTCTGAGAAAGGGATATGATATATGAATATTGAAATTGCAAATAAGCTCCAGCAGATGAGAAAAAAGAATAACCTCTCACAGGAAGAGCTTGCGGCAAAGATGGGTGTTACACGTCAGGCGGTGTCAAAATGGGAGCGTGCTGAGTCCGCACCCGATATGGAAAACCTTATCCTTCTTGCAAAGCTTTACGGGGTGACAATTGACGAGCTTCTTAATACAGGTGCTTCTCCCGAAACGGTAAGTGCAGGCATTTCACTTAAAAAGGATGACTACGGCTATACCGATGACCCAGTAAGAGAAATGCGTCCCGAAAACTATACAGAGGAGGAAATCTTCCCTAATACCAATATGAACACGGAAAATTCCATTCCTCAGGGTGCACCGTTCGGCGCTGATATCGACGAGGAGGAAAAGAAGGCTTCTGATACAAATCCTCAGCAGGACGACCTTGTGAAGAATCTTGAAAAGGCCGGACGTGCAATCGGTGACGTAATCAACGCAGCAGGTCAGAAACTGAACGAAACCATAAAGAACGCTGAAAATGCTGACGGCAAAACAGAGGACTGGGAAGTTAAGTTCGAGCGTGGAATGGAAAAATTCGGCGAAACTATGGAGCAGTTCGGTGAAAAGATGGAGCGCAAATTCGGCGAAGGTAAGAATTGCTGTGCAGAAGATGATATTCCGAATGAAAAGAAGAATAAAGAGCCTGCAACTCTTCTCGATAAGCTTTTCCCGCTGCTTATGGCAATTGTGTTCTGCCTGTCAATTCCGATGGGACTTGCACACATAGGCTGGATTGCATTCCTGCTTATTCCTATGTATTACACAACAAAGGAAGCAATCAAAAAGCGTGAACCACTGATTTTCTGCTACCCAGTGTTCTGCGTTATCGTTTATGTGGGTGTAGGACTTGTACTGGAAGATATAAGTATATTCGGATGGCTTGCTAATATGTGGTGGAGCACGATGTGGATGCTTTTTGTTACTATTCCGATTTACTACATTGTTTTTGCACACTTCCACGAAAAGGAAAAGAATAAATAAAACAAAATGCCTTGGGAGTAAAATTCCAAGGCATTTTTATTACCAATTCATAAGTTCCGCAATAAACGGCGCAAGCTTGTCAGCCATTTTGCGGTGAGTTTCTGCGCTGGGGTGATAGTCGGCGCCATAACCGTCGGTGTAGCCGTTCTGCATATCAAACTCAAAGGCTGTAATGCGGTAATCTCCCGTATCTGAGGAGTAAGCCGCAACCTGTTCTTTAATTTCAGGCAGAAGGTCTTTTCCCATTGCACCCAGCGAACAGATTATGTAGGCGTTCGGGTTTGCTTCACGGACCTGCACAATCAAATCGTAGTATGCTCTTCCAAAGGTATCGACACGCTCAGCAATTTCTCTTGTCCAGCTGTTGTCGTTGGTGCCGATATTTATTACAACAGCATCGGGCTGCCATTGAGAAAAATCCCAGTTCTGACTTGTGTGCATAACATCGGTCTTTCCGTAGATTCCCGATATCAGTTTCCATTGGCTTGGTTCATCTCCGCTTGTGTAGCAGGAATATGCACCGATACCGCTCCACGCCACGAGGTTCACGTCTGCGTCAAGTTCGTCACCGATAAGTGCAGCATAGGTTTTGGAGGCATCTTCGGTTTCCGTGGAAAAGTTGTAGTGCTCATTCGGTGCGTCAACACCGTATCCGCAGGTTATGCTGTCGCCGATAAATTCAATTCTGCGCTCACGTTCGGGTGTAGGAATAACACCGTATTCGGAAACAACGTTTATATTTTTCACTCCGACATAGGAGTGTGACTGCTCAGAAAGCTTTACAACGGAAACAATGCAGTTTTTCGGTTCAATGCTTTCAAAAATCTTCAATGTAGTTGTTTTTTCGGTGAGCATAGTGTCAATTGTGCGCTTGCCGTTCACAAAAATTCCCACTCTTGCATCTGAACCCGAACAATCGCTTGTAAGTGTAATTTCCGCAGATGTTCCGCAGAATGCAAACTCAGCAGATGAAAGGCTGTTTGATAAAATCAGCGTACCGTTGCTTTGGGTAAAGGTTCTGCCGCTGATTTTGACGTAATCCTCATTTGCAGGAAAATCAGCCTTGTAAAGATTTTCAGACAAAGTTTCAGAAACGCTTTCGGTTACTGTTTCTTCGGTTTCAATTGTAGTTTCAGCTGTAGTTGTGGTTTCTGTTACAGTTGTTTCAGCTGTTGTAACAGTGGTTGTTTCAACCTCAGTTTCAGATTCTGTCTCGGTTTCAGAAACGGCAGTAATCGTTGATGGAGCAGTGCTTGCCGTTTTTTCGGGGACATAAAATTTTTCGGCAGGCTCTATATATGTAAAAACTGAAGATACCGAAGCATGTTCTTCGACGTCCGAACAGGCGCTCAGCAATGCAGAAGCTGTCAAAAGCATAGCCAGTGCCGCAATATAACTTTTAATCCGCATCAGTACCTCCAAATGTTCTTAATATATGTAAATTTTAACATACACATTTGGCTATGTCAACAAAAATATTACCTTATATTTCCTTATAATTATTAATATATTTACAAAATTTTAGCATTTTTTTGTATTTAATATTGTTCAACAGTGATATACTCTATTGTGAATATGTATGATTTTTTGTGTTTTTTATGAACAGAAAGGAGAACAATGGGTTACATACAAAGCTTCAACCGCCGTGAAACAAAATACTTGCTGACTGCGGAGCAGGCGGAAGCTTTTCTCCGTGAGGCAAGTGACCTGATTTCCCGTGACAAATACGGCGAATATACAATCTGCAATCTCTATCTCGACACGGACGATTTTTATTTCATAGAGCATTCCCTCGACCATCCTGCCTATAAGGAAAAGCTTCGTATAAGAAGCTACGGAAACGCTGACAGGGAGAAAAAAATCTTCTTTGAAATAAAGAAAAAATCAAAGGGTGTTGTATACAAAAGACGAATTATTATTCCCTTTGCCGAGGCAGAGGATTACGTTGAGAAAGGCGTGCGTCCGCAAAGCCTTGAGGGATTTGTGCCTAATCAGATTTTTGAGGAAATCGACTACCTTATGAAGAAATACAAGCCCGAGCCAAAGCTCTACCTTGCTTATGACCGTGAGGCTTATTTCATGACAGAGCACCCTGAGGTGCGTATAACCTTTGATAAGAATATCAGAGGACGCTGGAAAAACATCACCCTTACCTCGGACGAGGACGCCGAGCTTCTTGATACGGGGACACCAAATTACCGTGTCATGGAAATCAAATCGGGACGTGCAATACCTCTCGAAATAACAGAAATACTTTCAAGATTGAAAATCTACCCTGTGTCATTTTCAAAGTACGGAAAGATTTATACAGCAAAGATACAGAAGAATAAAACCTCCAACAGAAAGGAAGTAACCATATGAACATTTTAACACAGGTAAGTATGCTTTCATCACTTCAGAATGCAGGAACAGGACTTATTATTTCATTACTTTGCGGAGTAATCGTTGCGGTTGTGTATCGTATCGGAACAAACCGCCCCTCAAAATTCATGCTGATTTCGACTTTGGTAGTGCCTGCTATCGTTCAGGTCGTGATTATGATGGTCAACGGCAATATCGGAGCAGGTGTTGCGGCGGCAGGCGCATTCAGCCTTGTTCGTTTCCGTTCAATCCCCGGAAGCTCCCGCGATATCTGTATGCTGTTCCTTGCAATGGCTTCGGGTCTTGTGTGCGGAATGGGATTTATGTGGTATGCACTTGTTTTTACAGCAATTCTCGGAGTTGTAATTGCTGCTGCAGAAAAGCTTGTTCCTCCGAACCGTGCGGCAATGCGTCAGCTGAAAATCGTTATCCCTGAGGATATGGACTATGACGGTGCATTTGATGAAATTTTCAAGGAATACACAACCTCATCAAATCTTGACTATGTCAAGACAATCCGTATGGGAACAATGTACGAGTTAGTTTACATAATTGCTTTCAAGGCAGGCAAGTCGGAAAAGGAAATGCTGGATAAAATCCGCTGCAAGAACGGTAATCTTACAATAAGCTGCGGAATGATACCAAACAGCAAGGACGAGCTTTAATGCGGAGGTGCGCGATGAAAAAAAGAATGGCTTCTTTAACAGCATTTCTGCTTGCATCAGCTATGATGCTTTCCGCATGTTCGGAACAGCCTGCTGAGGATACGGTTTCAGCAGATGCAACTTCTGCTGAAACAACGACTGCCGAAAGAGTGCAAACGGAGCAGACTGAACAATCGGAGCAGACGGAAGTTGTTTCCGAAACAACAGCTGCCGAAACTGAAAACGATGTTATACCTGAGCCATCAAGCATAGTTTTTTCCAATCCAAGCGGTTTTTACGAAGCAGAGTTTGATGTGACAATCACTTCTGCTGAGGAGGGTGAAATTTTCTATACCCTCGACGGAAGTAATCCTGCAATAAGCGATACTGCAATTGCTTACGCTGAACCACTGAAAATCACTTCTGCAGAGGGGCGTGAGAATGTTGTTTCAGCTGTTGACCCGCTGCTTATTTCGGGTAATTTCAACAAGGTGAACAGCAGCCGTGACGGCTTTGAATGGGATATGAAGCTGCCCACAAACGAGGACGTTGACAAGTGTACGGTAATTCGTGCGGCAGTGAAAAAAACAGACGGAACCTTTGGAACAGACAGTGCCGCAACCTATTTTATCGGCTCTCCCGAGGAGCATATAAGAGGCATTGCAGAAAGCTGTGAAGCGGCAGGAACTTCTCTTGCGGTAATGAGCATTAATGTAAATTACGATGACTTTTTCAGCAGTGACAAGGGCATATACGTTAAGGGTGATATTTTCGACAAGGCGCTGGAAAAGCATCTTGCCGAGGGCAACCGTCTTCGTGACACCGAGGACGCACGTGCTATGGACGCTAACTATAAGCAGAGGGGCAGAGAGTGGGAGAGAAATGCTTCTGTGACAATGCTGGAGGTTACTCCCGATGGTGCTGAAACGGTTATCAATCAGAACTGCGGTATCCGTGTTCAGGGCAACTATTCACGTTCTGATTTGCAGAAGGGTCTGCGACTTTATGCAAGAAAAGAATACGGCGAGAACAACTTCAACTACGCTGTTTTTGGTGAGGACTACCTTAACGACAGCGGAGAGGTTATGGATAAATTCAAGCACCTTGTTCTCCGTGCAGGAGGAAACTGTGCATTCACGTCAAAGTTCAATGACGCATACTGGCAGTCGCTCGTTACTGAAACAGCCTGCGAAACTAAAGAATCCCGACCCTGCGTGGTTTACCTCAACGGAGAATACTGGGGGCTTTATGTTCTTGAAGAGGACTACAACGATGACTATTTCGAAGATTTGCACGGTGTAAACAAGGATGATGTTGTTGTATATAAGGGCGATGCTGAGGCTTATAAGAGAGGCTACACTCTCGATGAGGGTACAATTCCCGAGGGCGAGAAGGAAAGCTACTATTTCAAGGAATTGAACAGTTTTTTCAAGAGCCACTCCGACCTGAAATCACAGGAGGACTACGATGAGTTTGTTAAGCTTGTTGACCCTGAATCGGTAATGGATTATTTTGCAGTACAGTGCTGGATTAACAACAAGTGGGACTGGCCGGGCAAAAACTGGTCAATGTGGAAAACAATCAATGTTGACGAAAACAATCCTTATGCTGACGGCAGATGGCGCTTTATGTTTTACGATGTTGAGTTCGGAGGCGTAAGCGGCGGAGGCGACGTGCGCACAAACACTATCAAGGAAGACAACTACAAGCCCAAGGGACTGCTTGATATGGATACAAACAACCCTGCGGTGCTTTGCTTTGCGTATCTTATGACAAACGAAGGCTTCCGCACAGAATTCTATGAACGTCTGACAGGACTTTCCGACGGATATTTTGAGCAGACTCTTGCTGAGCAGAGACTTGTGGAATTCGTGGATATATATTCTCCGCTTTATGAGCAGTTCTTTGAGCGCTACCCTGAAACGGGTGATTACGAAAAGGCTCTCACTGACGGCTACGCAAGTGCACAGTGTATCCTTGATTTCGTGGGCGGACGCCGCAATCATATTCAGCCGATGATTGATTTTTGTGAAAAAGTTCTTAATTGATTAAATGCAGGTACGCAATTAATATTGTGTACCTGCTGTTTTTATACATTAATACAGGTGCTGTTTGTGAAAAATAAACAATTTTAGATGTTGAAAAAACAACATTATTGACATATATATAATAAATGTGGTATAATTATGGCAGTTAGATAGTTAGAAATTTAACAATCATTCCTGCGATAATATAAAAAATGAAAGGATTCTTTTTATGATTAACGTAATTGCCGATAAATGTATAGGCTGTAATGCTTGTATAAGAGTCTGTCCCGTGCCTAATGCTAATCGTTATGATGGTAATGTTGTTCACGTCAATAATGACCAGTGTATCTGCTGCGGCGAATGTGTAAAGAATTGTCAGCACGGCGCACGCTACTATACCGATGACCTTGAACAGCTGCTTGAACTTATCAAGACAACTAAGGTTTCTCTCATTGTTGCTCCTGCAATCAAAACCGCTATGGACGGCAAGTGGAGACACGTGCTCCAGTGGCTGAAGGATATGGGTGTGCACGAAATTTATGACGCTTCCTTCGGTGCCGATATCTGTACATATCTCCATCTTGAATACGTTAAGAAGAACCCTGCTGCAAAGATTATTTCCCAGCCTTGCGCTGCAATCGTAAACTATGCGGAAAAGCATAAGCCTGAGCTTCTTCCGAAGCTTTCTCCTGTTCAGTCACCGCTTATGTGTACGGCAATCTATGTCCGCAAGTATCTCGGTAATAACGATACAATTATCGGCCTTACTCCTTGTATCGCAAAGGGTGACGAGTTCCGCAACACAGGTATCGTAAGCGGAAACGTTACTTTCAAACGCCTTTCCGAATATATCGAAAAGAACAATATCCCTCTTGCTACAGGTCACAGCCCGTTTGAGTTCAGCAAGACAAGAGGCTTTGACGGTGCGTTCTATCCTATCCCGGGCGGTCTGAAGGAATGTCTGAAGGTGTTTGCACCCGACCTTTCCGTTGCAACCTCCGAGGGTGTACAGAAGGTTTATGAGGATTTCGAAACATATCTTGAAACCGACCCTTCAAAGGTTCCTACAGTTTATGACGTACTCTCTTGCGAGTTTGGCTGTAACTCGGGTGCAGGTGCAGCTGAAAAGTTTGATATGTTCAATTCCTACGATATTATGATGAAGGTCAAGGGCTTCGCAGGCAAGCGCAAGAAGAACGAACGCTTCCATACAAAGCTGTTCAAGAGCCTCAAGCTTGAGGACTTCCTCCGCAGCTACACAAACAGAAGCACTGACGCTATACCTTCTATGGCTCAGCTTGACAGTGTATTCAAGAGCATGGGCAAGTTTACCGACGCTGACCGTCTTGTTGACTGTCACGCTTGCGGTTTCAAGAGCTGTAAGCATATGGCTATGACAATTTACGCAGGAAACAATACTCCTGCTAACTGTATTATGTATGAGAAGCAGAAGATGGCTGAGCTGAAAAACAGCCTTGAAGCCCGTCACGCAACTTTGCAGGACTCTGTTGCTCAAATTCATAATTCCCTTGAAATTCTCACCGATAAAATTCAGCCTATCGCTGAAAACACAGCTGAAAATACTGCTCAGAATGAAAGCATTAAGAAGGATATGGGCGTTATCAGCAGAGATATTTCCAGCGTTTCCGACCGTGCAGACGGAATTGCTACCGCTGTTGACAGCATCAGCGCAAGCATTGAGGAATATACAAAAATCCTTGAAAAGATTTCCGCAATCGCTGGTCAGACCAATATTCTTGCTATCAACGCTTCCATCGAAGCTGCAAGAGCAGGTCAGCACGGCAAGGGCTTTGCGGTTGTTGCCGACGAAGTAAGAACCCTTGCAATCAAGTCTGCCGAAACACTTGCCGAGGCTGAGGCACACACAAACGAAATTCTTGAAAGCGTTACAAAAATCAAGAATTCTTCCGATGCAATCATCGGAGAGGTTACCGATACAAAGAACAATGTTGAGAATACCGACAAGGCTGTTGAAATTCTCAGTAACAGTTCACAGCTTATCAGCAGCAGCGTGTCCGATATTACCGCTGTTATCGAAGAGCTTAACGCAATTGCTGCTGACCTTGTTGCACAGTAAAAAACAAAACAAAGCTGCATCAGAGAGAAAATCCCTGACGCAGCTTTTTGTTTTAATAGCAGAAATTTATTTTTCTTTTTCAATAAGAGTTACTTCACCCAGTATGACTGCGTCAACGTAGTCAAGTGCTGAGGTGAATTTCTTTTCGGACAGCACCCCTCCGCCATACCAGCGGTCAGTTGTGTTGTGTGCGTCGGAGCCGCAGGTTACGGGAAGGTTGTACCAGCCTGCGTATGTTTTGGCACGTTCATCGAAATCAGGGTCAGCGTGGGAAGTGTTTATGATTTCCACGCCGTCAACACGGTGCGGTGCAAGGGTCATCATCGGGATATAATCGTAGTCCCTGAATGGGTGCGCGTGGATAACTCTTCCTCCGCAGGCATGAACGTGGTCAAGAAATCTGTACAGATTCATATCCATAATTCTGTCATTGTTCATAAGCCACTGCTTGTCAAGACCGTACACAAGAAAATCAGAGCCATAGTAGGTGTACTCAAAGCCGAAATAAACATCAAGTCCTATTTCGTCGCCCTTTGCCTTTGCGCTTTCGTAGCCCTTGCAGAACAGCTCAACACGTTCATTCCAAGGCAGGTCACGTGGCACGCAGCTGTTGCCGTTGAAGAAATGGTCGGTAACGATAATTCCCGTGTAGCCCGCTTCTTTGTATTTTACAGCCATCTCTGCACCCGTTGAATTGGCGCAGGCACTTGTTTCGGAGGTGTGCATATGTGTTTCGTATTTATACATTGTTTCAGCTCCTTTAATGCTGACTTGTTATTAATGCAGAGAACGAGTTATCGTCCTCTGCATTTGTTTTAGAATTATCGAATTACTGATTAACCATCAATTCGCAAACAAGATTTGCATAAGCGAGCGGGTCCTCAATAGGCATACCCTCGATGAGAAGTGCCTGAGTGTAGAGAATTTCGCTGTAAGCCTTGAGCTTTTCCTTGTCGCTTTCATAGAGTGACTGAAGCTTCTTGAACATAGCGTGGTCAGCGTTCAGCTCAAGCACCTTTTCAGCCTTGATGTTCTGGTCGTTGTTCGGCATTGCTGCAAAGGTTCTCTCCATATCAAGGGAAATCTGACCGTCATTTGTCAGACAGCAAGGGTGAGATTTAAGACGCTCGGAAAGACGTGCTTCCTTGATTTTGCCGCCGAGAGCGTCCTTGATAGCGGTAAGCATATCCTTGTTGTCATCGGCAAGCTTCTTGAATTCAGCCTTTTCCTCAGGTGTATCAATATCAAGGTCAGCCGCGGAAACGGACTTGAATTGCTTGTCATCGTAACCCATAAGCATCTGAATTGCGAACTCGTCAACGCTTTCTGTAAGGTACAGAATTTCATAGTCCTTGTCCTTTACAACCTCAGTCTGCGGCAGAACATCAATCTTCGCAACGCTTTCGCCAGCTGCGTAGTAGATGTACTTCTGGTCCTCCTTCATACGGGAAACGTATTCTTCAAGTGTAACAAGCTTCTTTTCAAAGGAGCTGTGGAACATAAGCAAATCCTTGAGCATTTCCTTATTCACGCCGTAGCCGTTGTAGATACCGAACTTAATCTGTAAGCCGAATGCCTTCCAGAATGTTTCGTACTTTTCACGGTCATTGTTCAGCATCTTTTTCAGCTCATTCTTGATTGTACGTTCAAGTGACTTTGCAATAAGCTTGAGCTGTTTGTCGTGCTGAAGCATTTCACGGGAGATGTTCAGGGACAGATCCTGTGAGTCAACAAGACCCTTCACGAATGAGAAGTGGTCAGGGAGCAGGTCAGAGCACTTATCCATAATAAGCACACCGCTGGAGAAAAGCTGGAGACCCTTTGTGAAATCCTTTGTGTAGTAATCCATCGGAGCCTGTGACGGAATGTAGAGGAGTGCATCATAAGTTGCAGTACCCTCTGTCTTTGCGTGAATGTGGCAGAGAGGCTCGTTGTAGTCCCAGAATTTTTCGTTGTAGAACTTGTTGTATTCCTCGTCAGTAATCTCGCTCTTGTTCTTTCTCCAGAGCGGAACCATACTGTTGAGGGTTTCGATAGCTGTGTGTGTTTCGTACTCAGCAGGAACCTCGTCTGTGCCTGTACCTTCCTTGAGATGGTCATGGGCAATTTCCATCTTGATCGGGAAGCGGATATAATCGGAATACTTCTTAACCAGCGATTTAAGCTTCCACTGCATTAGGTAATCTTCGTAGTTTTCGTCGTCAGTGTTGTCCTTGAGAATAAGACGGATTTCAGTACCAACGGAGTCCTTTTCACATTCTTCAATAGTGTAACCTTCAACACCCTCGGACTTCCAGAGGTAAGCCTGCTCGGAGCCGTAAGCCTTTGAACGAACCTGAACTTCCTTTGCAACCATAAATGCGGAGTAGAAGCCTACACCGAACTGACCGATGATGTCGATATCCTCGCTTGTGTTCTCGTTCTTAAATGCAAGAGAGCCGCTGTTTGCGATTGTACCGAGGTTGTTTTCAAGCTCGTCCTTGGTCATACCGATACCGTTGTCGGAGATGATGAGAGTCTTGTTTTCTTCGTCAGCCTCAATGAAGATGCAGAAATCGTCCTTTTTCAGACCAACCTTGTCATCTGTAAGGGACTTGAAATAAAGCTTGTCGATAGCGTCGCTTGCGTTGGAGATAAGCTCACGGAGGAAGATTTCCTTGTGAGTGTAGATTGAGTTGATCATCATGTCAAGCAGACGTTTTGACTCCGCTTTGAACTGTTTTGTTTCAGCCATTGGGAACATTCCTTTCGATTTATAAAATTTAATTATTTTCAACAAATTAGCACTCTTAATGTTAGAGTGCTAATTACAGTATATACCTTTCATATTGTAAATTCAAGTAGGTTGGGACAATGTTTACAGTTTGGACATAATTATAATTTATTTCAAAAACCCCTTGACAAATATATCGGCAACCGATATAACGTCTTCCGATGTATCGGCTAACGTAAAGTTGT
Source organism: Oscillospiraceae bacterium (assembly GCA_017465345.1). Lineage (GTDB taxonomy): Bacteria > Bacillota > Clostridia > Oscillospirales > Ruminococcaceae > RGIG8773. The sequence continues at coordinate 29,971 of JAFTWI010000015.1, forward strand.
GAGGAATTGATATGAATAAGAATACACCAATCCGTGAGCTTAAAGGCGTGGGGGAAAAACGTGCTGAGCTTTACGGAAAAATAGGAATAAAAACCGCAGGGGACTTGATTTACCACTTCCCAAGGCGATATATAGACTACTCCGAATCTATACCTGCAAGCCTTGCCGAGATAGGTCAGCACGCTGTAATCCGTGCTCTTGTTATAAAAAAACAGCCTGCCGCAAGAATTCGCAAGGGACTTACTCTGTACAAAATCTATGCCGAGGATGACAGCGGCGAGCGTATTACTATTACCTACTATAATAACCGCTTCGCTTCCGATGCACTGAAAGAGGGAGAGGAATACCTTTTCAGCGGCAAGATTTCGGGTAATATGACTCGTAAGGAGATGAATTCTCCCACAGTGCTTAAAGCTGACTCGGAAAATCTTCTCCGTCCCGTTTATCCGCTGACTGAGGGTCTGACAGCTGCAATGGTTACAACTAATGTTACGGAGGTACTTGATAATGCTGACCAAAGCTTTTTTGAGGAGATTATCCCCGACCAAATGCGTATGGATTATGCACTTTCAACTATGGAGTACGCTGTAAGAAGTATTCATTTTCCAAAAGATGCACATGCCTCCGAGCTGGCAAAGAAGCGACTTGCTTTTGACGAATTACTGAAATTACAGCTTGGAATGATGCTGATGAAAAGCCGTACCCGTGCGGAAAACGGCTGTAAAATGAAGCCTATGGAAAAGGAAATGGAGGAGTTTTACTCTGCTTTGCCATTTGAAATGACAGGCGCACAGAAGCGTGCCGTTGACGATATAATCAAGGATATGTGCGGCAGTACCCCTATGAGCAGACTTGTTCAGGGTGACGTCGGCTCAGGTAAGACAGCCGTTGCAGCTGCTGTGGCATTTTTTGCTGCAAAGAACGGTTTTCAGACAGCACTTATGGCTCCAACGGAAATTCTTGCACGTCAGCATTACAAAACCTTATCGGAAATGCTTGAACCACTTGGAATTGCGGTCTGCTGTGTAACGGGTGCAATGACGAAGAAACAGCGTACCGAAGCGGCTGAGAAGCTTGCAAGCGGTGAGTACTCCGTTGCGGTTGGTACACACGCACTTATTTCCGACAGCACCGAGTTTGAAAACCTTGGACTTGTAATAACCGACGAACAGCACCGTTTCGGTGTAAATCAGCGTGCAACACTTGCCGAAAAGGGACACAACCCCCACAAGCTTGTAATGTCCGCTACCCCGATACCGAGAACGCTTGCACTTATTATTTACGGCGACCTGGATATTTCCGTGCTGAACGAGTTGCCGAAAGGACGTCAGAAAATAGAAACCTTTGCGGTTACGGCAAAGCTGAGGGAACGTGCACTGGGATTTGTCAAAAAACAGCTTGATGAGGGCAGGCAGGCCTATATTGTCTGTCCGATGATTGAGGAAAATGAAAACGAGCTTGCGGCGGCAAAGGGTTACGCAGAAAGCCTGAAAAAGACAGTGCTTGCAGAGTACCGCACAGGCTTGCTTCACGGCAAAATGCCCGCCGCTGAAAAGGATAAGGTTATGGCGGCATTCAAGGCGCAGGAGCTTGATTTGCTTGTGGCAACAACTGTAGTCGAGGTCGGAGTTGACGTGCCCAACGCTACAATAATAGTAATCGAAAACGCTGACCGTTTTGGTCTGTCACAGCTTCACCAGCTTCGTGGACGTGTAGGCAGAGGTGCGCACCAGAGTTATTGCGTGCTTATCGCTGGCACAGTTACGGACGAGTCCCGTCAGCGCCTTGAGATAATGACCAAAACAAGTGACGGCTTCGCTATTTCGGAGTACGATTTGAAAATGCGTGGAGCAGGTGATTTCTTCGGTAACCGTCAGCACGGTCTGCCCGATTTGAAGATTGCCGACATCGCCGCAGACAGGGAACTACTTGCGGATTGTCAGCACGCGGCGAAAGCGCTGATTGAGGAGAGTCCCGACTTGACTAAGTTCCCGACGCTTAAAGCGGAGGTTGAAAAGCTGTTTACGCAGAATGACAACGCGGCGGAAGCACTCTAAAGAGAGGGGAGTGTGGAGAGTGGAGTTTTTACCTCCCCAAAAAATAATGGGTTTCCAAAGGGGGCTTCGCACCCTTTGGTGGGGTTTTTAGGGGCAAAGCCACTAAATCGCTCTCCGCAGAGAGCGAAACTCTTGCTTGCGCCCGCAGGCGCTACCTTGGAAGCGCTCTGGAGAGTGAATTTTTTGGCGGCAAGCCAAAAAAGAGAGAGGCTCTGCAAGAGAGAGCCTCTCTAACAGCAACGAAGTTGCTGCTGTATGGCGCTAAAAAATGTATAAAGGATTGATAAATATGAATTGCCCCGTATGCGGAAAGGAAATGGAAAAAGGCATTTTCGATGCTTATTCAGGCACAGGTAGACAATGCAATAAACTGATATGGGTGCCCGATAGTTTTTTCAAAAAGCACCTTACTATGTCAATGCATTTCAGCAAGACAATAAAAAAAGACGGCGGCGTAGTTAAACGTATGCACGAAAATGCTTTTGACTATGATAGACCTTCTTACTATTGTAAGGACTGTGGGAAGATTGTTATTGATGTGAAATAAAATATAGGGACGGGAAACCCGTCCCCTGCAAAATGGAGGATAAATTATGAATTGCCCCGTATGCGGAAAAGAAATGGAAACAGGCTTCTGCCGTATGTATGACACCAGAGGCGGAAAGCTTGCGTGGTTACCCTATGAATTCTGTAAAAGAAGCACTCATTTTATTCTGACAAAGGACAGGGTCAGAAAAAACGGCGGTGTGATAACCTCCGTACACAGCACAATTTTCGACAACGAGGAGCAGATTTCCTGGTGCTGTAAGGATTGCGGGAAGATTGTTATTGATGTGAGATAAATTTGAAAAGGAGTAAGAGATATGCCCGAAAGCTTTGAGAGGGGTGCGCTGACAGAGGCGGTTTACTATGTACTGCTGTCGCTGTTTGAGGCAAACCACGGCTACGGAATTATGCAGCAGGTTGAGGAAATGTCAGGCGGCAGAGTAAAGCTTGGTGCTGGCACGCTGTACGGCGCACTGAACAGCCTTGTTGCAAAGAAATGGATTAAGCTGCTGAACGAATACGGCGGCACGCGAAAAAAAGAATACATCATAACCGACATAGGCAGAGCAGCAGTGCTTGCTGAGGTTGAGCGGTTGAAGGAGCTTGCGGCGAATGGTGAGAAGATTGTTGCAAAGCTTGACAAGGAGGAAAAATAAATGGAATGTTACAAAAGACACTTTTTTGATATGGATAAAGAAGAACAATGGCTCAACGAAATGGCTGAAAAGGGAATGGTGCTGACCAAAATCGGCGGTGGCTTTTTCGCGCAGAAGTATTATTTTGAAAAGAGTGATACGGCTTATACATATCGTGTGGACTACAGCCGTGACGGTGCTGTAATGGAGGAAATCACCGCTCCGTATGTAATGTTTGTGACAAGCAGCTGTGACGCTGAATATGTATGCTGGTCGGACGGCAAGGTCTATTTCCGCAAAGCAAAGGAAAAGGGCGATTTCCCGAAGCTTTACTCCGACCCGAAAAGCAGGTATGAGGCGGAGCAGAGGCAGTTCGGCAGTTGCGTGGGGATAATGTCATTGTTTATTTTCGACCTTTGCTATTGCGGATATTTCATTATTGAAGCAATAGTCAACGAAGGGATACAACTGGCAGAAGTGTTTATGATAATATGTGTAGCAATTTGCGCAGTATGTCTTTTTCTGACTATACGCAAGGCAATCAGCTGTTGCAGGAAAATGAAAGAGCTGAAACAGATGATGAAGGAATAAATTCTGACGGGTAACTTCGGTTGCCCGTTATTTGTTTTATGCGGCAGTAAAAATTTTTCCTCAGGGGTTGAAATTTGACGGAAAAATGGTTATAATAAGAGTTGAATTTTGTTTTTGAAATGACATTTATATTCCGTTTTGTGCAAGATTACTGTTTTGGGGCAATGTGACAGATTTTGTTTTGTGCAAGTATCCAAAAGTA
>JAFTWI010000038.1 GCA_017465345.1 Oscillospiraceae bacterium
AGGAATAAGGATCATGATTACGTCAGCAGCCTTAGCAGCTTCAGCAACGGAAAGAACCTTAAGACCCTGAGCCTCTGCCTTTGCAGCGGACTTGGAGCCTTCGTAAAGACCAACAACAACGTTTACGCCGCTGTCCTTAAGATTGAGAGCGTGAGCGTGACCCTGGGAGCCATAGCCGATGATTGCAACGGTCTTGCCGTCAAGTCTGCCGAGATCGCAGTCCTGCTGATAATAAATTTTTGCCATTTTAAAAACCTCCGTTTTATATTAATTGGATTTCTATACTTTATCAAAACGTAGCAACGCATCGTAGCGTAGAACGTTTAAATAACAAAATTATTTCTTGATAGTAATTATTTCTTAATAGTTTCCGCACCCTTCTGAATAGCGATAACGCCAGTGCGGACGATTTCCTTTATGCCGTAAGGCTTGATAAGCTCCTGAAAGCGTTCAAGATGCTGGGTTGTGTCGGAAATTTCAAGTGTAAGGGTTGTAGCTGAAATATCAGCAATCTTAGCACCCATAATTTCGCAGATAGTGAGAATTTCGCTTCTCTGCTGAGATGTAGCATTTATTTTGATGAGCTGAAGCTCACGGGAGAGAAGCTCCTGTGGCTCAAGAGCCTTTACTTTAATAGTATCAATAAGCTTGTTGAGCTGTTTTTCAAGCTGTTCAACAGTATGCTCGTCACCGTCGGCAACGATTGTAACACGTGAAACCTTAGGGTCGTCCGTTTCACCTACCGCAAGGCTGTCAATGTTGAATCCTCGGCGTGAGAAAAGCCCCGAAATTCTGGACAGGACGCCTGCGTGGTTTTCCACGAGTATAGATATAGTATGTTTCATAAGAAAACTCCTTTAAATGTTCATAGCAACATTTTACCACACTTTTTGACATAAGTAAAGTGCATAATTGTTATAATCTGCATAACAGATACTTATATTAAAGTGTAGTTTCGTTTCTCCACACGTTGCACTCCAATAGGTAAGGTCCCTTTGCATTGCAGAGGTGCTCAATAGCCTGTTCAGCCTCAGCCATTGTGCATACACGTTCAGCCTCGATACCGTAAGCCTTTGCAAGCGCCACGAAATCGGGGTTGCCGTCAGCAATATGGATAGCAGTCTGATTGTCGCTGTAGTGGATAGTCTGAAGCTCACGAACCATGCCAAGACGATTGTTGCGCATGAGGATAATCTTGACAGCAAGCTTTTCCTGAATAATTGTAGCAAGCTCCATCATCTGCATCTGGAAAGAGCCGTCGCCGCAGATTGCCACGACTTCGCTGTCGGGTGAAGCAAACTTCGCGCCGATTGCCGCAGGTACGGAGTAACCCATTGTACCCATACCGCCGCTTGTCAGGAAGCGGCCGCCCTTGAACTGGAAGTTGTTGCATGTCCATATCTGATTCTGACCAACGTCAGCAACGCAGATTGTGTTTTCGGGCAGCTTTGCGGAAAGCTTTCTGATGAACATTTTCGGGTTGACGTAGCCCTGTGTTTCATTTTCTGTGGGAATTTCATTTTTAATCTGTGCAAGCTCACTGAGCCAGTCGGTACGCTCGGTACAATCAGCGTTTGCGCAGAGCTGTTCAAGAATGTTTCCGCAGTCGCCGACAAGTGGGATATCAACGTGAATGTTCTTGCCGATTTCAGCAGGGTCAACGTCTATGTGAATGATTTTTGTAGTCTTTGCAAGGAACTTAGGGGAACGTACAGCACGGTCACCAACCCTCGCACCAATCAAAATCATTGTGTCGCACTTTGATACAGCCTCGTTAGCTGTCTTTACGCCGTGCATGCCAAGCATGCCCATATAGAGCGGGTGCTCGGAAGGGAAGATGCCAAGACCCATCATTGTTGAAACAACTGGGATTTTAGTCTTTTCGGCAAAGGCACGGAGCTCCTCGGAAGCGTTTGCGGAGATGACACCGCCGCCCGCGCAGATAAGAGGGCGCTCGGAATTTTTCAGTGCCTCGCAGACTCTCTTTATCTGAAGGGTGTTGCCCTTGACGGTAGGCTTGTATGTACGAAGCTCAATGCTTTCGGGATAATCAAAATCTATAAGCGTGTTCTGAATATCCACAGGCACGTCAATGAGAACAGGGCCGTTTCTTCCCGTACCCGCAAGGTAGAAAGCCTCCTTGAACACGCGTGGCAATTCAGCCGCATTCTTGATGAGGTAGCTGTACTTTACAAAAGGCTCAGCCGCGCCAGTGATGTCCACTTCCTGAAACACGTCGCAGCCGATCTGGTCGGTGGAAACCTGACCCGTGATGCACACAAGGGGGATACTGTCAGCGTATGCCGTAGCGATAGCAGTCAGCAGATTTGTTGCGCCCGGACCAGAGGTCGCGATGCAGACCGCAGGCTTGCCTGAAATTCGTGCGTAGCCGCTTGCGGAGTGCCCCGCATTATCCTCACGGCGAACGAGAACGTGATGGATATCGGACTTTGTAAGTTCATCGTAAAAAGGACAGATTGCAGCGCCCGGATAACCAAAGACGACCTTTACGCCCTCATTTTCCAGACATTTTACCATTGCTTCAGCCGCTTTGATCAAACCAATCACTTCCAATCATAGTAGTTTCAAAAAT
>JAFTWI010000016.1 GCA_017465345.1 Oscillospiraceae bacterium
AGAAAGCGTAGTAATAACCTTGTTGTTCTTTACGCTTACTAGAAATGACGTCGTATCAATCATGACAAGAGCATCTGCCGAACCCTTTTCGCCTGCAAGCTAAACCGACTTGTTAATTCTGCACAGATTATTATCTTCGGAAAGGTCGATATTTCGTTCATTAATTCTTTCCATAGCATGCTTGGAAAACTGTACACCGCTGCTTTGGTTAAGCGCTTCAAGCTGATTTTTCAGCTCCTTGGCAAAATCGCTGTTCTGAGGGGTAACCGTCTGACTGCCTGATGGCTGTATCTGAGGGAGACCCTGCGCCTTGCCGGTTGTTACCGATACATTTCTCAGCTGAAGATATTCACTGATTAACATCGGCATCAATCCTTTTTATTATTCATTAATCGGTAACAATCAATCCTTGTGACCTGAAATGGTTTTTGAAGCTTAAAGCAGCAGCTGACTGTTCATAAGCTTCCATAGGATGTGAGTAGTGTCTGATAGCTGATTCCATCGGAGTAAGCTTATCTGCGAGTTCACCTGCTTTGTAGTTTCTTGAACAGATTTCATCAAGTGTAAGATTACCTGAGGTCATCATCCACGCAGATTTACCGCTCTTGAGAAGAATTTCAACTCTCTGTCTGCCGTCAGCAAATGTTACAACCTCGCCAAGCTGACCTACACCGCTGTAGCCGATTTCTGTAATAGGCTTGCCAGTTGCTGTATGACCGATAATTTCATCTGTCTTGATTCTTGAAGTGATATCTGTGTTGTAAATAAAGCGGATATCATACATTCTTGTGCCGAGTGCATCTGCAAGCGCAGCTTCTTCTGGATAATCTTCAACGGAAATTCTGTGAGGTACACAATCAGGCTCGGAAATGCCGGGTGCTGTAGTAACGCCCTTGAGCTTACCGTCAGCTGTTCTTTCAGCAGTTTCAGGGTCAAGATTTGCTGCTGATGAAGCTGTTATTGTACCGTTGCCGTAAGTGTTATCAACATCTGTAAGTGAAACTGTTCCTGTGAGAACTGCTCCGTCAGCAAAAATACCTGCTGCATAATCAGGAACCTTAAGTTCAGCTGTTTCAAGAACATACTCATCGGTAATTTCCTGAACTTCGCTTGTTTCGCTTGCTGCGCTGACGCCGTTTGCTTCATCAATGGAATCAAGCTCTGCCATAAATCCGTCGATAAGTGACTGTGACTTTGTTTCGTAAGACTGAACCTCAGCTGTAACAACGGAAACATTTTCTTCCGCAGGTTCAGTTGCTGTTGTATCGCCTGTAACTTCATCGCTGACAACTGTAACATTTTCATCTGCTGTTTCTTCAGCTGATTCTACAATTTCAACCGTTGACTTCGGAACTGCATCCTTACCGTCGAGAACAACATAGCTTTCGCCGCTGAGGAAGATAACATCTGTAACCTTACCTGTTTCGCCTGTAAGGGAGATTTTTACGTCCTTGCCTACCATTGAGAAAAGATCCTTGTAAACATCATCTGCAACGATATCGGAAACGGTCTTACTGTCGTAAGCCTTCCCGTCGATCATAAGCTTTGGCTCGCCGTTTGAAACTGTAACGGATTCAACCTTGCCTGTATAATAATCATAACCGTCGCTTACTGTAACAACCTTGCCTACGAGGGAAGTGGAGTAGCTGATATTGTTCTGCTGGGTCATATTCTTGATACCCTCAAGCATTGAATACTGGGACATCTGATTAAGAACCTCGGCATCACTCATAGGATTGTTGAAATCCTGATTCTGCATCTGTGAAACAAGAAGCTTGAGATAGCTGTCAAAATTCATATAGCTGTTTGATTCTTCATCATCGCCTGTAGCAGTATTTACATAAGTATTGGAATACTTGCTGTAGACACCGACAGTTGATAAATCTAAGCTGTTGTCCATAATTTCGCCTCCTTTAGTTTTGCTGTTTCTTCAACAATGTCTGTCTCTTCAATTTCGCCTATACCGCTTACTGCACGGTAGCTGCTGTTCTGTTCACGGCTGCTTTCTCTTGAGAAGCCGAAGCCCTGATTTGTGAAATCAAGCCCCATCTGCTCTGCCGCATTGCTTGCTGCTACAATCTGGATATCCTTAACATTGTAGTTCTGGTTCTGCAAGCTGCTTCCGAGAAGTGCCGCACGGTCTGCCATAGCCTTGCCGACTTCCTCATACTGAGCTGAGAGAAGTACTGTAACCGCACCGTTTTCCTTAACAATCTTAACCGCAACCTCGCCGAGGTTTTCAGGCTTGAGAATCATTGTCAGCTCCTCAGTACCGTTGTCACCCTCAAAGCTCATAAGCTTTTCGGTGATAACCTCAGTAACCTGAACCTGAATGGATTCCGCAGTTGTTTCGGTGATAACAAGCTTTTCGGCAATTGTGTTTTCGGCAGTTATAACCGGCTGCTGAACATTTGCTGTAACTGCTTCGGGAACAATTTTATCAGAAATAGTATCCTCAGAAACTATTTTTTCAGAAACTGTTTTTTCAGAAACTACCTCTACGGTGTTTTCATTTCCGATTGCAGCAACCTGTTCCGACGCGTTATTGATTTTTACCGATGTAAAGCTGAGTCTGAACATTTCAGGAATTTCGCTGTTCATCTTGACACTCATATCCTTGATGTCAGCATAAAGCTGCTCCATTTTCGGGATATCCTCAGGATTAACTTCAAAAACTGCCGCCTTAGGAGCTGTCAGGATTTCTGCAGCACCCTTTATTGCTTCAGTCTTTATATCCTCGTCAGCATCTGTAAGCTGCTCCACAGGGATATTCAGCATTGAAGCCATAATTTCAGCCGCTGTTGTTTCGTCAGCGTCCTTGCCGAGAATTTCCACGATAACATCTTCCAGCTCTGCGATGATTTCGTCAGCTTCCTTTCCATCGGAAAGCTCAGCCTCAATCATCAGACCTGTCTGACTGAGAAGTTCACAGCTGAGAAGCATATCCTCTTCCTCGTCCTCAGCAACACCTGCGCTTCCGTCAGAGAAAATCGCAAACAAATCAGTTGCTCTTTCCTTGTCGTCATCTGCGCCTCTGAACGCCTTGAGAACAGTTTCAAGAAGCTTCATAAGAGCCTTCTTGACGCCCTCGTCAAGGTTTTCGATTGCATTGAGAACCTCGGAAAACTCCTTGTTCATCTCACCTTCCGTCATTTCAGCATCAATCTCGCCGTTTTCAGCTGCCTGATTTACAACTGCGCCTTCGGTAACAAGCTCCTTCTGCGCTGCAAGAACATCGGAAAAGCTGTTGCCGTCCTCAGGAATTTCTGTAAGACTGCTGTTTCCGCTGCTTGCAGAAGCCGCCATAACCGCTGCCTGCAAATCAAACATAACCGTATTCAATTGTTTTACCTCCCTTCATTATAATAGTATATATTTAAAGTGCGTAGCATTATAATGCTCTGCGCCTTAAACCGAATTAAATAATTAAGCGGTTCAGACAAAGGCTTTATCCTTTGCTTTTCAGTCCTCATTTTTATATGTACTGTTCTGAACGTACTCTGAAATAAACAGCTCGTCAGCCTTTGCAACCTTGAAGTTATACTCCTCAAGCTGTTTTTCCTCCAGCTTATCAAGGGACGAAACCTCTTTCGTTGCCTCGATTACGACGCCAAGCTGCTTCTGCACCTTGACCTCCATCTTTTCAATGGAAGCCTCCAGCTCCTTGATTTGCTGGGATAAAGAGTGGTGATATCCTTTAAACGTAGTAACCTGCATGATTGTCATACCCTGTGCGGATTTTATGCAATACTCCTCATTTGAGCGTCTCAGCTTTTCTTCCAGCGCATTTTTGTCATCAATATACTGCTGCTGCTGACGTCTTAAATGAGCAAGGTCATTCTTTTCTCTGTCAAGCACCTGCTGCTTGTAGCCCTTGAGCTTGTTCAAGGAAAATTCAAACCGTTTCAAGGTTTAACCCTCCGTAATAAATACATTTGACTTGCAAACTACGACGTTTTGTGGTTTTACTTGTAAAATCACAAAACTCGTAAATAAAGAAAGCCTGCTTTCTTTATTTTACGGCTGCCTTCATCATCTCAACAGTTTCCTCAAAGGAGAAAGCCTCGTCGGTGGCCTGCTGCAAGAAAGCATTGATTTTGTCTATCTTTTTCAGCGCCTCGTCCAGTGCGGGGTTAGTACCCTTTTTATAAGCACCGATTGAAACGAGGTCGTAGTTGGAATAGTAAACTGACAGCAGGTTACGCATCTTTGAAGCTGCGTCACGCTGGGGCTTGTCGGCAATTTCCGACATAAGACGTGAAACCGACTCCAGCACTTCGATTGCGGGATAATGGTTTCTTGCCGCAACCTTTCTGGAAAGGATAATATGTCCGTCGATGATACCACGAACTGTATCGGAGATAGGCTCGTTTGTATCGTCACCCTCAACAAGCACTGTGTAGATACCTGTGATTGAGCCCTGCTCGAAGTTTCCTGCTCTTTCAAGCAGCTTTGGCATTGCAGTGTAGATGGACGGTGTATAACCTCTTGCGATAGGCGCCTCTCCAACCGCAAGACCGATTTCTCGCTGTGCCATTGCATATCGTGTCAGTGAGTCCATCATCAGCAGGACGTTTTTACCCTGGTCCTTGAAGTACTCCGCAATAGCCGTTGCTGTCATAGGGCACTTGTTACGCATCATAGCTGGCTGGTCAGATGTAGCAACAACCAGCACTGAACGCGCCATACCCTTTTCGCCAAGGTCACGCTCAATGAACTCGAGAACCTCTCGTCCACGCTCGCCAACCAGAGCGATAACATTTATATCTGCCTGAACCTCTCTTGCAATCATACCCAGCAGCGTTGACTTACCAACACCTGAGCCTGCGAAGATACCCATACGCTGACCTCTGCCTATTGTCAGCAGACCGTCGATTGCCTTTACTCCGAACGGGATAATATCGTCAATTCTCGGTCTTGTCAGCGGGTTAACGGGTTCACCTGCAATGGAATATCTGTCAGTAGTTCTTATCGGAGGTCCTCCGTCAATCGGCTCGCCGATAGCGTTGATGATACGTCCCACAAGCTCCTCGCCAACGTCAACCTGAAGCTGTCTGCCTGTATTGTCAACGATTGAGCCCGGACCGATACCCTCGATATCGGTATATGGCATCAGCATAACCTTGCCGTTGTTGAAACCGACAACCTCGCCGTAAATAAAGGAATCGTCCATCTTACCGTTTTCATTCTTACGATAAATTCTGCACACATCGCCTATATTTGCGGTCGGACCCGATGCTTCGATGGTCATACCGATAATCTTTTCAATTTTACCCTTGTACCTGAACAAGTCCGCCTGCTTGACGGCATCCCGTACTGCTGTAAAATTCATATCAACGCTCCGATAGTAGATTTGAGGATTACTCCTCGGTTTTGCCTCTTGTGTTATTGAGGATTTCTCTCAGGAATTCCAGCTGTGTCGGAACACCTGCGTCCACGATTTCCGAATCATTGTCCAGAATAATCGTGCCCTCCTCAGCCTCGTCATCAAACTCAATATCAATTTCAGGAACAAACGGGATAATCTCCTTTATGAGATTTTCGTCCGTTCTGAATTTTTCGGTAATTTCGTCCTCTGCGAGGGTAACCTTTATATAGTCTGAATTGCGGAAATTCTTAGCAGCCTCAGCAATGATACCCTCAATTATTTCGGGGTCAGCCACCAACTCAGCTCTTGTGATTTTCTTGACCATCTCAAAAACTGTAGTCCGCATTTCCTCTTCATTTGAAATATAGTATGCTTCCTTCCTTGAATTTATCTCGGAAAGCAGCTTACCCGAAGCGTCGATATAGCGCTTGTACTTCTCCAGCGATTCTTCTTTACCCTGAGCAAAGCCCTCGTTGTAGCCCTCCTGCTTAGCCTGCTCCTTGAGAACAAGGCATTCATTCTGAGCCTTTTCCATAACCGCCATAGTTGCCGCCTTTGTATCGGCAGTAATTGACGCCGCTTCTTTTTTTGCAAGTTCTATTATATGCTCACGCTCTTTATCGAGCTGTGCGCTGCGCTCCGCAAGAGCAACCCTCAACCGCTTATCGACTTCCGTCTTTATGCGGTATTCCTCAGCAGCCTTTTCCTCGGCAGCCTTCTGCTCCTCACGTCTGCGCATTTCTTCGGCAGAAATGACCTCGCCCGTTTCCTCGTCCTCGGTAGGAATATAAACCGTATTGTCGATGGCAACGGGCTCACCCATTTCGTAAGCCGTCTGAAAGCTTCTAACGATTTTAAGCAATTATCTCGTCCTCTCCGCCCTTGCCGATTACCAATTCGCCTTCTTCTTCAAGGTGACGAATGATACCAACAATTCTCTGCTGAGCCTCATCAACGTCACGCATACGCACGTTGTGGAGGTACTCGATTTCCTGCTGAATGGATTCCTGCATTCTCTGAGGCATATTCGCATAAAGGGTAGCCGCAACCTCTGCGTTGGAGCCCTTGATAGCGATAGCCAGATCCTTTGTTTCGACATCTCTGATGAAACGCTGGATAGACATAGAGTCGAGAGAGAGGATATCCTCGAATACGAACATCTTCTTCTTGATTTCTTCCACGAGAGCAGGGTCTCTTGCGGAGAGCTCGTCGAAGATGTATTTTTCTGTACCGCGGTCAACCTTGTTGAGTACGTCAGCAACATAGTTGATACCGCCAACCTCTGTAAGGTCCATAGAAACAACAGCCGCAAACTTTCTTTCGAGAGTGGACTCGATAGCCTTGACTGTTTCAGGCGAAGCGGATTCCATCTTCGCAATTCTTTCAACAACCTCAACTCGCTTTTCTCTCGGAAGCTCCTGAAGAACTGCAGAAGCCTGTTCGGAGTTTACATAAGAGAGTACGAGAGCGATTGTCTGCGGATGCTCGTTCTGAATAATAGCAAGAAGGTTCTTGTAGTCGGACTTTCTGACAAATTCGAAAGCCTTTGTCTGCATGGACTTGGAAACCTTATCCATGAGCTTCTGTGCCATTTCGGGACCATAGGCCTTTTCCAGAACGGATCTTGCATAGTCGATACCACCTTCTGTAATAACCTTTTGGGTAAGACACAGCTCATAAAATTCGTTAAGAACTGCGTCCACCTGACTGATGTCCATATAAGGGAGGCTTGAAACCTCGAATGTAAGCTTTTCAACCTCTTCATCGGTAAGGCGCTTATAAACGTGAGCGGCGTTTTCAGCACCGATTGAGGTAATAACCACAGCCGCCTTCTGCGCAGCGCTGAGCTCCTGAATATCCGGCATCAGTTAATCCTCCTCTTCCTTCATCCAGCTTCTAAGCAGCTGAGCCACAATTTCGGGGCTGAACTTTGCAAATTCGCTGATTTCTCTTCTGATAACAACTTCCTTTGTTTCGATCTGATCGTCCGTGAGGCTTGGTACCTCGATAGGCTCTCCAGCATCGCTGAATGTGAATGTATCCACAGGCTCTTCTCCGTCCGGAGTAATGAGTCCGCTCTTTTCGATGATAGTCTTCTCGAATTCCTTTCTCTTCTTCTTTGCGTTGCCAGAAAGGATGGCCATAACGATAAGAATAACGAGAATAAGGATAAGCACGATTGCGCCCACGAGAATAAGCTGGTCAAATGTAAGACCGAACAGGTACTTCGGAGCAGTTCCTGCAGGAACATCGTCCAGATCTGTGAACTTTCTGAAGTTTGTAACTGTTACAACATCTTCAAGAACCGCAGGATTTACCGTACCTGCGTTGCCTACAAGCTTAACAAGGTCGAGCTTTTCAGCTTCGGAGAGGTAATCGGTGTAAACTACAACCGAAATGGAAAGGCCATCGATTTCGTAGCCGGCCTTTTCAACCTGCTCCTTATATGTATCAACAAGATATGTGTTTGAGTATGCCTCCTCAGACCACGCACCGTAACCGTCCGTGTCGCCTGTAGGGTAGGTATCGTCAGCGTTTCCTTCAACGCCTACAACGCCGCCGTCAGCAGTTGTACCGCCGCTTGCAGCTTCAACGTCGCCGTGCTGGAGAACACCCGTATTGGTGTTGCCCTCAGGGGAGTAATCTGTAGTTTCGCTGACCTTGGAATCAAAGTCGAGCACCATATTTACCGCAACGGAAACGCCGTCGTCGTTGTAAATCGGGATAAGAAGCTCAAGGATTTTTTCCTTGATTGTATTTTCAAGCTGAGTTTTGAACGCAAGCTTTTTGGTTTCCTCAACAATCAGGTCATAGTCGCTTGCCTCGCCTGCAATCTGAGGGATACCGTAGCCGTCAATGATTGAGATATTTTCTTCAGTAAGACCCGACCATGACATCTTGACAAGGTGAGTAATACCGATAATCTGCTTGCTGGAGAGCTTTTCAATACCGTCGAGATAAACCACAACTGCTGCAGTCGGGTACTGTTTGTTAGCACTGATAACGGTATTCTTCTGCTCAGGAGCAGTAAGTGTTACTGCAGCCTTGCTGATATTCTCCATCGAGCCGATAATAGCGCCGAGTCGGTTCTCCGTATCCATTTTCAGATACGCTTCACGCTCTGGACCTGTTGTAAACATACCCGTATTATCCGTAGAAAGAGGGTAACTCAGACTGCTCTTGGGGTATTCCTGCTGAGCAAGCTGGATAGCTATGTAATTTTCCGTACCCTTCAGAACGGTAATTGTACCGCCCGAAAGCTTGGCTTCATAGCCCATTTCCTCAATGAGAGTAACCATTTCGGCAGCCTCTGTATTTTCCAGCCCCTCATAGAGGATAACATAATCCTTTTTATTTAAAGCAACCGTCACAATGACCGCCAGCAGAACAATCGCCGCAAGAATAGCTATGTAGATAATTTTGCGGGTTTTACTCTGACCGTCCCAGAAGGTTGTGAAAGTCTTTTTGACTTTTATTACCTGTTCCTTAACCGCCATTTTCCGAAATTTCCTTCCTTAACGGTACACTCCGTACCGCCAAATTAATCACAATGAAATCTGAAGCACCTGGTCATAAGCACTTACTGCCGCATTCTTTACCGCCACGAAGGTTTCGACCGCAACAGACGCTTTTGTCATATTGTTGTAGATTGTATGCAGGTCATCAACGTCACCCATTGCAAGACGAACAGAGTCCTCCTGAACAACGCGCTGTGTTTCCTGAACATCTGTAAAAATCTCCTTGAACACGTCGGAGAACTGGGGATTGTCGGTGCTGTCCGCAACGGCAGCCGTGGTCTTGTCATCAAAGAGAGATTCAACAGGCTGAATAGCATTGCTGATTGGTACAATAAACATAATCTATCTCCATTCTGAAATCAGTTCAATTATCTTCCTTTAAGAGTCATAGCTGTAGAAAGCATAGCCTTTACAGCCGCAAAAGCAGCAGCGTTAGCCTCGTATGAGCGCTGTGCAGCAAGGAGGTCAATCTGCTCCTTGGTGTTGTCAACGTTGCTCTTGTAGATGTAGCCGTCCTCGTCAGCGAGAGGGTTATCGGGGTCATACACAGGAACATAAGGAGCGTCGTCCTCGATTACGTCCGCAACGGTAACGCCAGCAGCCTTGTATTTATCCTCGTGGTTGAGGTAGTAAACGCCTCTGCTGTATTTTTTCACGTCCTCATCATCGTTGTAAGCAAGTTTTGTATATTTATCAAGAACGTCGCCGAATCTTTTCTTTTCAGAGAAAACCACAAGCTGACGGCAATACGGGTCACCGCCGGGCGAAGTGTTATAGGTTTCCTGATTGGCGATATTCTGTGAAATTATATCCATTCTCAATCTCTGAGCCGAAAGCGCAGAAGCGCTTATATCAAGAGAATTTACAAAAGCCATTCCGACCGTCCTTTCTTTTTATCGGTTTACACGGAAGCAGTTATTACGCTGCACAAAATCAGGTTTTCGACAAAGCCGACCTAATCATAGTGTAGTTGTTGTTCAGATAGTCAGTCAGTGCACTGTACTGATACTGAGCATCAGCAAGAGCAGTCTGCTCCTTTTC
>JAFTWI010000039.1 GCA_017465345.1 Oscillospiraceae bacterium
GCTTCTTCAAGGGTGCTCTTGAAGGCTTCTACAAGATTATGCGGCAGACGTCGGATAAGCCCTACCGTGTCGATAAGAAGCACGCTTCTTCCGTCGGGAAGTTCTATGGCACGGGAGGTAATATCAAGGGTAGCAAAAAGCTTGTTTTCGGCAAGTACACCTGCGTCGGTCAAAGCGTTCAGCAAAGTAGATTTACCAACATTTGTGTAGCCAACAATCGCCGCAGAAAGCACATTGTCTTTTTTACGACGTGCACGATGAAGCTCACGTCTGCGTTCAAGTTCTTTCAGCTCAGCTTCAAGGGACTCGATACGTCTACGGATATGACGTTTGTCAGTTTCAAGCTTTGACTCACCGGGGCCACGTGTACCGATACCGCCGCCGAGACGTGACAGCTCAACACCCTTGCCCGCAAGACGGGGCAGACGGTATTTCTGCTGTGCAAGCTCAACCTGCAAGCGGCCCTCTTTTGTCAGCGCACGCTGTGCGAAAATGTCAAGGATAAGAGTGGTGCGGTCTATAACACGGATATCGAGAATACGCTCAATGTTACGGGTCTGATTTGCGGTAAGCTCGCAGTCGAAAATGATGAGGTTTGTCTGTAAGGCCTCCGCCTCCTCAACAAGCTGTTCAAGACGTCCCGAGCCGATAACGGTTGCACTGTCGCAGGCTGGGCGTTTCTGAATAACCCTGCCCACAACCTCAACTCCGGCAGTTGCGGAAAGCTCCTCAAGCTCATCAAGGGAACGTTCAGCATCAAATTCCCCCGTGTCAGCGGACACCAGCACCGCACGGGTGATGATTCCGGTTGTATTTTCAGTCATAAATTTCACTTCCTCTCAAATCCATTACTTAATAATGGGTTTCCAAAGGGTGTGTGCACCCTTTGGCAGGGTTCTTAGGGACAGCGTCCCTAAGTCGCCGTCCGCAGACGGCGAAATTCTCCTATCGTTCAAAAACGGAGAGTGGGGTGAGGACTGCGACAGCATTCCGAGGGGCGGCGAACAAGACCGCCGCCCCTTGTTGTAGTTACGAAATAAGTTTATCTCAAAAACGTGCCAGTGGCACGTTTTTGACAAAACAAGCCCAAATAAAATTACTTCTTAGTAACCTTAGTGCCCTCACGGGTTTCAGTAATAACATAACCCATCTCAGCAATCTTATCACGGATTTCGTCAGCAAGTGCAAAGTTCTTAGCCTTTCTTGCTTCCTTACGCTCTTCAATAAGCTTTGTGATTTCCTCAGGAATGTCATCACCTGCACCAGAGTTGCTTTCAGCAAGCTTCTTAGCCGCATCAACAAGACCAATGCCGAGCACCTTGTCGAAGTCCTCGATAAGAGCAAGCTTTGTTGCGTTTGTTGTGTCAGCCTTAAGTACATCATAAACTGCTGTTACAGCAAGAGCTGTATTAAGGTCGTTGTCCATAGCCTCTGTAAAGCCAGCCTTTAAGCTGACAAAAGCAGCCTTGTCAACAGCACTGTTATCGAAAAGTGTCGCAACCTTTGCAGCAAGCTTGTTGTACGCAACAGCTGCATTGTCGAGGTTTTCGTAGCTGAAAACGAGTGACTTGCGGTAGTGTGACTGCAAGCAGAAGAAACGGTAAACAAGCGGATTGTAGCCCTTTTCTTCAAGGAGAGAAACTGTCAGGAACTCGCCCTTGGACTTACTCATCTTGCCGCCTGTTGTGTTCAGATGATGAACGTGGAACCAGTAGTTGCACCACTCGTGACCGAGGTATGCTTCACTCTGTGCGATTTCGTTTGTGTGGTGCGGGAATGCGTTGTCGATACCGCCGCAGTGGATATCGAGGTATTCGCCGAGGTTCTTCATGCTGATGCAGGAGCACTCAATGTGCCAGCCTGGGTAACCAACGCCCCAAGGGCTGTCCCACTTAAGTTCCTGGTCGTCAAACTTGGATTTGGTAAACCACAGAACAAAGTCAGCCTTGTTCTTCTTGTTGGAGTCCTCCTCAACGCCCTCACGAACACCTACAGCGAGGTCTTCCTCTGTGAAATCGTTGAAAACGTAATACTTGTCAAGCTTTGAGGTGTCAAAGTAGATGTTTCCTCCAGCCTCGTAAGCGTAGCCCTTTTCGATAAGGGAGCTGATAACGCGGATAAACTCGTCGATGCAGCTTGTAGCAGGCTCAACAACTTCAGGAGTTTTGATGTTCAGCTTTGCACAGTCGGCAAAGAAAGCGTCCGTGTAGAACTTTGCGATTTCCATAACTGTCTTGTGCTCACGCTTTGCACCCTTGAGCATCTTGTCATCGCCTGTGTCGCCGTCGCTGGAAAGGTGACCAACGTCTGTAATGTTCATAACTCTTGTCACGTCGTAGCCAACGTAACGGAAATACTTCTCCAGCACGTCCTCCATAATATAGCTGCGGAGATTACCGATGTGTGCGTAGTGGTAAACCGTAGGACCGCAGGTGTACATACTCACCTTGTTCTCAAAGCGTGGCTTGAATTCATCCTTTGTTCTTGTAAGTGTGTTGTATAATTTCATTTCAATTTTCCTTTCAATCGTTATTCTGTTTATTGTTCAGCCTGTTTCCAATCTCAGCAATCTCAAGCTTGTTAATCTGCTTTTCGAGCTTTTCGATACGCATAAGGTGCGCGCAAAGCTCCTGTGCAACTGGGTCGGGAATGTGCACCTGGTCAAGGTCGCTGTTGGTAACTTTCTTGCCGTTACGCTTTACAATTCTCGCAGGAACACCAACCGCTGTACAGTTGGGAGGAACCTCCTCCAATACAACCGCATTTGCCGCAATCTTGGCATTGTCCCCAACCTTGAACGGACCGAGAACTCTTGCGCCCGAGCCAACCATAACGTTGTTGCCGAGAGTAGGGTGACGCTTGCCCTTTTCCTTACCCGTACCGCCAAGGGTTACGCCCTGATACACAAGGCAGTTGTCACCGATTTCCGTTGTTTCACCGATTACAACACCTGCGCCGTGGTCAATGAAAAAGCCCTTGCCGATTTTTGCGCCTGGGTGAATTTCAATGCCCGTCAGGAAACGTGCAAACTGAGAAATACATCGTGCAATAATAAACATTTTCCTTGTATGAAACCAGTGTGCCGCACGGTACATTATAATAGCGTGCAGACCTGAGTAGGTCAGCAGAATTTCTATCGTGCTTCTTGCCGCAGGGTCACGCCGTTTAACCGACTCAATGTCGGATTTTACATTTTCAATAATCTTTTCAAACATAACATTTCTCCCTTCATTCTGCATTTTTCGCCAAACAAAAACCGCCTTCATAGAATACCCTATGAAGGCGGTAACAATACTTTTACCACGGTTCCACTTCAATTCGGAGCAATTTTAACAATGCTCCCTCTTTGCCCTGTAACGTGAGCACACGCAGACGGATACTTAAAACTGTTCCCCGTCCGAACTGACAGCCGCACTTCACAAACCATCTGCTGTATCGTCGCACCAACCCGATACTCTCTGAAAGCTTCATAGTAAGCTACTCTGACTGCTACGTCTTTCTGATATTATATTATATTATATCACAGCTTTTTAAAATTTGCAACAGCTTTTTATCCTGCAATAAAATTAATATTCAACATTTGCGATTTCAAGGTCAGCAACAAATTCCTCAAAGCATTTAAGCTGCTCCTCGTAGGTTTCATCGTTTGTGTCAAACATAAGCACGTAAGCGTCCTTATCTGAGTAGAAGTAGTAGTTTCTGCCCTTGAAAGTATCGGTCTGATTTTTTGAGCCGTCATCAAGGAATTCATACTGGAGAACATCATAATCATACATTATAGCGTCATAGCCGCATACCGTAGTTTTCTGAGGGTCACCGAAAACTGTGTCGCAGGCAGCTGTGACATTTGCAAAGCTGATCATTAAGCAAGCGTTATCAGCCCATATTTCCAGAGACTGCATATCCTCCTTGTAGTTCTGTGCACGGATAATTACCCTTGAGCCGCCGTTCATATACATTTTACCCTGAGAAGCTTCGTCCTCGTCCACAAGCTTATATCCGCCTGCGAAAACGTCACCTGTTGTCTTTGGGTTGATTTTATGGATAGCAAGAATATCTCCCTCTTCGAGAGGACGGGTAGTCATTTCTTCGCCGCTGTCATCAGGCATATCGTTTCCGTCAATTACAATCTGAGTGGAAGAAGAGCCGTCTCCTGCAGCTTCTGCATTTCCATCGCTGCCTGAAGAGCAGCCTGTCATAAGCATGGATGCCGCAAGCAGAACTGAGAGTACTGCAAATCTGATTTTTTTCATAATTGATTTTCCTTTCTTATTTACACATAATCATTTTATTTTTATATTGTTGTAACGTTCTCCGTGATGTTTTTCGGATAACGAAACCGCCATAGTTGAGAAGCGCTCCTCACGCAGAGCATATTTTGAGCCGCTTTTTACAATCCTGTTCTGTTCGGGAAGTATATTAAGTATCATTATGCTCTCAATTCCGTCAGGGTGAATTTTCTTTTCAAAATCAGCACCGTATTTTTCAGCAAGCAGCTTCTTGAAAAAATCATTTGGAAATTCAGACGGCTGCCTGAGAACATCAAGTTTTGAAACATTATTTTTCTTTCCCGACAGATTAATGCTTCGCACCGAAACCGAAGCACGTTCATCAGAAATTCTTTCAACAGTAAATTCGACCTTGTCAGGGAACAGTTCGCCGCAGCAGCTTTCCGCTGTCATGCAGGCAAGAATTGTCTCAAGAGTGCTTCTGTTGATGCTTGCAGTTATGCCCTCAGCTTCATTCTGCCATACTTCGGAGGCTCTGCCGAGTGCTTTCTCAGCATCAGAAGCAGCAAGAGCAACCTCTTGTTCAAGGCTTATGATTTCGTCCTTGCTGTATGGGTCAAGGGCGTAGTAAATCTGCTCGGGAAGAATAGCTTCATTAAGCAGCATCATGATATTCCTGTCAATTCGGTTGAGTGAAGAAGCAACATCTGAGCCGCCGTTTTTGACAGTCATATTTATATCATCGGCAGACATTGCAATCTGTCCGGCAGATTCTCTCAGCCTTGCACAAAGAAGTGTGAAGTAATTTTTCATTACGGAAATATCATGTGCAGAATCTCTGCCAAGATATTCTATAATATAAAAGCTGTTGTCGGAAGTATACTTTATAATATTGAACAGCTGAAAAACGCCGTTCAAGCAAACGGACAGAGTACCGTCCCTGCGTTCTTCGCCGTCTGAAATAAAGGAAGCGAAGCCGCCCTTGAAGCAATCCGCTTTTTCTGCAGCAGTATTTTTCCACAAAATTCTGAATTTTTCGTCAGCACCGTCAGCAACCGCAACAGGAATATCCGTTGCACCGTAAATCTGCGCCAGCATATTGATTGATTCACAGCTCATATCAGAAGTATCCTTTCGGTAAAAAATTTTGTTCACAACATATATTATAGCACAAAAAAATACTGATGGCGATACTTTTTTCAAAATATTATAAATTTTTTCTTTTTTCATCACAAAACCACCAAATTCCGCAGAGCATATTATGGACATGAACGCTGATGAAAAGTTGCTAATTTATGAATTGTTCATAAATTGTATATAACATATACTATTAATCTGCATAAAATATGTGGTATAATAACCATGAATATGTGCGAATTGTCTGAAAGGAGCCTTTGCAATATGGAAAGACGTATGAATATAGGTCTCATGATAAGCCATCTGGAAGATGACTTTGCAAGCGCAGTATGCCGCGGCGCAATTACCGGTGCCAAGGAGATTGACGCTAATTTGTTCATTTTCCCCGGAAGATATATCGACGGTGTCTATGCGGATAAAAAACGTACAGAGTACGAGTATCAGTATAACACTCTGTTTTCCTATGCCTTCCCTGAGGATATCGATATTCTGCTTGTTCTGGCAGGAACAATCGGCAACTCCCTTTCAAGCGAACGCAAAAAAGACTTTCTCGCACAGTTTGATGGTATACCTGTTATTACAATTGCTTCCGAGGTTGAAGGATACGCTTCGGTATGCTTTGACAATAAAAGCGGAATAAAGGAATGTATCGAGCACCTTATTAATGACCATAACTGCCGTAAAATCGGTTTTGTAAGCGGTCCTAAAACAAATGAGGATGCTAATGAAAGACTGGGCGTGTACGTTGAAGCACTCAAAAACGCTGGTATTCAGTACGATGAAGACAGAGTTGCCTACGGAAGATTTTCACCATATTCCTACAGCGTTGTAAGTGAACTTCTTGACCGCTGTCCCGACCTTGAGGCTATCGCATTTGCAAATGATGCTATGGCAGGCGGTGCTTATGAGGTGTTTGAGGAAAGAAAAATCGAAGTCGGCAAGGATATTTTTATAACAGGCTTTGACGATGCTCCGATTGCAGCAAACCTTGTTCCCCCTCTTACTACAGTAAAGGCAGACGCTTCCGAGCTTGGATATGATGCGGTTATGGAATGCTTTGAATATTCCAAAACAGGCAAGCTGAACAGCAGGAAGGTACGCTCGGCAATGGTGAAGCGTAAGTCCTGCGGCTGCAAATCCGATACCTCAGCAGAGTTTTCATATAAGGATGTTTTTGTTTTCAACTATAGCTGGTGCCGTTCTGATATGCAGACAGTTACAGCTGTCAGCAGGTATCTTTTCGACAGCTACAGCACTTCAAATCAGGTTTTGGGCGTAAAGAAGGATTTTGAGGATTTTCTGAAAAATGTGTTCTCAGTGCTGGGCTCTGATGACCACGGCGGAATTGTCCTTACCGATAAGGCAGTTGAAGCAATTCCGGAAATGTTCGAAAACCTGCTTACCCCCGAAATGATGAACAGCACTTCCCATGATAAGCTGTGCAGCGTTATAGATTACCTCAACCAGCGTTTTGCGGCAGGACTTGACAATCCCGATGACAAGAAGCGGCTTGCTTCGGTTTTCATCAGCCTGTATCAGATTATGATGCGTGCCGTTGTAAACTTCAACAACAAGCGTGTTGACGAGGTTGAGTTCCTTACATGGCAGTCCAACTCAATCACAAAGGATATGCTGCTTTTCGACAGCTATGACGATAAGGGCTATGGCTCGGTAACAGATAAGCTTATGCGTCTTAACATCGCCAGCAGCTACATTTATATTTTCCCAGAAACCCTTTCAAACAGAAAGGACGAAAAGTGGCTGCCTCCTTCAAAGGTGCTGCTGAAATCCTATCATAATAAAGATGTTGCGGAAATTGTTCCTCTTGAGGAGCAGGAGATTTCCATCAGACATCTTTTTGACAATAAGTATATTCCTACAGACAGACGTGTTACGATGATTCTGTCATCGATTTTCCTTAACGTTGACCACTATGGTCTGTTCCTCTGCGAGCTGGAATATGAATACTTCTACTACATAAGTTCCCTTTCTGCTCAGCTTTGTGCGGCTATGAAAATTCTCCGCCTTATCCAGGATAAGGAGAATATCCGTCAGGAGCTTGAACAGACTCTGCTCCAGATTAAGGAAAGAAATCTTCTTCTTGATACTATTTCTAAAATTGACGAGCTTACAGGCGTTTACAACAGACGAGGTTTCTTCACTCAGGCAAACAGCATAATCTGCTCCCCTATGAACGAGGGAAGGGACGCTCTTATCGTCTTTGCTGACCTTGACAGCCTGAAAATTATCAATGACCAGTTCAGCCATGAGGACGGCGACTTTGCTATCAGAAATGCTGCCAAAATCCTCCACGATTCATTCAGAAGCTCTGACATAATCGGACGAATCGGCGGCGACGAATTCTCCGTGCTTGCAATGGTTGAAAACGCAACAAGCGAAGAGGTTATCGATATTGTAAGAGCCAGAGTTGCGGCAGCAACAGACGCTTTCAACAGGACTCACGACAAGCCGTATATCGTTCATATGAGCGTTGGTATGTACGCTTTCAAGTGTGGTCACGATATTGAGCTGTCAAAAATTCTTGCTCAGGCTGACAACGTGCTTTATGACCAGAAGAAAAACAAGAAATCCATTCTCAGATAATTTTGCGGCAGGGCTTGTCCCTGCCGTTTTTCTCTACGGTTGGTTTATTGATTTATGAAGCAGTTGCTGCTATAATTGTGACAGAAAGGAAGATGACTATGGATTCCGAAAAAATGGGCGCATTGCTCCGAAAACTTCGTACCGAAAAAGGTTTCACACAGGCACAGGTTGCCGAAAGACTTCTTGTCAGCGACAAGGCTGTTTCGAAATGGGAGCGTGGACTGGGCTGTCCCGACATTTCCGTGCTGAATGATATTGCGGAATTGTTCGGTGTCCCTGTTGAAACTCTCCTTGACGGCGAAATCACAAGCAACAACATAGTTGGAGGAAATATGAAAAGAGTTAAATTCTACATCTGCACCGAATGCGGAAACATTTTTACAGCAGCGGCAAACGGGGAAATTTCCTGCTGCGGAAGAAAGCTTGCACCACTTGAAGCGGTTGCACCCGACGAGGGTCACACACCAAAAATCGAGGAGATTGACGGGGAGTTTTACGTTACATTTTCCCATGAAATGAGCAAGGCGCACTACATCACATTTGCGGCGTACGCAGGCTGTGACAGAGTGCATCTCGTGAAGCTCTATCCCGAACAGGAAGCGGCAATAAGGCTACCACGTATTGGCGGAGGTGTGCTTTATTTTTACTGCAACAAGCACGGATTTATGAAAGTTAAGTTATAAAATCAAGGGTATCGGATTTCCGATACCCTTTTCATTTTGAGCGGGCAAAAGAAAATTTGCAGAAATTGTTGATTATTCCAAAAAAATGTGATATGATTATAAAGTATACTTAAAATCACGAAAGGATTGGTTTTGAAATGAAGAAGGAGCTTTCAAAGCTCTATGACCCAAAGGAAGTAGAGGATAAAATATATAAATTCTGGATGGACAACGACTGCTTCAAGGCTCACCGTGACCCTGACAAGAAGCCTTACACTATCGTTATCCCACCGCCAAACATCACAGGCCAGCTCCACATGGGACACGCTCTTGATGAAACTTTGCAGGATATCCTTGTAAGATGGAAGAGAATGAGCGGCTACGCTGCACTGTGGCTCCCTGGTACTGACCACGCTGCTATCGCAACAGAAGCTAAGATTGTTGCGGCTATGGCTGAGGAAGGCCTTACAAAGGAAGGCATCGGCCGTGAAGCATTTATGGAACGTGCATGGGCATGGAAGGCTAAGTTCGGCGGCAGAATTGTTGAACAGCTGAAAAAGCTTGGCTGCTCCTGCGACTGGTCAAGAGAACGCTTCACAATGGACGAAGGCTGTAATAAGGCTGTTCGTGAGGTTTTCGTTAACCTTTACAACAAGGGACTTATCTACCGCGGCGAAAGAATCATCAACTGGTGTCCGCACTGTAAGACATCTATCTCCGACGCTGAGGTTAACTATGAGGATCAGGCTGGCCACTTCTGGCATCTCCGCTACCCTCTTTCTGACGGCAGCGGCTACATTGAACTCGCTACAACACGTCCTGAAACACTCCTCGGCGATACAGCTGTTGCTGTTCACCCTGATGATGAACGCTACAAGGATATGATCGGCAAGACAGTTATCCTTCCGCTGGTACACCGTGAAATCCCTATCGTTGCTGATACTTACGTTGAAATGGACTTCGGTACAGGCGTAGTTAAGATTACACCTGCTCACGACCCTAACGACTTTGAAGTTGGTCTCCGCCACAATCTCCCTGTTATCAACGTTATGACAGACGATGCGAAGATTGTTGCTGACTATCCTAAGTACGCAGGTATGGACAGATACGATGCAAGAAAGGCAATCGTTGCTGATCTCGAGGCTGAGGGTGCACTCATCAAGGTTGAGGATCACGCTCACAATGTTGGTACTTGTTACCGCTGCGGAACAACTGTTGAACCTAAGGTTTCCACACAGTGGTTCGTTAAGATGGAACCTCTTGCAAAGCCTGCAATCGAGGCTGTAAAGACAGGCAAGACAAAGTTCGTTCCTGAACGTTTTGACAAGATTTACTACCACTGGCTCGAAAACATCAAGGACTGGTGTATTTCCCGTCAGGTTTGGTGGGGACACCAGATTCCTGCATTCTACTGCGACGAGTGCGGTGAAATGGTTGTAACAAAGGAAAACGGCGCAGTTTGTCCTAAGTGCGGCAAGCCTATGCGTCAGGACGAGGATACTCTCGATACATGGTTCAGCTCTGCTCTTTGGCCATTCTCTACACTTGGCTGGCCTGAGAATACTGAAGACCTCAAATACTTCTACCCTACAAATACACTCGTAACAGGCTACGACATTATCTTCTTCTGGGTAATCAGAATGATGTTCAGCGGTCTTGAACACATGGGTGAAGTTCCTTTCGATACAGTTCTTATCCATGGTCTTGTTCGTGATGCACAGGGCAGAAAGATGTCCAAGTCCCTCGGCAACGGCGTTGACCCACTGGAAGAAATCGAAAAGTACGGCGCTGACGCACTCCGCTTTATGCTTGCTACAGGTAACGCTCCCGGTAACGATATGCGTTACATTGAAGACAAGGTTAAGGCTTCAAGAAACTTCGCAAACAAGCTCTGGAACGCTTCCCGTTTCATTATGATGAACCTCCCTGAGGACTTCAGGCTGAATGGTATTCCTGCTAACCTCAACGTTGAGGACAAGTGGATTATCAGCAAGTTCAACCGTCTTGCAAAGGAAGTAAACGAAAACCTCGAGGCATTCGAACTTGGCGTTGCAGTTGCAAAGCTTTATGACTTTATCTGGGACGTTTACTGTGACTGGTACATCGAGCTTACAAAGCCAAGAATTGCTGCAGGCGGCGAAACTGCTGAAACTGCACAGGCTGTTCTCGTTTGGGTAATGCAGGGTATGCTCAAGCTTCTCCACCCATTCATGCCTTACATCACAGAGGAAATCTGGTCTGCTGTTTCTGACAGTGACGTACCTTGTATCCTCTCCACATTCCCGACTTACGATGAAAAGCTTGACTTTGCTGCTGAGGAAGCACAGTTTGAAAAGATTATCGCTGCAATCCGCGGCATCAGAAACCGCCGTGCAGAGATGAACGTACCGCCTTCCAAGAAGGCTGCTCTCCACATCGAAACTGCTGAGGCTGAAATCTTCGAGCAGGGCAGACTTTTCTTCGAACGTCTTGCTTCCGCGGCTGAAATTGTTATTGCTGACAAGGTTGATATGCCTGACGCTGTAACAGTTGTTACAGACTGCGCAAGAATTTTCATTCCTATGGACGAACTCGTTGACAAGGAAAAGGAACTTGCACGTCTCAACAAGGAAAAGGCAGCTGTACAGAAGGATATCGACTTCTCTTCCAATAAGCTCAACAACGCAGGCTTCGTTGCAAAGGCACCTGCACAGCAGGTTGAAGCTGAAAAGGCTAAGCTTGCAAAGGCTCAGGAAAAGATGGCTAAGATTGAACAGTCAATTGCTGCCCTTATGAAATAAGGAAATAAAATTACGGCTCACCGAAAATTCACGGTGAGCCGTTTGTTTCTGTTGTAAATATCACATCTTGTTGTATTTTTCCTGCGCTTTTTGCAACAGCGGCAGTACATACGTCGCAAGTATTTCAAAGCTTGTGTAACTGGAATATTCACGAAGCATAGGAACAATTTCAGCTTCCATAGCGTCCTTGCCATAGAGAGGCATAGCGTCATTTCCGATTGCAAGCACTATTGCTGATAAAGGGTCATATTGCAGGTTGTCAGCCAGAAACTTCGCATCGTTGTTGCGCTCATCCTGTCTGAAAAAGAATTTGTCAGTAAGCCCATATATATCACGCAGGTCTTCGGCTACTTTATTGAGCGTGTCCTTGCTGACAGCCATTTCCGTAGGTGTTACAATAAATACGTTGGTCATTTTGTTTTCCCCCTATACTTGCAGTAAATCTCGCTAATTCCTCAATCAGATAAAATATTTGTGACGTTTGGTAAGGGCAAGTGCCATTTTCAGACGAACTTCATTCTGATACTCTGGCTTGACCATATAGTAGACATAGGTTTCAAGCAGGTTGATATCAGGCATTGTACGTCCCTCTATTTTGAAGTTGTTGAAGCCCATAGGCAGGTACTTTTCAAAGATAGCCTGCGGAGAGATATGTGTGGAGAAGCCTGTTGTTTCGTAAAGGCAAAGAAGCATTGACGGGCACTTGAATTCCTTGGATGCGTAGGTGCGTGGGTCCTTGCCTGTTTTCTTGAAGGTCCACTCATCAATCTGGTCCTGACCGATTGTGCGGTAGTGCTCGCCGCGACGTGGGCAGTTAGGTGTACAACAAGCATTTACAAGAATTTCACAGCGTGAACGGTCAGCTTCGTCAATCTGCTCCAGAACATCAAACTGATTATTGAAATTGTAATCAAGGACAACGTACTTATAGTCCTTTTTCAGTTCAGCTTTAACGCCCTTGATATCACGGATTTCCTTGCAGGTAGAGGAAGTAATTTTATAGCGTGGATATTTCTCACGGATATATTCCTCAAGTATCGGAGATACCACGATTACTTCGTTCAGACCGTTGTGTGCAACACGGAGAATAGCGTTGCTGAATGCATCGTCAAGGTGCTCCTCAGTGATGAGAGGATTTGTAAAGGTGAAGCGCATAGGGATGCCCTTGTCGTTCAGTGCCTTTGTTACAGCGGGAAGCATCTGCGGGTCGGTTACACCGCCGAGATAGCGTCCGCCATTCCATACACTGCCGTAGAAATTGCCGAAAACGGAAGCAATTTTAAGTCCGTCATGGAAATATTCGGGATTCTTGCGGATTGTGTTTATCAGCAGGGAGTTGAGATACATATGATATGTAAAATCGGGAATGTGAAAACAGATTTCCATAGTGTTCCTCCAAAATAAGAATATATATTAAGTTTAGCATATGCGCTGTACTTTTGCAAGTCAAAATTTAAAGTCAGCTATTGCCAAGAGTAGAAAAATGTTGTATAATGATAATGTTGTACTGAAATAAAGCAATGCCATAATAGTATGGCAATTCCGATATGAGGTGATTTTTTGACTTGGGAGGAAATTCTCCAGTGCACCGAGGTTATAGCAAGGTATCTTATTCCAACGTTGAAAATCTTCGGTTTCACACTTCTGTTCTCCATACCCCTCGGTATGGTTGTTGCACTGCTTAAAATGTGTAAATTCAAGCCTGTTTCCTGGCTTATCAACGTGTACATACTGATTATGAGAGGTACCCCTCTTATGCTTCAGATTATTACGATTTATTACGCAATCCCTATGATGAAAGTGTCAGACTCGGCTTTCCTGCAAAATCTTTTCGCAGGCGTGGACATAAAGAGCGAAAGCTACCAGTTCAACGCTCTGATTGTTGCATTTGCGCTGAACTATGCGGCGTACTTCGCTGAAATTTTCAGAGGCGGCATCGAGTCTATTCCTAAGGGGCAGTATGAAGCTGCCGCTGCACTCGGTATGACTAAGGGGCAGACTTTTTTTCGTGTTGTTCTTCCGCAGGTTATCAAGAGAATTGTTCCTGCAAGCTCAAACGAGGTTATCACTCTTGTTAAGGACACTTCTCTTGCTTCGGTTATCGCTTACGCTGAAATCTTCCGTAAGGCTAAGGAGCAGATGGTTTCCTACAGTAACCTTACACCGCTTTTCATTGCAGGTATATTCTACTTTATAATGAATGCAATTCTCACAACAGTATTTGCGGCTGTTGAAAAGAAGCTGGATTACTACAAATAAGGAGCATTATATATGGCAATACTTGAAGTGCGCAATCTCTCCAAAAGCTTTGACAAGCTTGAGGTGCTGAAGGATATTTCCTTTGACGTGGAAAAGGGCGAGGTTGTGGCAATTATCGGACCGTCGGGAAGCGGTAAGTCAACGCTCCTGCGGTGTATAAATCAGCTTGAAAAGGCAAGCGGAGGCTCGGTAAAGGTCTGCGGTCTGGATATGATTGAAGGCTATAAAAACGGTAAGCCTGTTTATTCGCCTGCCGATGTACTTCGTGAAATACGTCTGAAAATCGGACTTGTTTTTCAGAATTTCAATCTGTTTCCTCACATGAGCGTGCTGAAAAATATTACGGAAGCTCCGATGTGCGTGCTGAAGAAAAGCAAGCAGGAAGCCGAAGAAACAGCAAAGGTGCTCCTCGAAAAGATGGGACTTGCTTCAAAAGCAGGTTCATATCCCTGTGAGCTTTCGGGCGGTCAGCAGCAGCGTGTCTCAATCGCTCGTGCACTGGCACTTAATCCTGAGGTGCTGTTTTTTGATGAGCCTACTTCTGCGTTGGACCCTGAGCTGACAGGAGAAATCCTCAAGGTTATCAAGGAGCTTGCAAAGGAAAAAATGACAATGGTTATCGTTACCCACGAAATGGCTTTTGCAAGGGACGTTGCAGACCACGTTATCTTTATGGACGGCGGTGTAATCGTTGAGGAGGGTACTCCCGAGCAGGTGTTCGGCGATACAAAAAATGAGCGTACAAAACAGTTCTTACAGCGCTACAACAATGATTTTAAAGATTGATTTTAACCGTTTCTGCCGAAAGGCGGGAACGGTTTTGTTTTTACTTTTTCTCAAAGATATGTCCAAGTATTTTGTTGAAATGTTAATATTTGTATGATATAATTGCTGTATAATTTTGGCGCAGAATGGGAGATGTAAGATTATGATAGAGAAAATTCACCTTACATATGAAAAATGGAACTTCCTTTTGAGCAAGGGAAAGCCTGATATTAACTCTGTTTTTGAGGATACAATCACTCTGCCCTCCACAATTCAGCAGATGAAAAAATCTCCCGTAACTGACGAGAGAAGTGACGGTTATCTTACTGACCCTCACCGTTTTGAGGGCTACGCGCTTTATGAACGCACAGTTAAATTTACACCTAAAAAGCAGGATTGCAAGGTGTTCCTCGTTATGGAACGCACCCGTACAAGCAGCCTTTGGATTAATGGTGAGTTTGTGGGTACTCAGAACAGCCTTTGTACTGCTCACCAATATGATATAACCGATTTTGTTAACGGCGAGGAAATCCGCATCACAATTATGATTGACAACATTTCCTGTCCTGTGCCCGGCGGTCATATGACTTCGCAGGATACTCAGACAAACTGGCTGGGTATTACAGGCGGGTTATATATTGAGTGCGTAAATCCTGTACGCTTTGAAAACGTCAAGCTTTATACCGATGCTGAAACAAAAACAGTTACGGTAAAGGGCGAGCTTGTGGGAGCTGAAAGCCTTGAGCTGAACGCTGACGTAAGCGGTTTCCCGAAAAAGACCGTAACCGTAACAAAGGACTGCCCCGAATTCACTTACGAAATGGAAAAGGCAACCCTTTGGAGCGAGCATAATCCTGTTACATATATTATGAATATTGACAATGACGGTGATGTTCAGCATATCTCCTTTGGTATCCGTGACTTTTCCACACGAGGCACAGAGTTCCTTGTGAACGGCGAAAAGGTGTTCTTGCGCGGTAAGCACGACGGTATGATTTTCCCTATGACGGGTGCCGCACCAACCGACACCGAAAGCTGGCTTGCGGTTATGAAAACCGCCAAGGAACACGGCATAAACCACTACCGTTTCCACACCTGCTGTCCCCCTGATGCCGCTTTCTGCGCCGCTGACCAGCTGGGCATCTATATGGAGCCTGAGCTTCCTTTCTGGGGCACGGTTGAGGACGAAATTACTGAGGGACAGCAATACCTCATCGATGAGGGCTTCCGTATCCTTGACGAATTCGGCAACCATCCTTCCTTCTTTGCTCTTTCTCTGGGAAACGAGCTCTGGGGCAGCAAGGAGCGCCTTAACGAAATTCTCGGCGGCTACAAAAAGCACGACAGCCGTCACCTCTATACACAGGGTTCTAACAACTTCCAGTTCTGGCCCTGCATCGTGGAAAATGATGATTTCTTTGTCGGCGTGCGCTTCTCAAAGGAGCGTCTTTTCCGTGGTTCATACGCTATGTGTGACGCACCTTTGGGTCACATTCAGACTGATGCACCTAATTCAAATTACAGCTATGACGCACATATCCGTCCTTCCTCTGTTAAGAATGAACAGAGCACAGGCGGCACTATTGAAATCCAGTACGGCACGGGTGTAAAGACAGTTTCTCTCGACAATGCAGGGGGAGAGTTCGTGTCGGAAATTCCTGTGGTTTCTCACGAAGTCGGTCAGTACTTTATGTATCCCGATTACAACGAAATTGAAAAGTATACGGGCGTACTCAAGCCATACAACCTTGAAATTTTCCGTGAACGTCTTGCTGCGGCTGGTCTGCTGAAATATGCGGACAAGTTCTTCCGTGCAAGCGGACGCTTTGCGGCTGAGTGCTACAAGAATGAAATTGAAACCGCACTCCGTTCCAAGGAGTTATCAGGCTTCCAACTGCTGGACATTCAGGACTTTACAGGTCAGGGCACAGCGCTTGTCGGCGTGCTGAACTCCTTCATGGAAAGCAAAGGCGTGATTACAGCGGTTGAGTGGAGAGGCTTCTGCTCGGAGCGTGTTATTCTCGGTCTGCTGCCTAAGTTTGTGTTCGGAGCAGGTGAGAAGCTTGAAATGCCTGTCCAGCTTTACAATTATGCCGCAAAGGCTGATGTGAACCCAACCGTTTCAATTCGACTTTCCGTGAACGGTGATGTGATTTCTGAGTACAGCCTTGCTGCAAAGGGTGAATTCAAGGGCGGTACTTTTGATTTAGGTAAGGTTGAACTCGAAATTCCTATGGTGAGAAAGCCTGCAAAGGTTGTTCTTACACTTAACTGTAAGGATATTTGTAATAAATATATACTTTGGGTATACCCCGAAACAACAGCTTGTACACCTGAAAATGTGATTGTGACAAAGGATTGGGCGGCTGCAAAGGCTGAACTTGCTGAGGGTAAACGAGTTCTGTTTGTTCCCGAAAAGCTGGACGAAAGCAAGTCCATTGAGGGAACATACTGCACCGATTTCTGGAACTACCCTATGTTCAATTCCATATCCGTTTCAATGAACAAGGCAACGCCTGTAGGTACGCTTGGTCTGTTGGTGGACAACAAGCATCCTGCACTTGCACAGTTCCCATCTGAAAATTACTCCACAGCACAGTGGTACGATATTGTTTCCGCATCAAGAACAGCAATTCTCGATGGCACAGGTATTGAGCCTATCGTGCGTACAATCGACAACTGCGAGAGAAATCATAACCTCGGTACAGTGTTTGAAGTCAAGACAGGCGGCGGAAGCCTTCTTGTATGCACTGCAAACATAGACAGCAAAACAGATTCCCTGCCATGCAGACAGCTTATGGCAAGTCTGCTTGATTATGCGTCCTCCGAGGACTTTAAACCCGAAAGGAGCGTTGAAATCGACATTCTGAATGCTGTTTTTGCTTGATTAATCAGCTTTTTGCATAAAAACATATTGTTATTTTTGTAACAAACCTATAGCTGTTTTGTCCGAAAACGATTAAATTTGTTTAATATTACAGTTGTTTTAGAATACAAAATAAGGTATAATTATTCCTATATGTATGATGAAATAAAAACATAAGATTGGAGAAGATGAAGATTATGATGCCTGTTATCAGTAAGGAAGCTTTCGAAGAAAAGCTTATCAACGAGCTTCAGGTGGAGTTTAACGTTGCTCCAAATGAGGCTTCCGATAATCAGTACTACAAGGCACTTTCCGCAGTAGTTGTTGACATACTCCGTGAAAGACGCCGCAAGGCACGCGCTAAGACTCAGTCCGCAGGTAAGAAGGAAGTTTATTACCTTTCTATGGAATTCCTTATGGGACGTTCCCTCAAGACAAGCCTTTTTAATCTCCAGATTAACGAGCTTGCTGAGGAGGTTCTCAAGAAGCACGGTGTAAATATCGACAGAATTTATGAGTATGAACCTGACGCTGGTCTCGGTAACGGCGGTCTCGGTCGTCTTGCTGCTTGCTACCTCGACGGTCTCGCTACAGACGGTTACCCTGCAATGGGTTACTCTATCTGCTACGAGTACGGTATCTTCAAGCAGAAGATTGAAGAGGGCTGGCAGACAGAGCTCCCTGACAACTGGCTCCCCGGCGGTGAAACATGGCTTGTTCCTAAGACTGACAAGACTATCGACGTTCACTTTGAGGGTGAGCTGACAGAATATTGGGACGACAAGTACCACCACATTTCCTATACAAACTACAATACAGTTCAGGCTGTACCTTATGATATGTATGTTCCTGGTTACGGCAACGATTCCGTTTCCGTACTCCGTCTCTGGCAGGCTAAGGCACCTTCCTTCGATATGGCTATGTTCAATCAGGGTGACTACGCTAAGGCTCTCAGCCAGAATACTGTTGCTCAGGCTATCTCCAAGGTTCTTTATCCTAACGATAATCACCTCGAAGGTAAGAGCCTCCGTCTCCGTCAGCAGTACTTCATGTGTGCAGCTTCCGTTGGCGATATCGTTGACCGTCACATGAGAGTTTACGGCACACTTGACAACCTCCACGAAAAGGTTGCTATCCATATCAACGATACTCACCCTACACTTGCTATCCCTGAGCTTATGCGTATCCTCCTCGATGACTGCGGATACAGCTGGACAAAGGCTTGGCACATCGTTACAAATACATTTGCTTACACAAACCACACTGTTCTTGCTGAAGCACTCGAAAAGTGGGACGTTAACCTCGTTAAGCAGATTGTTCCGAGAATTTTCTCTATCATCGTTGAAATCAACAACCGTTACTGCGCTGACCTTATGGAGCGTCTCGGTGACAGCGCTAAGGTTACAAGAATGTCCATCATTCAGAATAACCAGATTCACATGGCTCTCCTCTGTGTATGTGCTTCACACAGCGTAAACGGCGTTTCCAAGCTCCACTCCGATATCATCAAGAAGGACGTATTCAGCAACGAGTATGCTGATACACCACACAAGTTCAAGAACGTTACAAACGGTATTGCTTACAGAAGATGGCTTCTCCAGGCTAACCCAGGTCTTACAAAGCTTCTCGAAGATACAATCGGCGACGGCTTCAAGAAGAACGCTGGTGAGCTTATCAACTTCAACAAGTTTGAAAATGACGAAAAGGTTATCAAGCAGCTTGCTGAAATCAAGAAGGCTAACAAGGAGCGTTTTGCTAAGTATATCAAGACAAACTTCGGCACAACTCTCAACACAGATTCTATCTTCGACGTTCAGGTTAAGCGTCTCCATGAATACAAGAGACAGCACCTCAACGCTCTGAATATTATTGCTGAGTATAACTATCTCCTCGAAAATCCTGATGCAGACTTCGTACCAAAGACATATATCTTCGCTGCAAAGGCTGCTCCGGGTTACTACCTTGCTAAGCAGATTATCAAGATGATCTGGGCTCTCGGTGAGGAAATCAGAAAGAATCCTAAGATCAGCGAAAAGCTTCAGGTTTATTTCGTTGAAAACTACTGCGTAAGCCTTTCCGAGCTTATCATGCCTGCTTCCGAAGTTTCCGAGCAGATTTCTCTCGCTGGTAAGGAAGCTTCAGGTACAGGTAACATGAAGTTTATGCTCAACGGTGCTCTTACTCTCGGTACACTCGACGGTGCTAACGTTGAAATCAAGGAGCAGGTTGGTATCGACAATATCTTCATCTTCGGTATGAATGCTGATGAGGTTCTCGCTAAGCAGGCACAGGGTTACCGTCCTGAGGACTACTGCAACAACAATGACGTTATCAACAAGGCAATCAACAGAATGTACCACGGCATCAACGGCTGTACATTTGAAGAAGTTGCAAACTCCCTCAAGTTCAAGGACCCATATATGGTTCTTGCTGACTTCGACGCATATCAGTGCGCTCAGCAGTATGTTTCCGAGTGCTACAAGGATACAACAAAGTGGAACAGAATGTCTCTCCACAATATTGCCGGTGCAGGTATCTTCTCTGCAGACCGTTCTGTTGAAGACTACGCACGCGACATCTGGAAGCTTAAGTAATCGGATTTGCGCTTGAGATTTATTACTGAATAAAAATTATAATGCACATCTGCAAAAAAGCAGGTGTGCATTTTGTTTATTGTGTAAATTAAATTGTGTAAAATGACAAAAGTTATGAAAATATGTTGCTATTAATACGGATATATTGTATAATTATAATATTAATTTATCCATTTTTAATATTCTGTTTAAAGTTATACATATATTATACACTGAGGTGGATTATGAAAGACGAGAAAAAGAGAATTAAAACCATTAAAATATTAGCGTTTTCATGTATTGGTCTGATGTTTGGTATTACGTTGGCAGCGGCTTTTCTCGAAACCTTTGAGAGTGTTGCAATTACACTTGCACTGCTTGTTGCAATCGGTATGGTTTTGTTGGTGAGAGATATTTTCGTTGTGTTTGAAAAGAAATTCAAAAGCATCGAGGAAATTATCGACAGAGTATCGGGATATGCTGAAGTGAAGTACAATAAAAAAGACGAGGTTGCTTATATCTCGGCAAAATTCACACCTATTACAGGTATTGAGGTTGCAAGCGAATTTGTTGATGATATAGAATATAAGAAAATTATGACTGAGCTTGTCTCAAGCCCTTCCGATGCAGGCGCTGATATTTATATGGCAGCACGTCCTGAAGGCTGGGTGCGCATTTCCACTTTCGAAAATGAATATTATGAATTCACCATGATTTCGGATGTTTCGGAGTATGTTTCCTGCCGAAATATTATCAAAAGCCTTAAATATTACGACAGTGATACAGGTATGCTCTGCCGTGATGCATTCATCGCCAAGGTTCGTGCAGTTACTGAAACAAACAGGGGAGAAATTGGTCTTGTAAGCCTGCTTATAAACGGCGTTGACAAGGTTACTTCATTTAAGGGTACTTCGGCTGCAGATAAGGTTATTACAAAGGTTGCTGCTTTTGTAAAGAGATTTGAAAATCCGCATAATGCTTTTGCAGGACGAACTTCAACAAATGAAATCTGCCTTTTGCTGACGGATACATATGATGAGGGCTGCAAGAAATATGCCGATAAGCTTTTCAGAGGGCTCAACGAAATAGTTGAGTCGATGGATAACGGTGAATATATCCATATTTACTGCGGATATGCTCTTTTCAATGACCGTGAATCGGATGCGGGTGCAATGATTTCTGCAGCAGATTATGCTGCTTACGAGGCTAAGACTTCAGGTGCTACTGCGCCTGTTAAGTTTGACCAGGCAAACTATGTTATCCGTGCTTATGACTTCAAGAAAATTCAGGTATTTAACAGCGTTATTGCTGAAAACAGAATTGACTATCATTTCCAGCCTGTTGTTGATGCTAATACAGGCGATGTTTTCGGTTATGAAGCACTTATGCGTCCTCACGAAATAAACGGAATAAGACTTACACCGATAGAAACAATCAAAATTGCCAAGGAACAGAATATGTCGGATAAGATTGAATATCTGACAATGCGTAATCTGCTTAAATATCTTTCTGAAAATCTTGAACTTTTCAAGGGTAAGCGTCTGTTTATTAATACAATACCGAACTGCTTTATTACAGATGATGAATATGATGCTCTCTTTGAAGAATTCGGAAATGTATTTGACAGAATAATTATTGAAATAACTGAGGGCAGCCAGATTACGCCTGAAAGTATCGACCTGATGAGAAAGAGATACAGCAGCAAACGTTCACTCTTTGCTCTTGATGATTACGGTACAGGCTACGCAAACGAATCAACACTCCTTTCTATCCAGCCTGACTTTATCAAGATTGACCGTTCGCTTGTTTCGGGTATTGAAAATGACCCGCAGAAGCGTCATCTTGTTGCTAACCTTATTAATTTTGCCAAGAGCCATGGTATCAAAACACTTGGTGAGGGCGTCGAAACAAAGGGCGAACTTGAAGCGGTTATCACTCTTGGAATTGACTATATTCAGGGTTATTATACAGGCAGACCAAATCCTGTTATACTTCCTGATATTGATTCGG
This sequence comes from Oscillospiraceae bacterium, assembly GCA_017465345.1. Taxonomy (GTDB): domain Bacteria; phylum Bacillota; class Clostridia; order Oscillospirales; family Ruminococcaceae; genus RGIG8773. The sequence continues at coordinate 21,886 of JAFTWI010000039.1, forward strand.
ATATCAAGAATGAGCTGTTGGATATCAATCTTAAATATGTGGGATACAAGAAAAAGGTATACAGAGTTGAAAGCATCGAGAAAATTGACTTTGAAACGCTTGCAGTACAGGGCTATACAGATATTTTAATTTATACAGCTGACGCATACTTTTCA
>JAFTWI010000144.1 GCA_017465345.1 Oscillospiraceae bacterium
CCCATTTCCATAAGTGTTTTCACCATTTCGGGCGAAAGAATTTTAGGTATGTTTTTGAGCATTTCAATCTTCCTTTCTTCAATCAGTTTCTTCAGGTGCTTTGCCCTTACTTACAACACACTTAATTTCATATCCATAATCAGACTGCCGCCGTCCAGCCGGCAGATTCTGATGTATTATTGTCCCTTCTGGATATTCAGATGAATATTCATAGGATTCAACAATAAGTGTATATTCACCGCCGTTTTCACTGCACGCTTCATATTCCAAACCCTTTAAGTCGGGAACTGTAATCAAATCAACACAGACTTCCGTATCTAAACTATATATGTAGAACGCACTACACGTCATTATTGGCACAAGTACTGCTGAAATCAATGCGGCAATTTTTGTTTTCTTCATCAATTTACGTTTTTCATTTTTGGAAGTGAACAGAACAAATCCGAACGCAACTGTCAAAATCAATGCAATTAACGCAAGTATTATAAAAACAACAGCTAAATCATTCATCTCTGTTCACCGATTTCTCCACGCTGAACCCCTCGGGGTAACGCTTTTTCAGCTTGTCAATATTCATCTGAAAAATGTCCTCCAAATCGTAGCCGATAGCGGTTGCAGTTTCCGCAAGATACCACGCAACATCACCAAGCTCCTTTGCAAGTTTTTCCTTATCAAGCTCGTGACCCTGCGCAAGATGCTTTTTCACAATATCAATCGCCTCGCCCGACTCGCCGCAAAGCCCCATCACGCCGTTTATCAGCACGTCCTTTTTGTCAAGCTCAGGGTTAAGCGTTACCATCGCAAGCTTCTGATATTCGTTTATTGTCATATTTTCAGTCCCTTCTGTTCAAGTACCATACATCAATCTCACTCTCATCAGGCACCTCAAAAAGTCTCTCCAGTTTTTCAAGCAGTCCCTCATCAAGATAGTACGCCTTAGTTTTCCCCTCGGCAACCGCTTTGTTTCGCTTGTCAATATTCCTCTGCCAGTCACCGTCGGAAATGTCGATATAGTGGAACTCACATTCGTAGCCGCGGCTTTCGTAGAATTGCTGTGCAAAGTCATGGTCAGCCCTGCTCCAGAAGCCCCACTCCAGTATAATATTCACGCCGATTTCCAGCAGCTCAACCGACTTGCCGAAAAGGTACTCATGAATACGATTACAGATTTCGTCGTGTTTGTCCCCGAGATTTCCGTCAAACACCGACAGCGTTATCTCGTCGCAGGACAACACAGCCGCGCCCAGTTTCTTCCGCAGCGTTTCGGTGTAAAAGCTTTTTCCACTGCAAATTTTTCCGCAGATTAAGATTGCTTTTGGCATTTTGTTACCTCGTACTATCAAAATATATCAAGCAATTCAGACAAGTTACCAACCGTGTAGTCCTGCCCGAAATTACCTTCTTTATTTTTTCTGTCAACCCAAACGGTTGTCATACCAACTTTTTTAGGTGCTACAACATCTTCCTCACCCGAGTCACCGACAAAAACCACTTCATCTGCCGAACAAGCGATTTCATCAAGTATTCTGCAATAAAAATTTTCATCGGGTTTATAGCATTTCAGCAATTCGGATGTGAACACCTTGTCAAATTGCAAATCGTTATATTCAAAATTCTGCAAAAGCGGTTCTGTATCCGTATTTGACGCAAGTATCAGCGTATATTTGTCCGAAAGCTTTTCAAGCACAGCTTTTGTTTCATCAAATGCGTTACGGTTATACAGGCTGTCAAGCATTATTTTTACATCAGACATATAGTCGCCGCTTATGTGGTAATATTCGTACAGTTCATGCAAATCCATTCCAAAAATTTCTCTTTCGGGAATAAACGTGCCTGCCCTCATATTACGCTTATGCAGCTGCTTCCAATGTGCATAAAATTCCTTTGGGTCAATATCTGAATTATTCTTTTCAAGTATCCTTTTCGCCGAATCAACCGAACCGCTGCCTGTTGAAATAAGCGTGCCGTATACGTCAAACAGAATTGCTTTTATCATCTGTTCCTCCATAAATTCACCCTCGGCAAAAGCGGCAGCACCGCCATTGCCCAAAATAAATTACACTATAAAATTGTAAGGGACGGGAAACCCGTCCCCTACAAAAATCAATTACATAAGAGAGTTGTAAAGTGCTGTGATATCTTCAACGGAAGTATCCTTAGGGTTGCCAGGACGGCAAGCGTCGTCAAATGCAGACTGTGCGAGGAAAGGAATATCCTCAGCTTTAACGATTTCCTTGAGGTCAGCAGGAATGCCAACATCGATGGAAAGCTGCTTAACAGCGTCGATTGCAGCCTTTCTGTATTCTTCCTGAGTCATATCGTCAACACCCTTAACGCCCATTGCACGAGCGATTTCACGGTACTTCTCGCCTGTTGCTTCAGCGTTGTATTCCATAACTGTAGGGAGAATGATTGCGTTTGCAACACCGTGTGGTGTATCGTAAAGTGCGCCGAGTGGGTGAGCCATTGAGTGAACGATACCAAGACCAACGTTGGAGAAGCCCATACCTGCAACGTACTGACCGAGAGCCATATCTGCTCTGCCTTCCTTTGTGTTTTCAACTGCACCGCGGAGGCTTCTTGCGATGATTTCGATAGCCTTGAGATGGAACATATCAGAAAGCTCCCAAGCGCCCTTTGTGATGTAGCCTTCGATAGCGTGTGTAAGAGCGTCCATACCAGTTGCAGCTGTAAGTCCCTTAGGCATTGTTTCAGTCATATCAGGGTCAACGAAAGCAACTACAGGGATATCGTGCGGGTCAACGCAAACCATCTTTCTGTTCTTTTCAACGTCTGTGATAACGTAGTTGATTGTAACCTCAGCAGCTGTACCTGCTGTTGTAGGAACTGCAAAAATAGGCACGCACTTGTTCTTTGTGTCAGCAACACCTTCGAGGCTTCTTACATCAGCAAATTCAGGGTTTGTGATGATGATACCAATAGCCTTAGCTGTGTCCATTGAAGAACCGCCGCCGATTGCGATGATGTAGTCTGCACCTGCAGCCTTGATAGCTTCAACGCCAGCCTGTACGTTTTCGATTGTCGGGTTAGGCTTGATGTCGGAGAAAATCTCGTAAGCAAGACCTGCATTGTCGAGAATGTCAGTTACCTTCTTTGTAAGGCCGAACTTGATAAGGTCAGGGTCGGAGCAAACGAAAGCCTTCTTGAAGCCTCTGCCCTTTGCCTCGTCAGCAATTGCGTTGATAGCACCTGCACCGTGGTAGGAAGTTTCGTTGAGAATAAATCTGTTCATAGTTTTCAGTTCCTTTCATTAATATAATATGGAATTTGGCAGCTCTCCAAACTCCTGATTTCTTTACTTATCACCGTATGGGTATTTCTTGTATCCGGGGTGCTTACCTGTAACACCATACTGCGCACGCATATTACACAAACGGTCGATGTTCTCACGTGAGATTTCCCTCTCACCACCGAGAAGGTGTACCGTAAGAGAAATTTTTGCAAAAAGCTCAAGGGTTTCCATTCTGTAATACGCTGTAATCAGGTCTGCGCCAACGGAAAGTGCGCCGTGATTTTGCAGAAGCATTACGTCGTGTTCTTCGAGGTACGGCGTAATCGCCTCAGGCACTTCGTATGTAGACGGCGTACCATAAGGTGTTACAGGGATTGAGCCGATTGCAATAACCGATTCAATCA
>JAFTWI010000145.1 GCA_017465345.1 Oscillospiraceae bacterium
AATTAAAAATGTCATAGACAGCACACCTGTCGGGTTTGGTCCAAGCAGACCGCTTTTCAGCTATACTGAACAGAAAACAGGTATTTCACCGATAAGATTTACAACGCCGTGCATTATTGCGGCATACATACAGTTGCCTGTTTTCAGTGTGACATACGAAAAAACAATTCCCATAGTTATGCACAAAAGCATCATTACCGCCATATTTGTCCACGGTGCACCGAAATTTTCACTGCTGTAATTAAAGCCAAGATATATAAGCGGCATATGTGCAAGTCCCCACTCAATGCCGTTAATTAACACTGCTTTCTTTACACCATGCTTTTCAACCTGATGCCACAGCAGATAACCTCGCCAGCCGATTTCTTCGCCAAGCTCCAGCAGATGAAGCGGAACAAATACCGCAGATAACAAAACGCATATTGCCACAAATACCAATGGGTTTGATATTTCCATAGCCGAAGCATTTTCAAGCAGTGCCCCCATTTCAAAAACTCCGCTGTATTCGTTGCTGAAAACAAGAAAATACAAAATCGCGCCGAGAGCAATTGCTACACCGGGCACAAATGCACTGAAAAGCCACATTTTCCAATTCTTCCATACCTTGAGAGATAACTTGAATTTGTCCGTTTCTCCCAAATGCTTGCGCACGATTAACGCTGTCACTACTGGAAGTGGTGTGAAGCCTATATGCAGAATATTGTAAAAAACTCCTGTCTGAAAAATCGCTTCAAGGATACCAAGTCCATAGGTTACAACAAACATTATCGTCAGATACACTTTTATTGCTGAATTGCTTTTGTTCATATGATTCACCTTTTCAAATATGACTTAATCCTTCGCTTCATACCAGGTCTTGCCCTTTTCAACGTCGGCGGTAAGCGGAATATCAAGCTTAACTGCATTACGCATTTCTTCGCCCAGTACAGCCGCCGCACGTTCTGCGTCTGCCTCGCTTACCTCGATAATCAGTTCGTCGTGCACCTGAAGAATAAGGCACGCGTCAAGCTGTTCGGCTTTAAGTCGGTTGTAGACCTTTATCATTGCGATTTTGATTATATCAGCCGCCGTGCCCTGAATTGGTGCGTTCATTGCGGCACGCTTGCCGAAAGCCTGAATGTTCTTGTTGGAATTTTTCAGTTCGGGAATTGGTCTGCGTCTGCCGAACATTGTCACAGCGTAGCCCTTTTCCTTTGCGTCGTCAACGGTTGTTTCCATAAACTGCTGAACGTTCGGATACTTAGCAAAATAGTTCTTTATATAGCGGTCAGCCTCGGCAACGGAAACACCGATATCCTTTGAAAGCGAAAACGCACCGATGCCGTATACAATGCCGAAGTTTACGGCCTTTGCGGCACGTCGCATTTCGGAAGTAACCATATCTGCAGGCATATCAAAAACCTGTGCGGCGGTTGCGGTGTGGATATCCATACCCTTGTTGAAGCCGTCCTGCATATTTGCGTCTCCGCTCATGTGGGACAAAATACGCAGTTCAATCTGGCTGTAGTCGGCATCGAGAAGCACCTTGCCCTCGTCTGCAACAAAGAATTTACGCATATTTCTGCCTAATTCCGTGCGGACAGGAATGTTCTGCACGTTTGGTTCGGCGGAGGAAATTCGTCCTGTTCTTGTTTCGGTCTGCTTGAACACGGAGTGTACTCTGCCGTCGTCAGCGATAACCTTCAGCAGTCCCTCAACGTAGGTTGAGTTAAGCTTTGAAAGCTGGCGGTACTGGAGAATTGCGTCCACGATTTCGTGCTTGTCACGAAGATTTTCCAGCACCTCTGCATTGGTGGAGTAGCCTGTTTTGGTCTTCTTGCCTGTGGGGAGTCCCATCTCCTCGAAAAGCACAACACCAAGCTGTTTCGGTGAGCCGATATTGAACTGGTGACCAGCCATAAAATAAATCTGCTGTTCAAGACCGTCCATATCAATTTTAAGCTGCTCGCCGAAAGTTTTTATGCCCTCGCTGTCCACCTTTACGCCGTAGTGCTCCATTGAAGCAAGCACCTCAGTAAGGGGCATTTCCACCTCGTTCAGAAGCCACATCATACCCTGCTTTTCGGTTTCTGCAAGCATTGTGGGGATAAGGGTGTCAAGTGCCGCAACTTCGGCAAATTCACCCAGTTCCTCATAGTTTGGTGAGCCGTACTCGGCACACATTCTTTCGGTTGTGTACTCGTTGGAATTTGTATTTAAAACATAACCCAGTATATCTGCATCAGCGGCAACATTTTTCAGCTCTGTGCCGTTTTCAAGGCAGAAGCGGTACACCGGTTTTGCGTTTGCTGTGTATTTTTTGCACGGTGAAGCAAGGAAAGCAAGCTGGGTTTTCTTGTCGGTAACCGTGTAGATTTTGCCCTTAGAAATGAGGTGCATAATATCATTTTTAATAACAAAAGTTGCTTGTTCAAGTGTTGTAATATCGCCTGAAAATTCGCCTGAAACGGTGTACTCCTTTTTCTCTGTGGAAGTTGTATCAGCTACCGTTTCAACAACTGCGGAAGGCTTGATTTTAAGGCGCTCGAGGAGCTTGAACATTTCAAGATTTGTGAGAAGCTGAGAGATTTTTTCCTCGTCAGCCTTGCCTGTTTTATATGCGGAAATATCCGTTTCAACGGGAGCATTCTTCACGATTGTTGCAAGCCATTTGCTCTGCTCGGCATCTGCCTTGCCTGCTTCAAGCTTGGTGATAACGGACTTAGTTGCGGTAACATTTCCGCTTTCAAGTGCAGAATAAAGCTCCTCAACTGTGTGGTAATCCTTGATGAGCTGGGTTGCAGTTTTCTCACCGATACCCTTTACGCCGCTGATATTGTCGGAACTATCACCCATAAGTGCTTTCAGGTCGATAAGCTGAATTGGTGCAATCCCGTAATCCTCGGTAAACTTTTCTTCATTATATTTAACCGTACCCTTTGTTGTGTGGAGCAGGACGGTTGTACTATCGGAGATAAGCTGGAGAGAATCCCTGTCTCCTGTGAGGATATAGCACTCGCCTTTTTCGTCGTCGCAAAGCTTAGAGAGCGTACCGAGAATATCGTCAGCCTCGTATCCCTCACACTCGATAACCTTTGCACCGAGGGCGGTCAAAAGCTCTTTAATCATCGGCATCTGCTGTGCAAGCTCATCGGGCATACCATGGCGGTTAGCCTTGTAGCTTGCAACGGCCTTGTGACGGAAGGTTGGTGCACGAAGGTCAAAGGCAACAGCTATTCCATCAGGGTTAAGCTCGCCTGCCACAGCGAGATAGATATTCATAAATCCTGTCAGAGCATTGGTGTATACGCCCTTTTTATTGGACAGCATTTTTATTCCGTAGAATGCGCGGTTCATAATGCTGTTACCGTCTATGGCAAGCAGTTTCATAGCTTTGTTCTCCTTATTTCACAAAATATTCTTTCAGCTTTTTAAGAGCAAGTGCACGGTGGCTGACCTTGTTCTTTTCCTCTGCGGAAATTTCGGCAAAGGATTTGTCGCCGTACATAAAAATTGGGTCATATCCAAAGCCATTTGTACCACGGTTTTCGTAGCCTATTTTGCCGAAGCATTTGCCCTCGAAGTAGTGCTCTGCACCGTTTTCGTCGATATAGCAGATACAGCAGGCAAAATCCGCTGTACGCTTTTCATCGGGCACGTCCTTCATTTCCGCAAGGACTTTTGCCTTGCGCTGTCCCTCGGGTGCATAGCGTGCGGAGTAGACTCCTGGTGCACCGTCAAGGGCTTCAATTTCAAGTCCGCTGTCGTCCGCAAGCACGGGGAGTCCCGTCATTTCGTAGACAGCCTTCGCCTTGAGAAAAGCGTTTTCGGCAAAGGTTTTACCGTTTTCCTCAACCTCTATATCAGCGCCCGTTTCCGCCTGTGAAACCACTTCAAAGCCTGCTGGCTCAAGGATTTCACGGATTTCACGGAGCTTGTTCTTGTTGTTTGATGCGAGAATTATTTTCATAGGTCAGTCCTCATTTTTAGTAGTTATTTTTCTGATAACACGCTTAAGTAAACTGTCATTTTTCTCTTTATCATGCCCTGCTCTGACGTTGAAGCTATCCCAGCTTACAGTAAATTCCGTGCAAAAAATCTGCAATGAAACAACGCCGTTTTCAAATATGAATTCTGCGGTTACTGTTACACCGTCCGAAGAATGAACACTGTTCCAATCAGAAAAATACGTGCAGGACTCTCCACAGTAAGAAATAATATCAGACCACTGTTCCTGTGTTATTTTTACACCATCAACAGTAGCTGACTCGATGCGGTAATTCTTAAAAAACGCTTCTGCGTTCGGGATACCCATTGCACATTCATTATAATTTCGGGAGTTTGTTTTATCAACACAAATGTAGCTGACAAGCCAAAGCATATCGCTTTCTGTAAAAGTAATTTTATCAAGATACCCGTCGTGGAAAATAAAGCTTTCAGGTTCGTTTACCGAAATAAAATTCATTATTCCTCGTCCTCGGTTTCGTCAGCCTTTTTCTTCTTACCGAATGAGATTTCCTTGAACAAGAATCCAAATTTGCCGTTCTTCAAATCCTTCTTTTCAACAGCTTCTTCAATCTTGTCCTCAGTTTCCTCGGCCTTATCCTTTATGTCATCAACAACGTCCTCAACTTTGTCCTTGACGCTGTCAAATGCATCTTCAATCTTGTCACCGATTTCCTCAAATTTATCCTCTACCTTATCAGCAGTGTCCTCAATCTTGTCGCTGATATCCTCGAAGAATTCCTCTGCCTTTTCAAGCACGGACTCATCTTCCTTTTCGTCCTCTTGTTCTTCCTTCTTATCGTCAAGGCGCTCGTAGTTATAGTCGAAATCTGTTTCAGTTTCAAAGAGTGCGTCTGCAAAATCTTTTGCGGAGAAATCCTGCAAATCGTCAAGCTTTTCGCCAACGCCCACAAGCTTTACAGGGATACCAAGTTCACGGTGAATGGAGATGATGATACCGCCCTTTGCTGTGCCGTCAAGCTTTGTAAGAACGATACCTGTAATATCGGCAACCTCGCTGAAAAGCTTAGCCTGATTTACAGCGTTCTGACCTGTTGTAGCGTCGAGAACAAGCAATGTTTCAAGCACACAGCCCTCAGCCTGCTGGTGAACGATACGGCTGATTTTTTTCAGCTCGTCCATAAGATTTTTCTTGTTGTGGAGACGTCCTGCCGTGTCGCAGATAAGGATATCCGTGCCCCTTGCCTTTGCCGCTGTTACTGCGTCAAAAACTACGGAAGCAGGGTCGGAGCCCTCTGCGTGCTTAACAATATCAACACCTGCGCGTTCGGTCCACACTTCAAGCTGTTCGATAGCAGCAGCACGGAATGTATCCGCCGCTGCAACGAGAACCTTCTTGCCCTCGTTCTTGTAACGTGCCGCAAGCTTGCCGATTGTGGTTGTCTTGCCTGCACCGTTTACGCCGATAATGAGGATAACCGTAGGGGTTGTGGAGGTGTCAATTTTCTTGTCCTCGCCAAGCATTTCGGCAATGATTTCCTTTAATTCGTCCTTGATAAGAGCAGGGTCAGTGATACCCTTTTCCTTTACCTTTTTGCGGAGCTCGCCGCAAATATCGAGGGAGGTTTCTACACCGATATCGCAGGTTATGAGAAGCTCCTCAAGCTCCTCGAAAAACTCCTCGTCAATTTTTGTAAATGAGTTCATCAGCGATTCAAGCTTGCCCATCATAGAATCTTTGGTCTTTTTCAGACCAGCGGCAATTTTACTGAAAATATTCATTGTCGGTTCCTCCTTGTTTATGTTAAGTATTTCTTAATATCATGCTGCTCGATAACCCGTTTTCCAATCAGAGTTATTGCTTTTTCAGGGCAAACATTCACGCATCGGTAACACATCGTACAGAGATTTTTCGGAACAGCTTTTCTGCATATGACATCAATATTATTCATAGGACATACATTTGCACACTTTCCGCAACCGATACAATTCACAGGATTAATTTTCAGTTTATCGGTATAGCTTTTGGTCTTGTTCATAAAATACAAACGCTGTCCTAAAAAGCCTGCCATACGATAACATAAGTTCAGTCCCTCACGGGTTGGTTTCCCTAATTTGTACTTTTCAGCAGAATCAGTAATTTTTTTCTTTGTCTTTTCAACTATTGCACGATTTTTTTCATATGTCCTTTTCAGTACCCTTACATCACCGATACAATCTGGCATTTCAAGATGCAGACCGCCTGCTATTTCAGCGCCGTAATTTTCAAATAAACGTGCAGCAACACCTGCACCGTCACCGCTGAAAAGAGCCATAGTTGCAATTACAAATAACTTTTTGCCATTCCACAAATCAGAATTGCTGACGATAAAGTCGCTGACGATTTTCGGCAGATTGCTGTAATAAACAGGGTAACCGAAAATTATTTCATCGTGTTTTGAAAGTTCTTCAATTGCTCTGCTATCCTCAATTGAATATGCTATAGCAGAAGGGTTAACTGAATCAAGAAAATATTCTGTACAGAATTTCGTGTTTCCTGTTCCGCTGAAATACAAACCTATCATTTATGTTTCCTCAATTCGCCTCAAAGTCAACATCAGCAGGCGGCTGGTCAAGGCGGAGTACCTTCGAGATACCCTTTTCCTGCATTGTTACACCGTACATAACGTCAGCCTCGTCCATTGTTCCTCGACGGTGTGTAACGAGGATAAACTGTGTTGTATCGGTAAAGTTGCGCAGATACTGTGCGTACTTTGAAACGTTGATATCGTCAAGTGCCGCCTCGATTTCGTCAAGG
>JAFTWI010000146.1 GCA_017465345.1 Oscillospiraceae bacterium
AACGGTGTTATCCTTGCATATATGAATATCGTCAAGTATGCGGCTATGTCCACACGAAATATGTATGTCAAATTTGCCGAAACCGATGACGTAATTAACGAGGCTACAATTGCACTGATGAGCGCTGTTGACAGCTTTGACCCAAGCAAGGGCGTAAAGTTTGAAACCTACGCCTCCATTAAGGTAAGGGGAGCTATAATCGACTTCATCAGACGACAGGATTTTGTTCCGAGAAATATCAGACGCTTCGCAAAGGACTATGACTCCGCTTATACTATTTTATACAGCGAGCTTGACCGTGAGCCTACAACTCAGGAAATCGCTGACTATATGAAGCTTCCGATTGAAAAATTGGAAAGCTGTACCGCTCAGGCTGCTGCTGCTCAGACCCTCTCCTTTGAGGAAATGGTTATGGACGGCGGATTTGATATCCCCGATAAAGCCGACGAGGACGGTATGTGGGCTGCCGAAGCAGGTATCCACAAGCAGGAAAAAATGAAATATCTTGCGGACGCAATCCGCTCCCTCAAAGACAGGGAGCGCTTGGTTGTAACGCTTTATTATTACGAAAAACTGAGATTTTCAGATATCGGAAAGGTTCTGGACGTTTCCGAAAGCCGTGTTTGTCAGATACATTCACAGGCTGTTACAAAGATGAAAAAATATATGACCGATAATTTTGATATGTAGGAGGAAATTTATGCTCAGAGGTTATTACACCGCCGCTAATGGTATGATTAACGAGCAGAGAATACTCAACGTTATTACAAATAATATGGCCAACGCAAAAACTGCAGGGTACAAGTCCGACGAGGCTATCCCTACAACCTTTGCGGAGGAGCTTCTTCTTATAAATGGTGACCATAGCGATACGGGTACAATCCGCTACCGTACAATCAACCACACATTTACCGACCTTGAACAGGGCACCTTCGAAAATACAGGCTCACGCCTCGATATGGCTATCGTCGGCAATGTCTATTTCAATATTGAGGAACGCCGCAGCGGTGAAACTCTCCTTACAAGAAACGGTCAGTTCACTATCAATGGTGAGGGTTATCTCACCCTCGGTTCAAGCGGCTACGTCCTCGATGCAAACGGTCAGCGTATCCAGCTTGGTACAGCAGATTTTCAGGTTGACCGCTTCGGCACGATTAATGTTGATGACGGAAGAACCTTTGACCTCGGTCTGACATATATCGCAGCAGGCACCGACATCGAAAAGGTTGACGATAACCTTATGCGTCCTTATGACGGAACTGCACTTGGTGCTGTTCCCGCCGACGAAAATTATCAGATTAAACAGGGCTGGTACGAACGTTCAAACGTTGACGTAGCTGAGGAAACTATCAAGGCTATGGACTCACAGCACGTTTTTACAGCCTGCAGTACAGCACTTAAAATTCTCAACAGCGTAAATCAGATTGCCGCAAATGATTTGGCAAGAATAAACTAAGGAAAGGAATTGAACTGCTATGAGTAAAATCGGTTACCATACCGCCGCATCAGGCGTAATGGCTTATCAGATGGCGCTGGATATCACCGCCAATAATATGGCCAACGTAAACACGAACGGCTTCAAGGCTTCAAGACCTTCCTTTGCGGATTTGCTTTATACAGAAAGAAATAACGATAACGAGGAAACTCAGTTCGGTCACGGCGTAAGAGTGCCAAAAACCGATATGATGTTTGAGCAGTCCACCCTCAGAAATACCAACAGAGAGCTTGACTTTGCCGCTCTCGATGAGGGATTTTTTGCAGTCCTTACCCCTGAGGGCAATGTAAACTACACCAAGGACGGCGCATTCTATATCTCAAGAGAAAGCGAAACTGCACCTTGGGAGCTGGTAAACGAGTACGGTGCTTACGTCCTTGACTATGAGGGCAACAGAATTCAGGTGCCTTTCGTAGAGGGGACGGAAAATGATATCGACGCAACAGCCCTCGCAAATATGGTAGGCGTCTATACATTCGAAAACCCTTACGGACTTGACCAGATTGGCGATAACTATTTCGAAGCAAACGCTTCAAGCGGACCTGCTGCTGCAAATACAGACGCAGGCAAGAAACAGTTCTACCTTGAAGCTTCTTCAACAAATGTCGCAAACGAAATGTCAAAGGTTATCGAATTCCAGCGTGCTTTCCAGCTCAATATCAATATGGTCAAGACCCACGACCGTCTTGAAGATATCGTAAACAATCTCAGACAGTGATACCCCCATTAATATACAGGAGGATTAACGCAGTATGTCAATAAATAACGTAGAGCAGCTTCAGGATATGCATCTTGACGTGCTTAAAGAGATAGGAAATATCGGCTCGGGTAACGCAGCAAGTGCTTTGGCTGAGCTTATCCAGTGTGAAACGGATATTACAGTGCCATCAGTAAAAATGCTCGATTTCAGCGAGGCAGTCAACTTCCTTGGCGGTCCCGAAAATGTTGCAATCGGTATGCTTGTAGGTATCAAGGGTGACATCACAGGTATGATGCTGTATGTGCTTCAGCATTCCTTCGCAAGCAAAATGACAAGCACTCTTTTCGGAAGTGAAATTGAAGACCTTACAAATATGAATGAGATGGAAACCTCCTTTATTTCCGAGGTAGGCAACATCATGGCTGCTTCATATGTAAACGCCATTTCACAGCTTACAGGTATGATGATTGATATTTCCGTTCCTAATATGACAGTAGATATGGTCGGAGCAATCCTCAGCGTTCCTGCCGTAGAATTTGCACAGGTAGGAAATAAGGTTCTTTTCATTGACGACGGCTTTGTAATCGGTGACGGCGAAATCAAGAGCAATATGATACTCGTTCCCGAAATGCATTCTCTCGAAACGCTTTTCACAAGACTGGGAGTGAGTATATAAATGGCTAATGTAACAGTCGGAATTGCCGACCTCAACGTCGTAAAGGCTCCCGATACGCTTGTAACCTATGCTCTTGGCTCCTGCGTGGGAATTTGCCTCTATGACCCGGAAAAGAAAATTGCCGGAATGGCACATATAATGCTCCCCCTCAGTAAAGAGGCAGTGCAGGGCGTTGACAACAAGCGCCGCTATGCCGATACGGGAATTATGGAGCTTATTCAGGATATGAATTTGCAGGGTGCTTCAACAACACGTCTTGTTGCTAAAATTGCAGGCGGAGCGCAGATGTTCAGCGTCAATTCTGCCGTGTTCAACATCGGTGAAAGAAATGTTGCAGCTGTAAAGAAAATCCTCTCCGCATACAGAATAAGAATTGTTGCAGAGGAAACAGGACAGAATTTCGGACGAACTGTATTTTTCCACGCTGACACAGGCATTATGGAAGTCCGTGCTGCTACAAGAGAAACAAAGTTTGTTTAATATATGTAGCATATTGTATAATTGCGCTTAAATAATACAGATAGTAAAATATGTAGAAATAGAAAAACCGTACCCGATAGGATTATTGTGTCCTATTGGGTACGGTTTTTATGTAGGTGCAGATTCCATATCTGCCCGAGATTTACAAATTAATATAAAGGGCGGATATAGAATCCGCCCCTGCATAGTATTGAAATTAAAGCTTCCAGAGCTCCTCAGCGTACTGCTTAACAGTTCTGTCAGAGGAGAACTTGCCGCTTGTAGCAATGTTCATCCAGCACTTCTTGGAGAACATTTCACGGTTCTTGTAATCGTAAAGCGCACGAAGCTTGGTGTCAACATAACCCTCAAGGTCAGTCAGCAGGAAGTAGTGGTCAGGCTTGTGCCAGCTTGTGCCGTTGATGAGTGCGTTGTAAAGTTCACCGAACATACCTGTGTCGCCGTCATTG
>JAFTWI010000147.1 GCA_017465345.1 Oscillospiraceae bacterium
CATCTTTTCGGAAACTGCGAGACCTGCAGCGTTATCGCCTGCACGGTTGATTGCGTAACCGGAAGAAAGCTTTTCAAGAGACTTGCCAAGCTTTGTGTTGTTCATACCTAAGTATCTGTTAGCGTTAATCGCAGTCATATTATGCTGTACTACCATAAAATTTACCTCCTGTAAATGTTTTAAGTGCAAATCCATTCGCACTGTTATTTTGTTGTTTCATCGGGTGATTTACTTTTTCCTAATGCGCATCTCGGAAATTTCAATTTCCTTTGAAACTTAGAAGTAGTTCTTATTGAACTTCTTTCTGGAGAATCTTGACTTTGTTTTGTCTGTTCTCCTTGCTTCTGTTATATATATCGGCAGGTTTTGGAGTTACTTTATAGTTTTTTATTTAACATTTTATGAACTTTATATTAAATCGGTAGTTTTTCTGAAATTATATCAGCTTCAGCACTATCTCTGCCACAAAGGCTCCTATACACCCTGCTGCCGCAACGGGAAGGAGTCCCTTGCCCTTGAATGCGAGAACAAGAGCAGCTGCGAGTCCCACAACTGCGGAGATAACATTGCCCGTTGAAAAGAATACTGCAGGAATTGTCATTGCACCGAGGACTGCATACGGGACATAGTAGAGGAAGTCCTTGACAAAGCGGGACTTGATTTTCTTTCTGAATATCACAAACGGCAGCATTCTTATAAGGTATGTTACCCCTGCCATTACTGCTATGTATAAAGCGAGTGAACCTGTCATTCCTCGTCAGCCTCCTTCCTTGGGAAGAAAACCGCACCTGCTGTTGCTGCGGCAAGCGTACAGATTATAATTGCAAAGCCCGAGGACACGCTGTCGAAAAGCGGAATGAATTCCAGACAACAGCTCATTCCTGCCGAAATCACAACCGTTACAAACACACCTATTGACTTTCTTGCAGGAGGAATAAATATAGCTATGAACATTCCATAGATTGCTATTCCAAGCGCTGAGCAGAGCATTTCGGGCAGGATACTTCCCACAATACCACCCAGCAAAGTGCCGCTGCTCCAGCAGATAAACGGCAGCAAAATCAAGCCGTACATATACTGAGGCGTGACATCTTTAGGTTTACCTGCTGATACAGCGAAAATTTCATCAGTAATTCCGAATGCCGCAAGGAAGCGGTGCGGAGTTGTGAAGCTGCTGTCCAGCTTTTGTGACAGCGACAGACTCATCAGTGCATAACGCATATTTATTATAAGCTGAGCAAGCGCCATTTCCAGCAGTGTACCTGCTGAAGCGATAATGCTCAGACCTGCAACCTGACCTGCTGAGGTAAGGTTGGACATTGAAATTATTGTAGCCGCAAGCCATGGTAAACCCTGTGAAACAGCAGCTATACCGAAGCTGAATGACACCGAGAGATATCCGAGCCCGATAGGAATCCCGTCGGTAAGACCTTCTTTAAAAGTTAATTTATCCGAGTTCATACTTTCATTTCCTTTCTTTTGCAACAAGTGTATATTATAGCAGATTTTACATACCAATTCAAGTGTTTGATGTAAATAAAAACAAAAGAGTACCGAGATTAATCCCGATACTCTTTCTTATTTTACATAGCGCACTATGCAACGTATTATACAGCCTTGTGATGAAGCTCAACAAGGTTTTCACCTATGCTTATAATATCAAGCGGCTCACCGTTTGAAGCTGTAGCGTTGATTTTTCCTCTGCCGTCATAAATAATGTCAATAGCGGAAATAACAACCTTTCCTTCAGCTGTACCTATACCGAGCTCAGCAGATGCCGCAGTATGGAGCTTCATATTTGCACCGTTTATTTCAATATTACCTCTGCTCTGTTTTCCACCGATACCTGTTACATCATTGCCCTCACAGCTGAGTACATATTCACCGCCGTTAATCGTAACATTGACATCTCCGTTTACAGCACCGATTACAGAAGCATTCTTCGCATTTGCCGAAAGCTCATACTTACCCTTATTAAGCACAACACTTCCGCAGCCGCCGTCAAGAGTTCCGACAGCACAGCATCTGTCACCTGCGCACGCTGTAAATACGTCTGTTTCGCACTCAACAGTAGTCTTTCCGTTCATTGAACCAACAGCAACAACATTTCTTCCTGCACTGTCAACGGATACCTTTTCACCGTGAAGCTTAACAATAACATTTCCTGATACAGAGCCTACACCCACTGTGTTTACGCCTCTTAACTCAGCAAATACATGTCCTGCAGAAATATCAATAAGCGAATTCTCTCCGCCGACGCTGCCGCCGATAGCAACAATATTTGTTGTTTCAGCATAAATATTGAGGTTTCCTGTATGCTCAAGATAGATTTCACCGAAATCCTGGAAGTAGTTTCCGCCGAATACTGTACCATCATCGCTGCTTACGTCAATCTTCAGGTCGCCGTCACCCTTAAGGGTGAATTTACTTGACTCAGGAACTCGTATGCCCTCATAGCTGAATGTATTGTTTCCGCTTATTTCAAGAGTAACATCGCACTTTTTACCCAGAGTGAGAACAGGTCCTTCCAGACCAAAAATGTTCACATCGCTCATTCTGATTGTACCCTTATAACCGTCCTCGCAAATCATTCGCATATTAACCGAGCGTGCGGGATTACCTGCAAAGTATGCGTCAGCTGTATAAATTACAATATCGGTATAGCCCTGTACTGCAAGCGTTTCAA
>JAFTWI010000148.1 GCA_017465345.1 Oscillospiraceae bacterium
GCAGTTACCTTGCCGTCATTATAGAGATGGGAAAGGATTGTTCCGATGAGAACTTCAAATGCTGCGGAGGAAGAAATACCACTGCCCTTGAGCACGTTTGAGGTAGTGTACGCTTTGAAACCGCCGATATTGAAGCCATCCTTTTTAAGTCCGTCGGCAACACCTCTGATAAGTGCGGCGGATGTGTTCTTGTCCTCTTCCTTAATGGAAAGGTCAGCAGTATCAACTGTATCCTGAGGGAAGCCCTCAGATTTTACGGTGATAATTCCATCGTCTGTAGGTACAACAAAAGCGATAACGTCAAGTCCTACGGCTGCTGCAAGAACCTTTCCTCGGTTATGGTCGGTATGGTTGCCGCCTACCTCAGTACGTCCCGAAGCTGAGAAAATCATAAGGTTTTCGTTTGCACCGAAAAGCTCCTCAAAAGCCTTTTCAGCCTTTGCATAGCGCTCCTGCTGAGCGGAAAGCATTTTTTCACCGTAAAGCTTGATAAGCATATTGTCGATATTTTTCATATGTTATTCTCCTTTTTAATTTTTATGTTCAACATTGCAAGCGAAACCGCCACAAGTATTATTCCGATTACTCCCGAAGCACTAAGCGGCTCGGCAAAAGCTATTACTCCAACAAGAGTTGCAACAACAGGCTCGACCGTTGCCATAACGGAAGCCTTGCCTGCTTCGACAGTGCGAAGTCCAAGCGTATATACAAGATACGGCAGGACAGTTACCACCAGCGCAAGGACTGCTCCCCAGCCGATAATCTGCGGATTATCAGCAATTTTTTCCGCAAGGTCGGGCAGATTTGCAAATGGCAGCACGCCCACTGAAGCAAAAACAAAAGTATAAAGCGTTATTGTGATGCTGTTATAGCCACGTTTCAAGGCGTACTCGCCGAAAATTGTGTACAGCGCATATCCGAAGGCTGAACCAAGTCCTGTCAGCACACCTGCGGCATTGAGAGCAAGGCTGCCGTCTGCGGCTCCTGTTACCAATGCACAGCCTGCAAAAGCAACTGCGGCGGCTATGATTTTCGTTGCGGTAAGCTTTTCCTTGAACAGAAAAACTGACATTAACATTACCATAACGGGTGCTGTATAAAGAAGTACAGCGGCTGCTGAAAGCGAAGTGAGGGTTATGGTGCGGAAATAGCAGAAGTTGAAAAACACGATACTGCATATACCTGTACCGAAAAAACACCACCAATCACGGAGCTTTATTCTAAATAGCTTACGGTCATAAACCAGCGTGACAGCCGCCATCATAATTGCTGTAAAAACTGCACGGAGGGCGACAATCTGCATTGATGTTATTCCGAAGCTGTCGAGATTTCGTACAAACAGACCCATAAGCCCCCATAGCACACCTGCGGTTATAATCAGTATGGGTCCGATAAATTTTTTATTTTCCATCAGAGGTATTCCAATCGATTAATTTGCGTCATAGAACACGCGGTAATTTTTCTCGGAGTGTGCGTAAACACTCATTACGAGTCCGATACATACAAACATACTTACCATACTTGAGCCGCCCTGACTTACAAACGGAAGCGGTACACCGATTACGGGGAGAACTCCCAGAACCATTCCGAGGTTAAGTACGCAGTGGATAAACATCAGTGAGAACACGCCTACACAGATATTTCTGCCGAGTTCGTCTTTTGCAATTCTGCTGTCAACGAGAATTTTCATGCAAATAAACGCAAGTACTGACACAAGAGCAATACAGCCGAGAAAACCAAGGCACTTTCCCACATAGGTAAAAATAAAGTCATTCTGCACCTCGGGGACGTGGACATATTCCTCAGCGAAAAGTCCTTTTCCGAAAAGCTGTCCCGAACCGAGGGCAAGCTTGCCCCAGTACTGCTGATAAGCGATATCCGCAAATTCGGGGTTGCTCATAGGCTCTTCCTCAAAAAGCACAAGAAAACGCAGTTTCTGGTGTGGCTGCATAATTTTCGTCCACAACACCCACACTGCAAAAGGAAGTGCAATTAAGCAAGGCAGTATATACTTCCATGAAAGGCCTGCCGCAAACATCATGCAGGCAAACATTACAAAAAATACGATTGCTGTACCGTCGTCGCCCTGCGCAACGGTTATCAGAGTCGGCACTGCACCGTGAATACACAGAAGTATGGTATTCATCGGATGATTGATTTTATCCCCTACTTTTGAAAGGTGAAGGGCAAATGTCATTATAAATGCTATTTTCAGAAATTCCGACGGCTGGAGCGTTGTAAAGCCCAAGTCAATCCATGCCACGTCATCGGCACTTTCTACAGGCTTATACGCCAGCGAGGTAAAGGTAAGCAAAGTAAGTCCCAGCGCACCCGGTCCGTACAGAAACCATAGCTTTGTAAACTTATGATAGTCAAGGGCAGACATAACCAGAGCTACAACTGCACCTGCGCAGAGACATATAAGCTGTATTTTATACATTTGGGAATTCTTTGAGGTTACACCATTCTGAACAAGAGAGTACATCAACAGCACTGAAAATCCTGAAACGAGGCAAACTGCAACAAAAAGCTGCTTATCAAGCTTGCGGAAATAATGCCATATTGCTTTGAAAATTTTCTTTACCACAGATGCACACTCCTTTCATGAATTTTATAAATATCAACATAGTATAATTATAGCGTATTGAACCATTTATTTCAAGAGATTTCCCAAATTGGTTCCGAATTGTAATTATTCTGCAATATAATATTTGTCGGCATCGAAATACTTATCGCTGATATTTTTATCAAGCACTTCAAATATGTACTCATAGCCGAATTTGCTCATTGTTTTTACTCCGTGTGACTCGGCAAGCTCTCTGGTATACATATCAAGCGGATAGATACGCACATCGTGATAGTTTCCATCATAATGTGTTATCACAGGGATAAATTCAATATTGTCAATAATGGGACGCTGATTTTCTTCGGCGTTTTCATCCACACGCATTGTCACGTCAAAATTCAGCACGCCGCCGATTAAGTTCTGTCCCACGCTTTGTGCGGAAATGAAATTTCCCAGGGAATATGCACACAAAGCAGTTGAGCCGTCCTCACGTTCGATTTCTTCAATGTCACGAAGGACGTGAGGGTGGTTGCCGATAATGATATCTGCACCTGCGTCAACAAGCTGTTTTGCGGTTGAACGCTGATAATCGCTGATCACATCGGAATTTTCAACTCCCCAGTGCATTGCTACCACGCATACGTCGGAAATTTCTTTTGCGGCGGTGATTTCCTTTATGATTGTTTCAACATCGAAAGCATCACCGATTTCCATAACGCTTCCTTCTGGGAGATACAGACCATTGAGATACTCAGTATACGAAAGGAATGAAAAGGTTATCCCATCAAACTCACCTGTACGGATATTTGCTCTGTCCTCGGCATTACGATATGCTCCTGCTACAATTGCGTTTTCACGGCTGTCCCAGTAATCGAGGCATGCCATCAGGCCGTCCTCGTTTTTGTCGAGGGTATGGTTATTTGCAATAGTGAACACGTCAAAACCGATTTCCAGCATATGGTCGCCAAGTGCAACGGGACTATTGAAGCGTGGATAGGTTGAGGGCTTGTACTGGTCATTGCAGATGAGAGTTTCCTGATTTATGATTGCCATATCTGCATCACGGATAAGCGGCACGGCATTTTCATAGGCGTACTCAAAATCATAACCGCCGTCGGTTGAGCGTGCAGCCGCCTGATTATATATGCTGGAGTGGATAAGGTTATCCCCTACTGCTGAAATATTTACAGTTGCAAACTCAGGCTCAGGCTCGGTTACAACGGTTGTTGTGGTTGTTGCTTCGGTTGTAGTCACGGTTGTTACGGTTGTTTCCGCTGTTCCAGATACCGAAGCCACTGTAGCCATTGCGGGGACGTCCTCAACGGGCTTTCCGCAGGAAGTAAAAGCTGCTGCAACAGCTAAAGATAAAACTGCTGAAAATATTTTTTTCACGTTGTCACATTCTTTCACAAAAAATTACAGACATAATTCAACAAATGACTTCATAAATTATAACCGATTTTACCTAAAATTTCAATCATTTTCAAAAATTATATTGATTTGACATAAAGTTTATACTATAATATATTTAACAGCTTTTTCATCTGCTGATTATTTTTTAAGGAGTGCATATTTATGAGAAAATTTTCTGCTCAGACCCCTGACAACTGCAAAAATGCTGTCATTGAACTCATCAACGAAATCAACGGTCTTTCTTCTATGTCACTTTCAGATTTTGCACCCGAAAAAACCGCACTTATTGTTGTGGACGTTGTAAACGGCTTTATCCGTGAGGGAGCTATGGCTTCTCCTTTGGTTGAAGGAATTATTCCTGAGGTTGCAAATCTTATGGAAAAATGCAACAAGGCTGAAATTCCTGTTGTTGCGTTTGCCGACTGCCACAAGGAGGACTGCTCCGAATTTGCTTCGTTCCCTCCACACTGTATCGAAAACACCTCCGAAAGTGAGCTTGTTGACGAGCTTAAAAAGGTCGGCGGTTATTTCCTGATGAAAAAGAATTCCACTAACGGCTTCCACGAAAAGATTTTTAAACAATGCTTAATTCAGAACCCTACAACCAATACTTTTATTGTTGTGGGTGACTGTACAGATATATGCGTTATGCAGTTCTGTCTTACACTGAAAACCTGGTACACTCAGCAGAACAGAAACATTGATATTTACATTCCTGTAAATGCTGTTGAAACATATGATGCACCAAATCACGATGCTGATTTTATGAATATTGCTGCTTATAAGCTTATGAAGGACAGCGGAATTAAATTTGTGAAAGAAATAAAATAAAGGATTATCAAGGGGATTATTAAATGGATAAGAATAAAAGAAATCTGACGCTTCTCACTGACTTTTATGAGCTGACTATGGCGAACGGCTACTTCGCAAACGGAATGGGCGAAACTATTTCCTATTTTGATATGTTTTTCAGAAGCGTTCCTGACGGCGGCGGTTTTGCGATTATGTGCGGTCTGGAGCAGGTTATCGACTATTTCAACTCTCTGAAATTTGAGGAGGACGACATTGATTTTCTTCGCACAAAGGGAATTTTCAGCGAGGAATTTCTTGAGTATCTCCGCAACTTCAAGTTCTGCTGTGATGTATGGGCTGTTCCTGAGGGTACTCCTATATTTCCTAATGAACCGATTTTAACGGTACGTGGTCCTGCTATTCAGGCACAGTTTGTTGAGACTATGGTGCTTCTCTGCATCAACCATCAGAGTCTTATTGCTACAAAGGCAAACAGAATTGTCCGCGCGGCTGAGGGACGTCCTGTAATGGAGTTCGGCTCAAGACGTGCGCAAGGCTTTGACGGTGCAATTTACGGTGCTCGTGCAGCTTACATCGGAGGCTGCTGCGGTACAGCCTGCACAATCTGTGACAAGGAAATGCAGACGCCTGCTCTTGGTACGATGGCTCACTCCTGGATACAGATGTTTGACAGCGAGCTTGAAGCATTCCGTGCTTACGCTGAGTGCTATCCTGACAGCACTACTCTGCTGGTTGACACCTATAACGTGCTGAAATCGGGTGTACCGAATGCTATTACAGTATTTAAGGAACTGCGTGCAAAGGGACACAAGCCTGTTGGTATTCGTATTGACAGCGGTGATATTACTTACCTTTCAAAGCGTGCAAGACAGATGCTTGATGATGAGGGCTTCTCAGATGTAAAGATTGTTGCGTCCAACTCTCTTGATGAGTATATTATCCGCGACCTGTTCAGGCAGGGTGCAAAGGTCGACAGCTTCGGTGTTGGTGAGAGAATGATAACCTCCAAATCCGAGCCTGTTTTCGGCGGTGTATACAAGCTTGTTGCTATTGAAAAGAACGATAAAATTGTACCGAAAATCAAGCTTTCCGAGAACGTGACGAAGATTACAAATCCTGACTTCAAGGAAGTATGGCGTTTATTTGACACTACAACAGGCATGGCGATTGCTGACGTGTTGACCTGCCGTGGTGAAATTATTGATGACACAAAGCCTTATGAAATTTTTGACCCCGAATACACCTACAAGCGCAAGTTCCTTGAGCATTTCAGTGCTGTACGTCTTATGGAGCCTATCTTTATGGACGGAGAATGTATTTACGACCGTCCGTCAACCGAGGATATCCGTGAATACTGCAAGGCTCAGCTTGACACTATCTGGGACGAAGTAAAGCGTTTTGAAAATCCGCACAAATATTATGTTGACCTTTCACAGCAGCTTTGGGACAAGAAAAATGAGCTTCTCCGCAAGGAATACAGAGGATAAAAAGCAAGGGTACCGAATTCAATTTTCGGTACCCTTTTTGTTTGCTCTTTTTAGTGGCAGCTGTGACTTCCGCAGCCGTGTGAGCCGCAGGTGTGTCCTTCGCCGTGTTCGTGATTGTGGTGGTTGCACTGAACATTGGGGTTAAAGCCAAGTGTGCCGTTAAGCAGGGACATTACAGCAAAATCAGCGTTTCCTGTCGCTCCGCCGTAAAGCTTTATACCTGCCTCGGCAAGGGCAGTCTGTGCACCTCCGCCGATACCTCCGCAGATAAGGGTATCAACTCCGTTCATTGTAAGGAAGCCTGCGAGTGCGCCGTGACCGCTGCCCAATGTTGGAACAACCTCTTCCTTTACGATTTTTCCGTCCTCAACAGTGTAAAGCTTAAACTGTTCGGTGTGACCGAAATGCTGAAAGATTTCTCCATTCTGATATGTTACTGCAATTTTCATAGTAAAATCGTCCTTTCTATTTTTATCACGAAATCGTGTTACGAAGCCGTGATTTTATTCCTTCCATAATTATGTCACGAGCCTTTGCTGCCTCAGCTTTTGTCAGGGGCGGTGTATCGCTCAATGGATACTCAATTCCAAGCTGTTCATACTTGGCTTTACCCATATCGTGGTACGGCAGCACGTCCAGCGCTTTAAGTGTACGCAGGCCGCCGATGAAGTATCCCAGCTTATGCAGGTACTCCTCGTTGTCGGTTATATTCGGAACAACGACATGGCGAATCCAGAGTTCTATGCCCTTTTCGCTGATATACTGCGCAAAATCAAGAACAGCGGTATTCTCCTGCCCTGTAAGGTTAATATGCTTTTCATTGTCTATATGCTTGATATCCAGCATTACTATATCCGTACTTTTCAGCAGGCGGTCAAACTGCGCAAGGGTTCTACCGTCACGGCTGAAGGTTATTCCCGAGGTGTCAAGGCAGGTATGAACTCCCCTTTGCTTCGCTTTCTCAAAAAGCTCTGTAACGAATTCAATCTGCATAAGCGGCTCACCGCCTGTTACGGTTATTCCGCCGTTGCCCAAAAATTCTTTGCAGCTTTCCCAGCCGCACATTATTTCTTCGACAGTAACCTCTTTGCCGCCTTCATACGCCCATGTATCAGGGTTATGGCAATACTTACACCGCATAGGACAACCCTGCATAAACACTACGTATCGTATTCCCGGGCCGTCTACTGTTCCGCAGGATTCAATTGAATGAATGTATCCGTTCATCTGATTTCCTCACATATACGATAAGGGAACGCCCCTGAAGGCGCTCCCCCTTTTATTTACATAGATTTATGGAATGTTCTGGAGATTACGTCGTCCTGCTGTTCCTTTGTAAGCTTATTGAAGTTTACGGCATATCCCGAAACTCTGATTGTAAGCTGAGGATACTTTTCAGGGTGAGCCTGTGCGTCCAGAAGAAGTTCCTTGGAAAATACATTTACATTGAGGTGATGTCCGCCCTTGCTGACATAGCCATCAAGGAGTTCGATAAGGTTGTCAACCTGCTGATTATTTGCCATAATACCAATCCTTTCTTCAATAATCAAAGTCTTCATCATCGTAATCCATACCTTTATTCAGCGTTGGCTGGCAACAGGTTTTCTGACCTGTTCCGCAATCGCTGCTTCGATATGTTTTCACGGTCATTTCATCGGTTTCATCGGAAGCTGTAATATTGACGTGACCGCCGCCTTCACTCATAAGACGGTCAAGCATATCCACAAGTTCGTTTACCTTGTTATCCATAGAACCGTCCTTTCGTATTTTAGTTTTTATTCACTTCCTCGCTGAGTCTGTCAAGGTCAAGCTCGCCCATAAACACGGCGTTATCCTTGCCGAGTGCGTCAGGAACAATTGAGAATGTATTGGAGATACCATCCTGAGCGTGCTTGAAAGGAAGCTTTGCAACGCTTGCAAGAGAAGCTGTTGCGCCCTGAGTATCACGTCTATGCATTGGGTTAGCACCAGGTGCGAGAGGCTCGCCGATTTTTCTTCCGTCAGGTGTGTTACCTGTTTTCTTACCATAAACAACGTTGGAAGTAATGGTGAGAATTGACATAGTCGGGATACTGTTTCTGTATGTATGGTGACGTCTGATTTTATCCATGAACTTACGGACGATATTGACAGCAATCTGGTCAACGCGGTCGTCGTTATTACCGTACTTAGGGAAGTCGCCCTCAACCTCATAGTCAACAACAATTCCGTTTTCGTCACGTATACACTTTACCTTAGCGTACTTGATTGCGCTGAGTGAGTCAGCTACAACGGAAAGACCTGCAATACCTGTTGCAAAGTAGCGCTTTACTTCTCTGTCGTGTAGGGACATCTGAAGCTTTTCGTAGCTATACTTATCGTGCATATAGTGAATAACGTTAAGTGTATTTACATAGAGAGATGCGAGCCAGTCCATCATGTCCTCGTACTTTTCCATTACGTCATCGTAGTCGAGATAGTCGCCTGCTACAGGACGGTACTTAGGACCTACCTGCTCCTTAAGACGCTCGTCCACACCGCCATTGATAGCATAGAGGAGGCACTTAGCAAGGTTTGCTCTTGCACCGAAGAACTGCATTTCCTTACCCACAACCATTGAGGATACGCAACAAGCGATTGCATAGTCATCACCGTGGACTGTTCTCATAAGGTCGTCGTTTTCGTACTGGACTGAAGATGACTTGATAGACATTTCTGCGCAGTAGACCTTGAAGTTTCTTGGGAGCTTTGTAGACCAGAGCACTGTCATATTAGGCTCAGGAGCACTGCCGAGATTTTCAAGTGTATGGAGATAACGGAAGCTGTTCTTGGTAACGAGTGTACGTCCGTCGATACCAACGCCGCCAATTGATTCGGTTACCCAAGTCGGGTCGCCTGAGAAAAGCTCGTTATATTCAGGTGTACGGGCAAACTTGACCATACGGAGCTTCATAATAAAGTGGTCTATAAGCTCCTGCGCCTGAGATTCGGAGATAATACCTCTTTCAAGGTCACGCTGGATATAGATATCAAGGAATGTAGAAGTACGTCCGAGACTCATTGCTGCACCGTTCTGCTCCTTGACAGCTGCAAGATAGCCGAAATAGAGCCACTGGACAGCTTCCTGAGCATTTGCGGCAGGCTTTGAGATATCGAAGCCATAGATGCTGCCAAGCTCCTTAAGCTCCTCAAGAGCCTTAACCTGGTCGGCAAGCTCTTCACGGAGTCTGATATTTTCATATGTCATTCTCACAAGAGATGTATCAATCTGATGCTTTTTATCCTTGATAAGTCTGTCAACACCGTACAGTGCAACACGACGGTAGTCGCCGATGATACGTCCTCTGCCGTAAGCGTCGGGAAGACCTGTAATAATTGCGGATTTTCTTGCCATTCTCATTTCGGGAGTATATGCATCAAAAACGCCCTGATTGTGAGTTTTTCTGTATTTTGTGAAGATTTCCACAACTTCGGGGTCAACCTCATAACCGTTTTCGCGGCAGGCATTCTGGGCCATTCTGATTCCGCCGAAAGGCTGGAGAGAACGCTTCAGAGGCTTGTCCGTCTGGAGACCTACAATTTTTTCGAGGTCTTTATTTATGTAACCTGCGCCGTGAGAAGTAATTGTGGAAATAATTTTTGTATCCATATCAAGAACGCCGCCGGCTTCACGTTCCTTCTGAAACAAATCGAGCACTTCATTCCACAGAGCCTTTGTAGTTTCTGTAGGTTCAGCAAGGAACGATGAATCGCCATCATACGGCGTATAGTTATTCTGAATAAAATCTCTTACGTTGATTGAGCTGCTCCAACGTCCGAGTTTAAATCCCGCCCACTGGGAAGGGAGTTCCATAGGCTTCATAAACATTCAATCCTTTCAAAAAATCAACCATTTCAAACCCATATAAATTATACACCATTTTAATCCGAGTTACAAGTGGCAAATCA
Organism: Oscillospiraceae bacterium; assembly: GCA_017465345.1. Lineage (GTDB taxonomy): Bacteria > Bacillota > Clostridia > Oscillospirales > Ruminococcaceae > RGIG8773. Next base: position 10,207 of record JAFTWI010000148.1, read on the forward strand.
ATATTTATCAATATATTGATATTTTTTTCATATTTAACACAACATATTGTTTCTTTCGCACAAAACGTATGGTAAAATGTCAAAAGTATTCTAAACAATAACCAAGCATGTAAAATTAAGCTTTTGCATTATACAGAAAGACACAGGAGTTTGTGAAATAATTGTATATAATTAAAAATATACTTGCATTCCGACATTATATGTGATATAATATTATGTGTCAAAACATTAACTTTATCATTTATTAGAAAAAGAGGATTTAAATGAACAACGATATATTAAAAAACTCTGATGAAAGCACTACACGGTTTCTGTCCAACTCGCTGATTTTTTGTATCGGGCTTTTCGCAATTTCCTGGATACTTAATCAGACGGGAATTTTCGTCATAAACAAAACTGCTTTCACCATTGTAACACTTGCTTGCGGAATCATCTTCTGCGTTCCGAAGGCGGCGCTGCTGATACGAAAAAAATATGAAGACTGGATGAAGTATGCTGTTATCATATGCGCAATACTTGCTATAAATCTTGCGTACAGTGTACTTACTTACCACATGGTCATGATGCTGGCTTTCCCGCTTATTATGTCGGTGATGTATTTCGACCCGAAGCTTACTTTATTCACTACTATTTCATCTGTATTCCTGATGACTGCTTCACACATTATCAGCTTTTTTATTTCAGTTATGGACGATGACCCGCTTGAAAGTCTGCACGCAATTATCGTATACGGACTTTTACCGAGACTGTTCATATACTGCACATTTGCGCTGATATGCTTTGTGCTCGGTATTATCACTCAGCGTTTATTCAAAAAGCTCAATGTTCAGAACGCTGAAATTGAACGAAGCAAGGAGGGTCTTGATACAGTTATTGAGGTATCACGCTCACTTTACGGTGCTACGGATATGGTTGAGCTTGCCAGCCTTATCAGATATGCTGTTTACACTGTAACAACCCAAATGCAAGGAAACACCTCAGCGCCTGTTACTGTTGTAGGTTTCAGAGGTGAAGACGGCGTGTTCCACTACCTTGATAACAATCTTACACATGGCACTTGCATTGCAAAGGACGGAAGCCTTGAAACTGTTCTTCCGAATACAAAATTCATTTACCCTATTATGCGTCAGAAGGTATGGGACGATATTCAGGTACATGACACGGGAATAGGCATGACATTTTATGACCATGAAGAGCTGCTATGTTACATTTCGCTTGAATTTCCTGTTGATTCGGAAGATACTCTTCTGCACAACACTCTTGACATACTTTATAACAATATCAACATTGCTCTCAGACAAACTAAGATGAACAGCGATATCTTCAAGACTCAGGAGTCGATTATTCTTTCCTTTGCTGAAATCTCCGAATCCAAGTCACGTCAGACAGGTCAGCACGTTAAGCGTGTTTCCGAGTACATGAAGATTATGGCAGCTTATGACGGCTACTCTGAAAAGGAATGCAATGAAATTGCTCTTGCTGCAATGATGCACGATATCGGCAAGCTTATGATTCCTCCTGAAATTCTTGAAAAGCCTTCACGGCTTACTCCTGAGGAATTTGCTGTAATCAAGAGCCATGTTACCTTCGGTGAAGAGCTTCTCCGCAACTCTCCAGGAGAGGTTATGGTGATGGCAAGAAGAATTGCTTTACAGCATCACGAACGTTGGGACGGCCGAGGCTATCTCGGATATGAGGGTGAAGATATCGACTATATTTCACGCTTTGTTGCGGTTGCGGACGTATTTGATGCACTGGTTTCAAAGCGTTCCTACAAGGATGGTTGGCCGCCTGAGGAAGCTTATGCTGAAATTGTAAAGCAGAAGGGTGCACAGTTTGCTCCTCACGCTGTAGATATTTTTGTGAAAAGCTATGACAAAATTCTCGAAATTCTTGCACAGTATCCTGACCAGGTTGCGCAATCCGCATAAATTATTTTGGCAAAATCACGAAAAAGCCTTGCAATTGTTGAAAAATATGCTATAATATTCATAATGGTGTATTATTTTGAAAGAGGGGTTACAAATGCCTGATATTATGGCAATCGGTGAAATGCTGGTGGACTTTACAGCTGTTACCGAAGAAAACGGGGACATTTTTTATAAGCAGAATCCCGGCGGTGCGCCTGCAAACGTTGCGGTTATGACTTCAAAGCTTGGCGTATCAAGCGGCTTTATCGGCAAGATGGGCAAGGATATGTTCGGAACATATCTGAAGGAAACCCTTGAAAATGAGGGTGTTGACACTAAGGGCGTAAAGCTTGATAAGGGTTACTCGACTACCCTTGCATTCGTCCGCAAAAATGAGGACGGCGACCGTGATTTTGTTTTTTACAGAAATAACAGTGCTGACCTTAACCTCAGCTACAGCGAGGTTAATCTCAAACTGATTGACAGCTGCAAGCTGCTCCATTTCGGTGCGCTTCTGCTTACGTCTGAGCCTTCAAAGTCGGCTGTAATAAATACGGTTGAATATGCTAAACAGCAGGGCAAAATCATCACTTATGACCCTAACTGGCGTGAGCATCTGTGGTCATCGAGAGCTGAGGCTGTAAAGGCAATGAGAAGTGTGCTTCGCTATGTTGATATTATAAAAGTATCGGAGCTTGAATTACAGATTATCACTGACAGCGGTAACCTGCTCCCGTCTATTGCAAAGCTGCTGAATGAGGGTGTTAAGGTTGTTTGCATTACTCAGGGCGCAAAGGGCTGTATCATTGCTACAAGAAAAGGCATTGAGCGTTTCCCTACTTTTGATGTGGAAACAATCGATACTCTTGGTGCAGGCGACAGCTTTTTCGGAGCGTTCATCTCGCGAATTATCAAGTCGGGTAAGACAATGGACGAGCTTGATATGGATGACCTGCGTGAGTTTGCGATTTACGCAAATGCCTGCGGCTCACTGAGCTCCACAAAGGTTGGTGCGATACCTGCTATGCCTACTCACGAGGAGATTATGGCGCTTGTGGAAAAAGGAATGAAATATTAAAAAGATAAAGGAGAAGCGTAGTGCTTCTCCTTTTTGTTATTTATGTATACAATTAAAAATCTCTTCGGGTGTAGTATCAAGATTATCGGGAATATAAACTGTAAGGGTATAGACAATATTTCCGTCACGCAATACAAAATAGCATCTGTCTTTTTTGTCAACTGCGTACTCTGCGCTATCAAATTCTGTACCTGTAATGTCAAGAATAACCCTCTCCGCGCTCTCGTCTGCTCCAAAGAATAATGGTATGTTCTGCATAAATTCCTTTGCACATCGCTTTGCGAGCAACTCGTTTTTAAAATCGGTGTACGTACCTTGTAAAAGTGTCCTGTCACCGTATTTTTCACCCTCAGGAATATAAGCGGCAGGCTGCCAATAAGAATAATGGGTAAAAATATCAGAGGTTACTTCTTCTATTTTGGGTTTGCCGCCTTTTCGGGCATCCTCTTTATCTTCGGGGTCAATATACTTATCGGCAAGCTCATCTGTTTCAAGATAAACAATATGCTCTGCACCGAAAATCTCATCAAGGGTTATAGCCTGCGATGGGACATCATCAAGTTTGTTCACTTCCCTGCTTTCGGCAATACAGACTGCATATATGGAAGCTCCGAGCAAAGCAAAAGCTGCTGTAAACAGTACCCCAAAAATCACTTTTGCAACATTGCTGTATCGCATAGCTTTTTCAGCTGATTTGCTGTTTTCTATCGAGCCTGCTATGAATTTTCCTGCTTCTGTGTAATCTTGCAGATATATTCCTGTCATCGGTATCAAACCGGCGAACAATATTATGCATGCACTTAAATTGGCATAGGCTAAGCCATTATCCCAAATGGAAGAAAGCATCGGAGCAATTACACCTGCTTCAATAAACTGATAAAAATAAAATGGGACGATAATACACCATAAAATTGTTATAAAGCAATATATCATCACCCACATTGCTGTGCGGTGGAAACGCTGAATAACGTGTGCATACTCCGAGCGTTCTGTGTGAAGCGGGACAGCGTTTTCGTCCGAGGATACATACACGTCAAAATCCGAGCCCCTTGCCGCATATATCCAACCGCTTTCGGCGTAGGCTTTTCGGGTTTTCATACTTGCTTTAAACACATTGGCTTCGATACAGTATTTAACCTTTTGAGGCTCTGCTTTTTTGAAAAAAGCCATTCCCATACTATATGACTTAATAAACTCACCCTTAGCAGCCATTTCTTCAAATCTCTTTTCGTCAGCGGCAGGCTCGTACTTGTTGATATTCATAAATTTAATGCTCATAATAATGTTCACCTCTTATTCGTCAATTATTGCACCGTCTGAAACCATAGCTTTAAGACGGTTATACTCCTCTTTCAGGGCGGATTTTCCGCTGTCGGTTATTGCGTAGGTTTTGCGTCTTCCGTCGTCCTCGGCAATAACGATAAGTCCGTCCTTCTGCATTCGGGTAAGTACTCCGTAAAGTGTACCAGGTCCCATTGAAACACGACCGCCCGAAATTTCGGAGATAGCGTTCATAAGTCTGTAGCCGTGTCCGGGATTCATAAGGGCAAGCAGGACATAATACATTGCTTCGGTCATTGGTCCTCCATTGTATGGCATATTGTCACCCTCCAACTATTATGTGTTACGATATTATGTGTTGCGATATTTCGTGTCACGATATATCGTGTGACATAATAATAACATATAAAAACACGCTTGTCAATAGCTTTTTGGAAAAAAGTTTGACAAGCGTTCAAATACCGTGCAGGATTGAAAAATTATTCATCCTTCTTATATTCAAGTATGTCCCCCGGCTGACATTCAAGCACCTCGCAGATTGCTTCGAGGGTTGAAAAACGTATTGCCTTTACCTTGCCTGTTTTGAGGTTGGACAGGTTTACGTTGGATATGCCTACCCTTTCCGCAAGCTCATTCAGGGACATTTTTCTATCCGCCATTACACGGTCGAGTCGTAAGATTATTGCCATGGTCTCCTCCTCATATTGTTTCGTCGGACTCCTGCTGGAGTTTGCAACCGTATTTAAAGGCATATGCAATAAGTGTTAAGGTTGTGCCAATCCAACAATATGCACTGTAACCTATGAAAAATCCAAATGTTAATCCGCCTAAATCCACCTCCAAAACGGAAAGAGGAGTTATCAAATATCCTATAAATCCGCCGCCCATAAGAAACAAACTGATATGATTAATATATTTTGCAATTGCAAGTCTGAATGGCGTATCACCGTCTTTAAGTATTTTGCAGATTTTTGTTAAATACAGCATTGACACCGCAAATGGAGCCAATAACACGGTAAAATGCACGGCAAATCCGATTTTCTTTTCTTGAATTGAAGCTACCCATAAAACTGCCAATGCTACACTAATCACAATGGACATAACTATTGAGGCAACACGAGAAAGCTTTAGTGTCATCATATAATTCTGCTTTTCTATATCAACTGTTTTCTGCTGTTTCATTTTATTTCCTCCTTATATCGTTTCATCGGACTCTTGCTGGAGTTTGCAGCCGTAGTTGAATATGTAAGCAACGGCGATGATTATTGCACCCAAAACAAAAAAGTCAAGTACAATACCTACTGAAAGCTCGCCATTGAAAACACCTATTGAATTGAGAAAGCCATTTACCGCTTCTCCGATAATGTGCAAAATGCCTGTTCCGATAAGAGTCATTCCCGCAGCTTTGATTTTATCGGCAATTTCGTAGCGGAAAGGTGTTTCGCCATCTTTAAGCGTTCCGAATACCTTGATACCGAAATTAAGTGCAATCGCAAAGCCTATGCATGTAACTATAATGTAAATGCCATTGAATATCCCCTCGGGAGTTGAAAAATCATTACTGCTGGGTACTGTTGAATTTTTCATTATAAAATTCATAATCATCATTATCGCTATGGCTATCGATGCAATAATCATAAGGGCACACATTAATGACAAAAACGCTTCTGCAACCTTACAAAATGTTAAAAAATTCTTCTTTTCCTTTTCAAGTGTACGTTCGTTGATATCTACTGTTTTGTTCATAATAATTCCTCCAAATCATATTTGGTAAGCTTACTGTGGTTATAGCATAGCACATCAATTTATGTTTGTCAATACAAATTTAACGATAAACATTAAATTTTATTCGTTTTTCACAATCAATTGTTACTCTTGTTGTATAAATGTGTCATTTTAACATAAAGTTTCTGCATTTTGACCATATTGACATTATCAACAACTTATCGTATACTTTATTATATAAAGTGCGAAAAGATTGGTCGGATTTGAGATTGTTATAAAATTAACAATCTGTTCATTGACGCACATGCTTATATATGATACAATAAGATTGTGATAAATTTAACAATCATTCAAACCCAATCGCACATTCACCTTTAATGGTTTTGAAAGGAAGGATTTTATTATGGCAAAGGAAAAGAAAGCTCCCGTTGCAGAAGAAACAAAGGTTGACGCTGCTGCTATGATTAACACCCTCGTTGCTAACGCAAAAATCGCTCTTGAAGAATACATGAAGCTCGACCAGGAACAGGTTGACAAGATTACTGAGGCTATGGCTCTTGCAGGTCTTTCCGCTCAGATGGAACTTGCTAAGATGGCTGTTGAAGAAACAGGCAGAGGTATTTTCGAGGATAAGGTTACAAAGAACATCTTCTCTACTGAATACATCTGGCACTCTATCAAGCACGAAAAGACTGTTGGCATTATTGAGGACAACGTTGATGAAAGCTACATGGAAATTGCTGAGCCTGTTGGTATTGTATGCGGTGTTACACCTACAACCAACCCTACTTCCACAACAATGTTCAAGTCCATAATTTGTGCTAAGACAAGAAATCCTATCATTTTCGGTTTCCACCCATCTGCACAGGAATGCTCCAAGAAGGCTGCTATGATTGTTCGTGACGCTGCTGTTAAGGCTGGTGCTCCTGAACACTGTGTACAGTGGATTGAATATCCTTCCGTTGAAGCTACAGGTCTGCTTATGAACCACCCTGACGTTGCTACAATCCTTGCAACTGGTGGCCCTGGCATGGTTAAGGCAGCTTACTCCGCAGGTAAGCCTGCTCTCGGTGTTGGTCCCGGTAACACACCTTGCTATATTGAAAAATCCGCAAATCTCAAGCAGGCTGTTCACGACCTTATCCTTTCCAAGTCTTTTGACAATGGTATGATTTGTGCTTCCGAGCAGGCTGCAATCATTGATGATGAGGTTTATAATGAAGCTGTTGGCTTTATGAAATATCACGGCTGTTACTTTGCAAAGCCTGAAGAAATCCAGAAGATTCAGGATGTTGTAATTGATGTAAAGAAGATGGCTGTTCAGCCTTGGGTTGTTGGTCAGTATCCTTGGCAGATTGCTGAAAAGGCCGGCATTACAATTCCTAAGGAAACAAAGGTACTTTGTGTTGAAATTCCTGACACAGACGCTGAAAAATACCCGCTCGCTCTTGAAAAGCTCTCCCCTGTTCTTGCTGTTGTAAAGGCTCAGGACAGCGAAGAAGCGTTTGAAATGTGCGAAAGAATGCTCCTCCACGGTGCAGGTCACACTGCTGTTGTTCACTCTTCCGACAACGGTATCATTGAGAGATACGGTGAAGTTATGAAGGCAAGCCGTATCGTAGTTAACTCCCCTGCTTCATTCGGTGCTATCGGTGATGTTTACAACTCTATGGCTCCGTCCCTTACACTCGGCTGCGGTTCTTACGGTAAGAACTCTGTTTCTGAAAACGTTACTGCAAAGAACCTTGTAAACAGAAAGAAGGTTGCAAAGAGGAGAGTTAATATGCAGTGGTTTAAGGTTCCCGAAAAGATTTATTTTGAAGCAGGCTCTGTTCAGTACCTTGCAAAGATGCCTGAAATTCACAGAGCTATGATTGTTGCTGACCCTGGTATGGTACAGTTCGGTTATGTTGACAGAGTTATTTACCAGCTCAACAAGAACGCTAATATGCCTGTTATCGAAATTTTCAGCGACGTTGAGCCGGACCCAGACCTTACAACAGTAAGAAAGGGCGCTGCTCTTATGAACTCCTTCCAGCCTGACGTTGTAATCGCACTCGGCGGCGGTTCTGCAATGGACGCTGCAAAGGCAATGTGGCTGTTCTACGAAAATCCAGACGCTGACTTCGTTGGTATGTCCCAGAAGTTCATGGATATCCGTAAGAGAGTTTACAAGTTCCCTAAGCTTGGCAAGAAGGCTAAGATGGTTGCTATTCCTACAACATCCGGTACAGGTTCTGAGGTTACTTCCTTTGCTGTAATCTCTGACCGTACAAAGAATATGAAGTACCCTCTCGCTGACTACGAGCTCACTCCTGACGTAGCTATCGTTGACCCAGAGTTCGTTTACACTGTACCAAAGGCTTCCACAGCTTTCACAGGTCTTGACGTTCTCACTCACGCTATCGAAGCTTACGTTTCTATCCTTGCTAACGACTTTACAGATGCACTTGCTCTTCAGGCAATCAAGCTTGTATTCAAGTATCTCCCTGACTCCTACAAGACTGCTGACCCAACTGCAAGAGAGAAGATGCACAACGCTTCCTGTATCGCAGGTATGGCATTCACAAATGCATTCCTCGGCATCAACCACTCCCTCGCTCACAAGCTCGGCGGTGAGTTCCACATTCCGCACGGTCTTGCTAATGCTTACCTGCTCCCACACGTTATCGAGTACAACGGTGAAGCAACACCTACAAAGTTTGCCGCTTGGCCAAAGTACGACCACTACGTTGCACCTGAGCGTTACGCTGAAATTGCTAAGATGATGGGCTTTGCTCCACAGACTGCAACAAACGAAGAGGGTGTAAAAGCACTTGCTGACGCTGTAAGAAAGCTTATGACAGAGGTTGGTATTCCGCTTTCTATCAAGGAAGCTGGCGAAAAGGACGCTCGTTCCTACATTGACCCTGCTAAGTATGAGGGTGTACTTGAAACACTTGCTTACAGAGCATTTGATGACCAGTGCACAACTGCTAACCCAAGACTTCCAAGAATTGAAGAGCTTAAGGCACTTTATATGAAGGCTTACTACGGTGCGTAATATATATCCGCTGTCATTTATTTGACAGCGGATTTTTTGTTGACCTCACATAGTGTTGTGTGGTATAATTTCTATATATTACTTACGGAGGTACGCTATGACCACGATTTATTTTGTACGGCACGCAAAGCCTGATAAAACTATACACGATGACCGCACGCGTCCTCTTACTGCGGAGGGACTTGCTGACTCGGAAAGGATTACGGAATTGCTGAAGGACAGGGGCATTGATCTGCTTATGTCGAGTCCGTACAAGCGAAGTATGGACACAATCGGCGGACTTGCTGATGTGCTTGGAATGGAGATTGTTACGGACTATGATTTCCGTGAGCGTGAGGCTGGCGGCTGGCACGGTGACAATTTTCTGAAATATATTGAGGCGCAATGGGCGGATTTTCAGTATCACATTATGGATGGTGAATGTCTTGCTTCGGTGCAGGAGAGGAATATACGTGCACTGAAAAAGGTGCTCGCTGAACACGAAGGAAAGACGGTTGTTATTGGCACGCACGGCACGGCGTTTAGCACGATTATCAATTTTTACAAGCCTGAATATAATTTTAACAGCTTTATGCGGATACTGAATTTTATGCCGTATGTGGTGAAAATGGAGTTTGAGGGTGAGAAGTTTCTCGGTATGAGTGAGGAGCTTATAATTGAAAAGACCTGGTGATTGGAGTGCAATTCTATGCCTGAAATATGGGATTTATATGATAGAAATAAAGTGAAAACTGGCAAAATTATTGAACGTGAACATGTACACGAAATTCCCGAGGGGCTTTATCATCTTGCGGTTGACATTTGGGTTAAGACATCTGACGGGCGGTATCTTATCACGCAGAGAAGTGAAAAGAAGCCGAGCTATCCGCTTTACTGGGAATGCACAGGCGGTGCGGTTGTAAGCGGTGAGGACAGCATTGACGGTGCTGTTCGTGAGCTTGCGGAGGAAACTGGACTTCGTGCTGAAAAGGCTGATTTGAAGCTTGTGAACACGGTTGTTTACTCAAACTACATTATGGATGTTTATATTTATGAGCGTGATATTGACATAACTGAAGTGGTTTTGCAGGAGGACGAAGTTTGCGGTGCGAAGCTTGCGACGGAGGCTGAAATTCTTGCTATGATTGAAAATAATGAGTTTATGGAGCGTGTATGGAAGCGCTTTGCAGAGGTAAAATAAACAGGATTGGAACGATAAAATGAAACGATTGGTAATCGGTATGATAGCCCACGTTGACTCGGGCAAGACTACTCTTTCGGAGGCTATGCTTTACTCGGCGGGCGAAATTCGAAAGCTTGGCAGGGTTGACCACGGTGACGCTTTTCTTGACACGCACTCAATTGAGCGAAGCCGTGGTATTACTGTTTTCTCAAAGCAGGCTGTTATGCGGTATGGTGATTGCGACATAACCTTGCTTGACACGCCGGGACACGCGGATTTTTCTGCTGAAACGGAACGTGCTTTGCAGGCGCTTGATTATGCAGTGCTTGTTATTAGTGGCACTGATGGCGTACAGAGTCACACTGAAACGCTGTGGCGGTTGCTGACGAGATACAGGATACCTGCGTTTATTTTTGTGAACAAGATGGATATTTCCTCCTATGAGCCATCTGTGCTTATGGGTGGTTTGTGCAATCGGTTGGATAGTGGTTGCATCGACTTTTCTGCAAGCCGTGACCGTGACGCTTTTTACGAGGAAGCGGCGATGTGCGACGAAAGGCTTATGGAGGAGTACCTCGAAAGCGGTGAGGTTTCCCCTGAAAGCTTACGCAGGGCGATTGCTGAGCGAAAGATATTCCCCTGCTTTTTCGGCTCGGCGCTGAAAATAAGCGGTATTGAGGAATTCCTCAAGGGATTGGATTTTTACGCTGAACAAAAGGATTACCCTGCTGAATTCGGTGCGAGGGTGTTCAAGATTACTGAGGAGCAAAATGTACGTCTTACACACATTAAAATTACGGGTGGTAGTTTAAAGGTACGCTCAGTTATTGGCGTGGAAAAAATAAATCAGATACGCATTTATTCGGGCACGAAGTTTCAGACTGTTGACGAGGTATTTTCAGGCGCAGTTTGTGCGGTGACGGGACTTACCCACAGCTATTCGGGACAGGGACTTGGTGCGGAAAGTAATGCTGATACTCCCCTGCTTGAGCCTGTACTGACCTATAAGCTTATTCTGCCGCCGAAAACTGATTTGCACACAGCGCTTACTCAGATGCGCAAGCTTGAAGAAGAAGACCCGCAATTGCACGTTGTATGGAATGAGCAGACACAGGAAATTCACGTTCAGCTTATGGGCGAAATTCAGCTTGAAATTCTGAAAACGGTTATTGCTGAGCGTTTCGGATATGAGGCGGAATTCGGCACGGGTAGCATTGTTTACAAAGAAACAATTTCTGACACGGTTGAGGGCATCGGTCACTATGAGCCTTTACGTCATTATGCGGAGGTACACCTTTTGCTTGAACCTGCTGAAAGAGGCAGTGGTTTGTATTTTGCAAGTGATTGCCACGTTGATGACCTTGACCGAAACTGGCAGAGGTTAATTCTCACGCACCTTGAAGAAAAGACGCACGTTGGCGTGTTGACAGGCTCGCCTATTACGGATATGAAAATTACGCTGATTGCGGGACGTGCTCACCTCAAGCACACGGAGGGCGGTGACTTCCGTCAGGCGACCTATCGTGCTGTACGTCAGGGATTACGCTCGGCAAAAAGCGTGCTTTTAGAGCCGTGGTACAACTTCACACTGGAAGTTCCGTCTGAGTCGGTTGGACGTGCTTTGTCCGATATGCAGAGGCTTTCCGCGGATTTTGAGCCGCCTGAAACGCTGGGTGAAACAGCGGTTATTACGGGAAGTGCGCCTGTTTCGGAGATGCAGAACTACCGCAGCGAAGTTATCAGCTACACTCACGGCAAGGGGCGCATAAGCCTTATTCTGAAAGGATATTTTCCTTGTCACAATGCTGAAAAGGTTATTGAAGAAATCGGTTATGATTGCGACTCTGACCTTGAAAACACGGCAGACAGCGTGTTCTGCTCACACGGTGCAGGGTTTGTTGTAAAGTGGGACGAAGTTCCGTCACACGCTCATATAAGCGGACGGAAGGAACGTACGGAAAGCGCTGCCGAGGAATTTACAGTTCAGCAGGTAAGCAGTTACCGTGCGAGAATTGCCGAGGACAAGGAGCTTATGGAAATTTTTGAGCGCACCTACGGCAAGATAAAACGTGACGAACGTCATGCTATGCACACGGAAAAGCACGTACCACAACAGAAGCCACACAAGGCTAAACCGCTTCCTACGGGTCCCGAATATCTGCTGGTTGACGGGTACAATATTATTTTTGCCTGGGAGGATTTGAACAAGCTGGCAAAGGAAAACCTTGACCTTGCTAGAACCACACTGATAAACCGTTTGTGCAACTATCAGGGCTTTAAACAGAACAATGTTATTGTGGTTTTTGACGCGTACAGGGTTTCGGGGCATCACCGTGAGGTTGAACAGCATCACAACGTAAGCGTTGTTTACACGAAAGAGTCGGAAACGGCTGACTCGTACATTGAAAAGGTTACGCACGAACTTAGCAAGTCGCATCGTGTTCGTGTTGCGACTTCTGACGGGACGGAGCAGATTATCATTCTCGGCAACGGTGCTTTCCGTGTTTCTGCGGCAGAATTTGAGGACGAGGTCAAGCGTGTTGAGGCGGCTATAAGGGAGATTATAAGCCAATGAGGGAAATGAAAACTATTGCACACATAAGAAGTCCGTTTACGGAAAAATTCGGAATACCACGTCAGAGCGGTTTGACATCGCTTTGCTCGGAGATTGTTTTTGAGCCTGAATATCGGATTGCTGAAGCTTTTCGTGGAATTGAGGGCTACTCCCACTTATGGATTCTATGGGAATTTTCCGAGGCGGTGCAGGAAAGATGGTCTCCTACGGTACGTCCTCCCCGTCTTGGAGGCAACACTCGTATGGGTGTTTTTGCAACCCGCTCACCTTATCGTCCTAATCCCATTGGTATGTCCTCGGTTAAGTTGGAGAGAATTGACTTGCACACTGCGGAGGGTCCTGTACTGTATGTAAGCGGTGCGGATATTCTTGACGGCACACCGATTTACGACATCAAGCCGTATCTTGGTTACACCGACTCCCATCCTGAGGCGACTGGCGGTTTTGCGTTACAGCAGAAAGAAGGGGTGTTGAAGGTGGACTTCCCTGCTGAGTTGCTGGGACAAGTTCCTGATGGACTTCGGCAGGGACTTATTGAGGTGCTTGCACAGGACCCGCGTCCGCAGTATCAGAACTCACCCGACCGTGTTTATATGATGGCTTTTGGGGGATTTGATGTGCAGTTTAATGTTGATGGTGAATTGCTGACAGTTTGCGGAATTATAAAAAAATAAAGGGTATCCAAATCGGATACCCTTTTACTATGTAAAATCAAATTACATTCTGAAGATTTCGCCTTCGAGAGTTGGTGTAGCAGAGATAGCGTTTGCTTCGTCTGTGTCGATGTGCATTGCACGTGCGAAAGATGGGGATACACGACATACTACGTCACCGAGGATTGCCTTTCTTCCGTCTGTATCAACCTTTACATATACAACTTCCTTATCCTGAACGCCGAGTTCTTCTGCGTCAGCAGGTGTGAGGTGGATATGTCTCTTAGCTACGATAACGCCTTCGCTGATTTCAACTTCACCGCATGGACCAACAAGCTTACAGCCTGCGGAACCTGCTACGTCGCCGCTTTCACGGATTGGTGCGGAAAGACCGATGGAACGAGCGTCTGTTGCGGAAAGCTCAACCTGTGTTGCAGGACGAACAGGACCGAGGATAGAAACGCCAGCAAGGGACTTCTTAGGGCCTACAACTTCTACTCTTTCTTCGCAAGCATACTGGCCAGGCTGGGAAAGGTCCTTCTTCTTTGTGAGAACAGCGTCCTTACCGAAGAGGATTTCGAGGTCAGCCTGTGAAACGTGAACGTGACGTGCGGAAGTTTCAACGATGAATGTTTTTGACATAGTTATTACCTACCTTAAAAATATAATATTTGACATATTATAGTATACTACTTTCGGCAGAAAAGGTCAAGTGTTACAGGGAAATTTACTTATTCCACTTGAAATTCAGCGTAATAGGTGCGTGAATTTTCGGGGTCAGGCAGGTCGAACATGCTTTTTGCAATTCGATACTTTCCTGCATCAAGCTCATCATAGAGGTAAATCTCTTGTTCAAAGGCACGCTGTCCGTATTTGGGAATTATCCAGCCCTCTGATGTCCAGCATATTTCTCGTCCTTCAAATTCTTGAGCGTACTCTAATCTGCACCAGCCTTTTTCCTCATCATAAAATTCAATCTCATACCAGCTACCCGACAAAAGCTCAGTTGTATTTTTTTCTCCCCATTGAAAAAAGCTGCCGCTTACGGTATGGGTATTCGGGTCATATTCGGCAGAAAGGGTTACTCCCCACTCATCATCATTTTCAAGGAAAGCAAGGTCGGATTTGGGAATAACACCTGCAATTACATAGCAGATTTCATCTTCCGTACGAACTTCGGGACGTTCAAAGTCATAGTCAAAAATAATTTCCCCGTTTTCGGAGTAAATATTATTTATTGTGAATTTATCCGAACTGCAGCAGTTAGTGAAAACACGCATTGCAACAACGTTTTTATCAAGGTCGATATTCTCTGCCCATTCGGTAAGCTTCAGACATTCATCCATACCTAAAAAATATTTGCATAATCCCAAAGCTTCCTCGCTTCCCGCAAGAAGCTGCTGCTCTTTCAAAGTCAGAGCATTGCTGTAAAGAGGAAAACCTATGAATGTATCTATTACTTCATTTGTTGCAATCGGTAATTCTGTTTCGGATACTGTGGTTGTGGTAATTATTTCAGGTGCATTAGTTGTTTCAGCAATTGTAACGTCTTTTGTTTCTGCCGAACAGCCTGTCAGCAAAGCCGTGATAAGCGGAATTACGCATAATAATCTTTTCACAAAATCATCTCCTTTATTTATAATACAACTTAAATACACTGAATTTTTCACTATAAGGTAAATTTTTTATTATTTAGTAGATTTATTCATTCAGATGTGCTATACTTATATTACGAATTTATTTGTAAGGGGGAACCTACAATGCTTACAGACATCGAAATCGCTCAGCAGGCGAAGATGCTGAAAATCGGCAGAATCGCTGAAAATCTCGGTATTTCCGAGGATGACATTGAGCCTTACGGACACTACAAGGCTAAGCTTTCCGAGGAGCTTTTCTCCAAAAAATCCAGCAATCCCGACGGAAAGTTAATTCTCGTTACTGCTATCAACCCTACTCCTGCAGGCGAGGGCAAGACTACTATTTCCGTTGGTCTTGCTGAATCCATGGCTAAAATCGGCAAGAACGCTGTACTTGCGCTTCGTGAACCTTCTCTTGGTCCTGTATTCGGTATCAAGGGCGGTGCAGCAGGCGGCGGTTACGCTCAGGTTGTTCCTATGGAGGACATCAACCTTCACTTCACAGGCGATATGCACGCTATCACAGCTGCAAACAATCTTCTCTGCGCACTTCTTGACAACCACATGCAGCAGGGCAACGCTATCGGCATTGACCAGCGCCGTATTATGATTGACCGTTGTCTTGATATGAATGACCGTGCACTCAGAAACATTGTTGTTGGTATGGGCGGCAAGGTTAACGGTGTTCCGCGTCAGGACAGCTTCCGCATCACGGTTGCTTCCGAAGTTATGGCTATTCTCTGCCTTGCTTCCGATCTGACTGACCTGAAGGAACGTCTTGGACGTATTCTTGTTGCGTACACCTATGACAATCAGCCTGTTTATGCTCGTGACCTTGGTGCTCACGGTGCTATGACAGCGCTCCTCAAGGACGCTCTCAAGCCTAACCTTGTTCAGACTCTTGAAAATACACCTGCTATTATGCACGGCGGTCCTTTCGCTAACATTGCTCACGGCTGTAACTCTGTACGTGCTACAAAGCTTGCTCTCAAGCTTGGCGATTACTGCATTACAGAGGCTGGCTTCGGTGCTGACCTTGGTGCTGAAAAGTTCTTCGACATCAAGTGCCGTTTTGCAGTTCTGAAACCATCATGTACTGTTCTTGTTGCAACAATCCGTGCGCTCAAGTACAATGGTGGTATTCCAAAGGCTGAGCTTACAACTGAA
>JAFTWI010000149.1 GCA_017465345.1 Oscillospiraceae bacterium
GCCATTCTTGACAGCGCCGACATAGGCTCGCCCTGACTTCCTGTTGTGATGAGCACGATTTTCTCCGCAGGGAAGCGGTTTATCTCGTTCATATCGATGAAAAGTCCCTCAGGCACTTTAAGGTAGCCAAGCTCCATAGCGGTGCTGATTACGTTCAGCATACTTCTGCCGAAAACAGCGATTTTTCTGCCGCAGCGTACAGCGTTGTTTACAATCTGCTGAACACGGTGGATATTTGAGGAGAAGGTAGCGATGATGATACGCTTGCCCTCTGCCGTGTCGAAAAGGCGTTCGAAGCTCTGTCCGACGGTACGCTCGCTTGCGGTGTGGCCACGGCGCTCAGCGTTTGTTGAGTCAGCCATAAGAGCAAGTACGCCACGGTTGCCAAGTTCGCCGAAGCGTGCCAAATCAATGATTTCGCTTTCGATTGGAGTATAGTCAACCTTGAAGTCGCCCGTGTGGACAACGATACCTGCAGGTGTGTGGATAGCAAGTGCCACAGCGTCGGGGATAGAGTGGTTTACTCTGATAAATTCAACCGCCATACAGCCCATTTTCACAGTCTGACGAGGGGTAACAACGTTAAGCTTTGCGGAGTTGAGAATACCGTGCTCCTTGAGCTTGCCCTCGATAAGACCGATAGTGAGGCGTGTTGCGTAAACAGGCACGTTCACCTTTTTCAGCAGGTACGCAAGACCGCCGATGTGGTCCTCGTGGCCGTGGGTGATAACGATGCCGCGGATTTTGTCAGCATTCTGTTCAACATAAGTAAAATCGGGGAGAACGATGTCAACACCCGGCATATCGCTGTCGGGGAAAGCAAGTCCGCAGTCCACGATGAACATATCGTTTGCACACTCGAAAAGGGTCATATTCTTGCCGATTTCGTTAAGACCGCCGAGGGGGATAATGCGGAGCGGAGTCTTTTTCACGGACTTGTGGTTTGTAGCATGAAGCGGCAGACCTGTTTCGGGGTGGATTTCGGGAGCGTTGTTTTTATTCTGCTTAGCCTTGTTCTGTTTAGGCTGAACCTTTTTCTGAGCAGGCTTTTTGAAGAAGCTTTTCACATCGGGTTTCTGCTCGGATTTTTTCTGTTCAGTTTTCTTTGGAGCAGGCTTTTTTGCAGCAGTCTGCTTGGTATTTTTCTTAGGAGCGATTTTCTCGCCGTAAGCGTTTGTTTCGGTGTTGTTCTTTTCGTTTTTTGCCAATTTGATACCAACCTTTCGATAGTAAATATGTAACGATTTTACGATTTCGGGCAGAGCATTGCAAAGTAAAAGTGATGGGATACTCTGTCTAATGATTTTGCAGGATAAATTATCCAGTTCCGAACATAATAAATCACATTATAGTATACAACATTTTTGATGGTTTGTCAATGATTTAAGGAAATAAATTCCAGTTAAGAAAACATAATAACGGGTTTCCAAAGGGAGCAAGCTCCCTTTGGCAGGGTTCTTAGGGACGGAGTCCCTGAGTCGCCAAAACCATTCTTCGAATGGTCTGCGCAAGCGGCGAAATACCTGTTTCGCAACCAAACGCTTGCATTTGGTTTTCGCAGAGCGTGCTTAGAAGCGCTCTGGAGAGTGAATTTTGAGGCGGTAAGCCTCAAAAGGGAGAGGTTCTGCAAGAGAGAACCTCTCCAACAACGGCGTAAGCCGTTGCTTTCGTATAGTGTTAAAGATAAACTACGTCTAAAACGTTCCACTGGAACGTTTTAGAGGGTAGTATAGTAGTAAACCTCACAAGGAGGGGCGGTCTTGTTCGCCCCTCCTCGAAATGCTGTCGCATTTCTCACCTCTTTCTCCGTTTTGAAAGGCAAGGGGTGTTTCGCTCTCTGCGGAGAGCGACTTAGGGGCGCCGCCCCTAAGGACCCTGCCAAAGGGGACACAGTCCCCTTTGGGAACCCAAAATTTGAACACTATAGTTGGTGAGATAAATTACAACTTATCCTCCCTTGAAACCAAGTCCTGATAAAAGTCGCAGAGCTCCGATGCGGCTTCCATGGAGAAGCTTTCCGCCTGCATCAGAATTCCCTTTGCGGTTTTCACGGGTCTGATGAAAAGTTGTCCCTTTTCGTCGGAAATTGTTATGCCGTCTCCCGAAACCTTTTTCTCGGCTGTAACGTTTTTCATCAGCTTCAACGGGTGTTTTCCGATTGGCACAAACCTTGTGCACACCGCACTTTCGGGCAGCTCCGCAACAGCTTCCTTCAGCGTTATTCCCCTGCTTTCCAGCACTGCCAGAACCGTGAAAATCAACGCTGCACCGTCGCGGACAAAAGGTGTTTCTGCGGCAAGTCTGCGTGCTGAAAAATCGCTGTCGTCGGAGGGGCAGAGGCTATAGCGGAGCACACTTCTTCCATACTGCCCGGCAAGTCTTTCCGCTGCTGCGGGGAAGTCAACAGGGAGCGAAACGTCCCTGCCCTGCTCAAACAGATTTTTGCAGCACACAAGCACCAGCTTTTCCTCGAAAACATACCCCGTTTCCTCGGTGTAGGCGGAGACTCCCCTGCCGTTTGAATTGATGTGGAAAACCACGGGTGCGCCGTCCTTTTTATTGATTTTGCCGATGATTTTTTCGCAGGTATCCGACACGGCTTTCCCCGAGGTATTCAGCACTGCACGGATTTTCGTCAGCTTCTCGGGAGCAATTCTTTCCAGCTCGTTTTCGTACAGCATTGCCATTGCTGAAACGTCCTTTATTCTGCCGAAACGGTTGAATGAAGCGGTGCGGCATGCGCCCCTGTTAAGGCTGTTTTCAATCAGCCTTTCCTCAACGGCTGAAAGGGGCAGACCGTCTCCCGAAAAAATGCGGATTTTTGTTGTTACGCCGCTGTCGATATAACAGCACCCCGAAAGCCCTGATTTTTCCGTGCAGAAGCAGAGTGCAGGCTCGCTTGAAGCACCGAAAATCCACGCTTCTCCACCTGCGGCGGCTACTCCCGAGGCGAGGGCGAGCGCAAGACATTCCGAGGCAGGATTGTCACGGAAAGCAATTCCGATTTTCTCTCCGAGAGAAGCAACGGCGTTTCCCACAAGGGCGGCGGACTGAGGGGAAATAAAGCTGCCCGTTTCGCCGCAGATACCGTCGTCGCTGATTTTCAGCGGCAGAAATGCTTCACGGTCAGCACGGGAAAAGCTGTCGAGGTGCATACCGCTTCGGATTTTCGTGCACTCCTGCACAACCGACTGCTCGCCGATAACCGCCCTGTCGCCTATTACAGCACCCTCTCGGATTTCCGCACCTGCAAGAAGCCGTGCACCGCGTCCCACAAACGCTCCCTCGATTTTTACACGCTCACCGATGTACGCTCCGTCAGAAATGATTGCGCCCTGAATTTCGGCTCCCCTGCAAACCGTGACGTTTGCTCCGATTGAAGTGCCCGAGCCGATTTTCACTCCCTCGGCAAGCTGGGCGGAGGGGTGGATATAAACGCCTTGCGACAGCTTTTCCGCTGCTGAAAAAAGGTCGGCAGGGGTGTCGATATCAAGGAAGAAGCCGTCTGATGTAAAGTTCATCACCTTGCCGTTTAAGATGGTTTTCGGCAGGAATTCCGTCAGCAGGTCGGTGCAGTCAGCTTTTTCTATAACAGCCTTATCCA
Source organism: Oscillospiraceae bacterium (assembly GCA_017465345.1). Lineage (GTDB taxonomy): Bacteria > Bacillota > Clostridia > Oscillospirales > Ruminococcaceae > RGIG8773. Next base: position 3,605 of record JAFTWI010000149.1, read on the forward strand.
TAATAAAAATCCCCGCAACAGCAAGGTCTGAGCGGCAGTTTTCACGGGCGGGACAGCTTATGACAGCGGTCACCCGATTGTTTTCGTCAACCTCGGCAAGGGTACAGAGTGAGGGCGTTTCGGCAGGGCAGGTCACAATGGTTACGTCTGCGCCTGTTGCAGCGTGGAATTGCTCCGCCGCAGTGATGTCAAAGTCGAAAAGCACGTCCCCGAAAATGACGGTGATAAAGCTATCGCATATTTTTGCGGCGTGGGCAACAGCTGAGAAATTTCCCTCGGAAAAAGGTGCAGGGAGAAACTCGGCGTCGTGACAGCCTGCAAGGTGCTCGGAAAGGGCGTCAGAGCGCCTGTCTGCGGCAACAAGAATTTCGGAGTAGTCCTGCTTGCGGAGGGAGTCAAGAGTGTAGTCAAGCAAAGGCTTTCCGCATATGGGAAGGAGTGCCTTCGGGAGATTGTCGGCAGCGGGACGAAGTCGGGAAGCCTCACCGCCTGCAAGGATTAAAGCTGTTTTTTCCATAAAATCAACCTTTCTGTTTTTGGGTAGTATTGACAGGAAAAATTATTTTAATTCCGCATTCCTAATTCCGAATTGATTTCATCGGATACCGTCAGATGAAATTATTACAATCCGTTTACATTTTGCCGAAAATACGGTTACAAAAACAGACAAATGTCGCAGATAAACCAAAAATTACAGGTTGACAATGCGATTTTTCATAATATTTGGTAGGGTGCTTTTTCTTGACTTTTCTGTGAATGTGTTGTATAATTTTTAATATGTCAGCTTGTGCGCTTTTGTGCCTCGCTGACTGATGACAACAATTATTTACGGAAGGAAGTTGATTATGGACTCTGATGGGCTTACCGGAATTATTCTTATTCTGGTGCTTATTCTTTACAAGGCTTTCTGTACGGTGTGCGAAACCGCTGTGACGGAAATCGATGACAGAAAAATCAGGAATTCTTCGGAGAAAATCAAGGGCAAGGATATGCTTCTGAAGCTGCTGGAAAAGCCTTCAAGGCTGGTTACGGCGTTTGCGGTAAACAGGGTTATGACGGCAATTGCAATTTCGTGGCTGGCGATGATTTGTTTTGCAGATGAGTTTGCGATGCTGCTTTACAGGTTGATGGGCGGCAATAGTGTGTCTGAGAAGGTCGGTGCTGCTGACCCGATTTTCACAGTGTCTGCGGCGATTGTTATTTTGCTTGCAAGTGTGCTTGTGATTACGGTTTTCTGCGAGGGCATACCAAAGAAAATCGCGGTAAAGGGCGGCGACAGGCTGGCTTATTTCTGCGGCAGCTTTGTAAAATATCTGGTTATAATTCTTACGCCGATGACTGCGCTTTCGTCGCTGCTTATCAAGGTATTCTCCCCGATTTTCGGTGTGGGCGGAATTGCTGAGCGTGATGTTGTTACGGAGGAGGAAATTCTCCTTATGGTTGACGCGGGCAACGAAACGGGCGTTATTGAGGAATCACAGCGTGAGATGATTAACAATGTGTTCGAGTTTGACGACCTTATCCTTTCAGACGTTATGACGCATCGTACAGATGTGGTTGCGGTGGAGGATACGGCAGGGGTTTCCGAGGTTGTCAATGCTTCAATCGGCAGCGGCTTTTCGAGAATTCCTGTGTATGAGGACACTGTTGACCACATTACGGGAATCATATGCGTGAAGGACCTGCTTTGTCTGGTTGGCTCGGAGGCTGCGGAAAGCGCTGACATAAAAAGCTTTGTCAGAGATATTATCTATCTTCCCGAATCCGTTCCATGCGGTGAGGCGTTCAAGAGACTCACGGCGGAAAAAATGCAGATGGCTGTTGTAATTGACGAGTACGGCGGCACTGCGGGGCTTGTGACAATGGAGGATATTGTGGAAACGATTGTGGGCAATATTCAGGACGAATACGATGACGAGGCTGAGGAAATCATTCAGATTTCCGAGGATACATACACAATCGACGGCACGGCTGACCCGGAGGAGATTATGGGTAAGCTTGGTGCTGAGCTTCCTGAGGAGAATAAGTTCGACACGATGAGCGGCTTTATTGTGGAGCTGCTGGGACGTATTCCCGAGGAGGACGAAAATCCGTCAGTCGGATACGGCAACGTTATGTTTACGGTGCTTCTGACAGAGGATAAGTGCATAACAAAAATCAAGGCGCAGATTATTGACCTTGATGATGGCAATAATGAAAATTCAAAAAAGGAGAGCTTGAAAAATGAAGAAGAAAATTAGTCTTGTTCTGGCGTTTCTGATGGCTGCAACAATGCTTGCAGGCTGTAAGAAAACAGATGAGAGTGCGGAGGGTCTTCCCGAAGTAGCTACTAATACAGCAATGTCTGAGCTTACTCAGATGACTATGGCAGAAACTGAGGAAACTACTGTTCCTGAGATTACAACTGCTGAGGAAACAACTACTACAGAGGCTGAGACAACTACTGAGGCTACAACAACAGAGGCTGAAACAACAACAGTTTCCGCTGAAGGTGATGAAACAACCACAGCAGCTTCCGAAACAGAAGCTACAGAGGCTAAGCCTACTGAATGGAATGAAACTGAAATCAGCGAAACTCTTTATGTTACATCAAACTGTTATTCAAGAGTAAAGGCAGTTGTAGGCTCCGAATCCGTTGATCAGTATAAGGTCGGCGCAGAAGTAAATGTAGTTGCTGCTACAGACACAGGCTACTACAAGCTTGCTGACGGCACATTCATTCACTCCGACTATGTTTCCGACGAAAAGCCTGCTGCAACAACAACCGCTGCAAAGCAGGACAAGGACGATGATGAGGAAATCACAGCTGATGAAAAGCCTTCCTCTTCTTCCAAGCCTATAAGCTCCTCCTATAAGAAGAATTATAAGGACAGATATCCTTATAAGCAGCTCAGCGCTGACGAACAGGAGCTCTATGCAAATATTGTCAAGGCTGCGGAAAACTTCGAAAAGGAAGCTGAAGTTCCTGATGGAATGTACGGCGATACTATCGACAAGGTTTATACAATCGTTTATAATAACGAGCCTCAGCTTTTCTGGCTCTCCCTTTCTTATCCTTCCCTCAGCTTTGCTACAGGCAACCTCAAGATGGAATATACTCTCAGCCGTGATGAAGCTGAATCCGTTCAGAAGGAAATCGATGCAACAGTTTCCGGCGTAATGTCCGTTGTAGGCGGCTACTCCAGCACAGTAAGCAGATACAAGGCTATCTATGACTGGGTTATCCAGAACAACGACTTCTCACTTCAGGGAAGCTTCGAAACATGCAGTGTTTATGACAGCCTTACAGGCGGCGGTTCACTCCAGTGTCAGGGCTACGCAAAGACATTCCAGTACCTCTGCGACGTTGCAGGTCTTGAATCCATGGTTGTAAACGGCAACAACACAGAAGGCAGCACTCACGCATGGAACGTTGTTTACTGTGACAACGGCTACTACATTGTTGATACAACATGGGGTGACCCAAGCGTTGATTATGACACAAACTATGTTCGTTACCTGTTCTTCCTTGCAAATGATGAGATGATTGAAAATACTCACCTCAATCCAGGCAATCCTATGAGAAAGAGCGGAAGCAAGCTTTACCTTTATGATGCTCCTGCTTGTACAAAGTCTGCTTGCTACTACTTCAATGCTTACAACAAGGTTTATGACAACGAGGAAGATGCAGCAAATGCTCTGTACGCTGAATTCAAGGCTGCTGTAAAGGCTGGCAAGAACGTTGTTCATATTCAGGTTACTGATGACGCACTCTGGGAAACTCTCAGAAGCAAATCCTACTGGGGTGCTTTCCAGAAGTATGCAAGAGGACTCTCTGATGAAGTTGACAAGGTTCTCCTTCTTACATCACTTACAGAAGACATCAATGTTATCCAGTACGATATCGTATATAAATAAAATTTAATCGGGGGCGGGGAGATTGTTTTTCACTTTGCCCCTATGCCTATTTGAAAATGTGAAAGGAAAATTGTTATGAAGAATACAAGAAAAAAATATGCTGTTCTTGCAGTTCTTATGGCTGCTTCAATGCTTGCGACAGGCTGCAGCGGCGGTGATGACAGTGCTGCTGAGGATACAACGGTTTCTGTAAATGTTATCGGCGGCGAGGAAGGCTCCGATGCACAGCAGGGCGAGTCTGCTTCAACAGCTGTCGTTACAGGTGAAAACGGCGAGGTTATGACAGGTGCAAACGGAAATGTTCTTACTGAACCGGTAACAGAAGCTGTTCCTACTGAAACACTCAGCGAGGAGGAAATTCTGGCTGCTATCACAGGAACAACCTCTCCGGAAGAAAAGCCGCAGGTAAATGTAAGCCACAACAGCGGCGGCGTGCGCTATGCTTATGAAACACTTACAGATAAGGAAAAAGAGCTTTACGATATGATTGCTCAGGGTATCAAGGACCTCCGCTTCAAGGTTTGTGCCGAGGACGCTTACAGTCTTGAGGAATGGGTAAAGATTTACGGTCTCGTTTACAATCAGGAGCCACAGCTTTTCTATATGGGCTCCAAGGTTAAGGTCGGCAAGCTTTTCTATCTTACAAAGGATACTGAGGCTATCAACCAGATGCAGCAGTCCATCGACGCTGTTGCAGATAAGCTTGTTGCTGAGGCAAACGGCAAGTCCTCAACCTTTGACAAGCTCAAGGTTTTCCACGATTACCTCGCTCTCAATTCCACATTTGAGCTCAAGGAAGACGGCAGCAAGGATTACAACGCTACAATCTACAACGCTTTCGGCAGCGGTGACGCACAGGGCAATATCCAGTGCGCAGGCTATGCAAAGGCTGTTCAGTATCTCTGCGACAAGGCAGGAATCCCTTGTATGGTTGTAACAGGTGAAACATCTGAGGGTCAGACTCACGCTTGGAATGTTGTTGATGTTGACGGCGAATGGTATAACTTCGACGTTACTTGGGACGACCCGATTCTTTCTACTCCTGTTTACAGCAACGTACGTTACAACTATTTCCTTGTTCCTGACAGCGAAATCCACAATATCACCCACTTCCGTGTAAGCCAGAAGAAAACTTCAAGCGGCAGCTACATTACATATTTCACACCTCCTGCTTGTACAGCAAGTGCTGAAAACTACTTTATAAAGAATGACCTTGTTTATGATGACTTTGCTTCTGCTGAGGCTGCTCTCAAGGCTGCAATCGAAAAGGCTGCAAAGGACGGCTCAAGAACTGCTCAGGTAAGAGTTGCTACAAAGGATATCTATAACAAGCTTTATGATGCAAGAATGAGCTATAACGATTATGCAAAGACATTCAGCGGCGTAAAGGGTCTGAGCGATGTCTGCAACGAAACTATGCTCATAATTGAACTTGACGTTATCTACAGCTAAGAATATGAAAAAACTGACAGGCTTTATTCTTGCGGCGTCGCTTGTGCTGCTGACGGGGTGTACTGCGGTTGACGAAAGCCCCCGTGCGGCAGTTACGGAGGTTTCTCCCGACAATGCGGAGGAGGAAGCCTTTGTATCCCCTGTTTATGACAGACTCTCCCCTGAGGAAAAGGAGCTTTATGACAGGGTGAAGGAAGCGGTGCTGGATTTTGACGAGTTTGTAAAGTTCGACCCGCCTGTTCCGCGTGAAACAGTGCGGAAGATTTACAGGCTTGTGTATTCGCAGGAAAGAAATTATTTCTGGCTCAGCAATATTTTCTATGCACCCGACAGCGAGGTTTCTATGCTCCGTCTGAATTATCTGTACGAGCAGGAGGACGCCGAGCTGAAGCGTGCGGAGCTGGATTTTGCGGCTTCAACTATCCTCGGAGGTATTCCGGAGGGTGCGTCCGATTTTGAGAAGGTTGTTTATTTCCACGATAAAATCGTTACGGGGTGCAAATTCTCAACTGCGGAACAGCACGTCAATTCCGCTTACGGCGTTCTCGTTACGGGCTATGGTCAGTGCGAGGGCTATGCGGCGGCATTGGCACTTCTCTGCGACAAGGCAGGAATACCGAACTATATCGTCTGCGGTACGAACGCTGAGGGAAGTACCCATGCGTGGAATAAAATCCGCCTTGAAGGTGAGTGGTATAATGCCGACTGCACATGGGACGACCCGATTCTTACAAGAAATGCTCCCGATTTTATCCGACACGATTACCTGATGGTGAAGGACTCCGAAATCGAGGGCAAAACCCATTTCACCGACGAGCTTTATTATGGCTATACCGTTTGTGCGGAAACAAAATACAATTATTTCAGCGGCACAGGTCTGATGTTTGAAAGCGCTGAGGAAGGCGTGGAAAATATCATAAGTCAGGTAAAGGAAAAGGGCCTTGCGGGCGAGCGTGAGGTGGAAATCAGATTTTCCGATGAGAACGCTTTTTATGCGGCTATGGCAAGGCTTTTCGACAGCGGCGAGATGAAGGACATTATTGAGGACACAAACGAAAAATACGGAACCAAAATCCGTTCCGCTTACAAGCATAATAATGAGGATTTGCGCATCGTCCATATCTCGTTGATTTATGAGGGCGATGAAGAATAACTTAGGCAAGATGTCCCCCGCTGAATGGTAGGTTGGCAAAGCCAACCCGAGCTGAGCTTTGCTCAGGTTTGCCATGTTAAATGACGTGGCAAGCCACTTATTGAAATGCAGAAAGGAGCCGTTCAATGAAAAAAAGCAAAATACCCGTAATATTATCTGTGGCAGTTATTTCTGCCATGGTTATGAGCGGCTGCCGTAACGGACAGAAGCCCGACTGGGAGGATACCCTCCCGATGACGGTGCTTGAAACTACCGTGCCTACGGTTGTGTGCGAAACGGAGGAGACTACAACCACAACTCCTGAGCCTACAATTGTTACTACGGAAAAAACAAAGCGCACAGCTTCGTCAGCTGCAACTGAGGAGCTTGCTACAACAACGGGACAGACTACCACTGAGCCGACTCAGTCTACGGTGCCGACAGACATTGAAAACGTCCCCCTTGACAAGCATACAAGCTCAACAGCTTATGACCCGTCTATGGAATTGAAGCCGACTACAAACCCCGACGGCGAAATGCCTTCGGATACTACGGCTTCGGTAACAAGCACTGCTGAGACTGAAAGCAGTACGGAGGAAACCTTAGCATCGGCAATTGACGGAATTGTTTATTCCACTGACGAAATTCAGCGTCCCTACAGCTATAATCAGCTTAACGAAAAGCAGCAGTATATTTATGACGCTGTCATAACCGCTGCTGAAAGACTGAAAACCGACGTGCCGCTGTCAAAGGTCATGGATATTTCCGCCGATGATTACTGCGAGGTTTATCAGCAGATTTACAACGATGAGCACGCTTTGTTCTATATCGACACAAAGATGCAGTACGCAATGAACAATGCCACAAAGAAGCTTGCTTCGGCAATCATTTTCTATAAGTACAGCGATGAGAAAATTCTCGAAATGCAGAAGGAAATTGAAGCGGAAGCCAAGAAAATCCTTGATGGGATTACTCCCGATATGACAGAGTACGACATTGTGAAGCATTTCCACGATTCTATCGCTTCTACGGTTGTGTATGACGAAACCGCAGACAACTGCCGTGATATATACGGCGTGTTCGTGGATAAGAAGGCTATCTGCGGAGGTTACTCAAAGGCGTTTTCCTATCTCTGCGACAAGGTCGGAATTGAAACAGCTACCGTTACAGGCGACGCCGACGGCGAAGCGCATATGTGGAATATGGTTAAAATCGACGGTCAGTGGTATAATATCGACGTGACATATGCGGTAACAGAGTCGGAGGTTGGCAGCTATATCAGATATGACTACTTCTGTGTGACGGACGAAATGCTTGCGGACAGCCGTACTGTTTATGAGCAGATTTACACCTACCCTGAGGCGGTTTCCGAAGAATGCAGCTACTATGTGAAAAACGGTCTGATTGCAGATAACTGGGCAGATGCAAGGGCTATGCTCATTAATCAGATTGGTGAGGTAAGCAAGACAGATGATTTTGTAATTCAGATAAAGTGCTCTTCAAAGGAAGCGTACGATGATGTGGTGTACAGACTTTTTGACGCTTCTCAGAAGGAGGCTATCAAGATTTTTGAGGAGGCTCTTCCGACAGCTGAGAAAAAATATGACTGCAGGTCTGTAAACTACAGTCAGGATAAGAATTCACGGGTTGTGAAGCTTTTCCTTAAATATACCGAATAACTTTTCTTCTCCGAAAGGGGTGATGGAAATTTGCATAAGCGTATATGTGCAGCGGCTGCGGCGGTTTGCCTGTTTGTGACAGGCTGCTCCGATAAGCAGGACGATGACGGCTACAAGGTGTTTTCAAACGGCACTTATGTTGTGGAGGAGGAGAAAACCTCCGAAAACAACAGCCCCGAATATGACTATGCTGATTTCTACATTCCTGAGGGTATGGTTACGAATTATTACAGCAGCAGCTTTACGGAGAATGAAAAAATAATTTACGATGACATTCTGAAGGTGCTTGGAACTCTTGATGACAGAACTCCGCTTACAATGGACGCGGCTGTTTATGAAAGGATACTTAAAGCCATAAGAATAGAAAACCTTGCATTCCCCCATGTTGCAAAATACTGGACGGAATACAACGGCGAGTTTGAGGTTGTGTTCGGCTATCGTATGACTGCGGACGAAATAAGCAGCATGAATATGGCTGCGGAAAAGGCTGCTCAGGATATCATTGCTCAGCTTACCCCCGATATGGACGATTACGAGAAGCTGAAATTTTTCCACGACTATCTGATACTGAACTGCGAAACGGATAAAAGCTATGCTTTTTCGGACACGGTTTACGGTGCACTGGTGGAAAAGAAGGCACTCTGTGAGGGCTACTCGAAAGCGTTTGCGTACCTCTGCAATCTGGCAGGGATTGAAAATGTGCTGGTAACAGGCGAAACCTACGTTGCACATATGTGGAATATGGTAAAGCTTGACGGCAATTGGTACCATGTGGATGTTACGTGGGATAAGTCCGATGACCAGCTGCACGAGGTGTTCCCCGATGTTATTCTGTATCAGTATTTCATGGTTACGGACGCCGTTATAAGAAATACGCACACGATAAACAGCAGTCCGTTTACTGCACCGCAGGCGTTTGGTACGGCGGAAAATTATTTTGCAAGAGAGGGTGCGGATATCTCCGCAAGAGAGGAGCTTCTCACCGTCTCGGAAAACGCTATCCTCAGCGCAGTGCAGAACGGTAAGCCAAGCGCAATGGTGAAGTTTGATACAACAGATGTTTATATCGCCTGCACCAATGACCTGAACAACGAAATGCTGTTCAACCCGATTATCGAAAAGGCAAGTCTTGAGTACGGACGTACTATCAAGCTCAGCTGGACAGGCTTCTACGAGCAGTACCGTATCCTGACCTTCATAATAGAATATATTGATTAATGTAAGTATTGCGGTAACCCATTGGGGCAAACCTTTCTGAAGGAAGGGTCTTCCTCAACAGGTCACTGCAATACTTCCGATAAACAAAACTCCGTGAAGGATGCACTTCACGGAGTTTATTGTTTATATTACTTCTTTAAGTATCAGGTACGCAACTGTTGCGAGGGACTTGGCTTCAACATAGTTGTGGTCGATGACATAGTCGTTCTCGTCAAGCATACGCTTGATTTCAGCGATACGCTCAAAGCCTGCCACAGCACCCTGCATATTGGGGATTACAAAATAGGATTTCTGCATAATATGACGGATTTCCGTTCTTATGCCCTGAGGGATAGGCACAGCATTTTCGCTTGTCTCAAACTTGTATTCTTCAAGCTGGTCAAGAGGGAGCGAGGTGTCGATTTTTTCAGCAATATCCTCAGCAGCCTGTCTGCCGAAAACAAGGGCTTCCAGCAGGGAGTTTGAAGCAAGTCGGTTGTTGCCGTGAACGCCAGTATGGCTGCACTCACCTACTGCATAAAGACCGTCAACAGAGGTCATGGACTTTGTATTTACGTTGATACCGCCCATCAGGTAGTGCTGACAAGGATAAATCGGAATCATATCCTTTGTCATATCAATGCCCTGACTAAGCAGGTACTTGTAAATCATTGGGAAGCGGTTTTTCAGGAATTCGGGGTCCTTGTGTGTGATGTCGAGGTAGAATTCGTCCGAATCAAGACGTCTGCCCTCGGTTACAATAGCGTGGGAAACAACATCTCTCGGTGCAAGCTCAAGTCGCTCGTCGTAATTCTGCATAAAGCGTTCCTTGTCCTTGTTGCGCAGGTAAGCGCCCTCACCTCTTACAGCCTCGGAAATAAGGAAGCATTCACGGGTATGTTTGTTGTTGAAGGCTGTTGGGTGGAACTGGATAAGGGACAGATTTTTGATATTTGCACCCATTTCGTGTGCAAGAGCAATTCCGTCGCCCGTAGCGATTGCGGAGTTTGTTGTGAAATCATAAACTCGTCCGATACCGCCCGTTGCCATTATAAAGTAGCGGCTGTTGAAGGTTTCGTGCACCTCGTTTACGGAGATATCAGCGGAGAAGCCTGTAGAGGTTTTCTTCACCCTGCAAAGGAGTGCATTTTCGAGGATATCCACATTGTCCATTGCCTTTACAGCAGCCTGCAGCTTTGTTGTGATTTCAAAGCCTGTGGAGTCCTTATGGTGGAAAATACGGCGGCGGGAGTGCCCGCCTTCAAGTGTACGGTGAAGCTTGCCGTTTTCGTCCTTATCGAAGTCAACGCCAAGAGAAATAATTTTTTCGATTTCCTTTTCAGCCTCAGTAACAAGGATTTTCAGGCTGTCGGGATTGTTCTTGAAGCCGCCTGCGATGAGAGTATCGTTTGTGTGCAGACGGGTGCTGTCGTCCTCAGGCTTGTAAACAGCTGCGATACCGCCCTGAGCAAGAGCTGAGTTGCACAGAATAAGCTCACGCTTTGTAATGAGCAGCACCTTTAAATTTGCAGGAAGATCGATTGCGGAGTAAAGACCCCCTGCACCTGTACCTGCGATTATGACGTCATAGTTTTTAGACATAACAAATCCTTCTTTATATAAATGTATTTTGCTTGCAATATTACATACTTATTCCATTATATCACATATCTCCCGATAAATCAACAATTGATATATAATTGACAAAGTACAGCAAAACAAAACCCGCTTCTGACATCAAATCAGAAGCGGGTCAAATTACTGTAATCTATCCGCAAGGATTGTAGTAGCAATCGTGAAGTAAATCAGCAGCGAGCAGGAGTCCACAACCGTTGTGATAAGCGGTGTCGCCATAATGGCAGGGTCAAGCTTTACCGCCTTAGCCGCCATAGGAAGCATTGCTCCCACAAGCTTTGCGAGAATAACCGTGCCGATAATCGACAGCGCGATAACAACCGCAAGCTCAGGGTCGCTGTAGGTAATCCATATTCTTGCACCGTTTACGATTGCAAGCACAACCGAGCAGAGAAAAGCAATCCTGAATTCCTTGAAAATAACCTTGAAGAAGTCACGCAGGCGGATTTCCTCAAGCGCCATACCACGGATTATCAGCGTCGAGCTTTGTGAGCCGCAGTTACCTCCCGTACCCATTACCATCGGCATGAAGGATACAAGCATAGGTATCATAGCAATCTGCGCCTCAAACTGAGTAGAAATCATACCCGTCAGTGCCGCCGAAAGCATCAGCACCAGCAGCCACGGAATACGGCTCTTTGCGTGCTGGAAAACAGAAGTCTTGAAGTAGCTGTCCTCCGCAGGCATAACCGCAGCCATCTTTGCAAAGTCCTCGGTATTTTCTTCCTGAAGTACGTCCATCGCATCGTCGAATGTAACGATGCCCACAAGGCGGTTTTCGTTGTCAACAACAGGGATTGCCGCAAAGTCATACTTTGACATTGTACGTGCAA
>JAFTWI010000150.1 GCA_017465345.1 Oscillospiraceae bacterium
AACGGGATTTCGTCGAACACGGCAGCGATATGCTCCTTGATTTCATACTCGTTTTCGATGTGGTCAAGTCCCAGCATTGTGATTGTGCCGTCGTTGATTTTGATAATGTTCAGCAACGCCTTGATTGTGGTGGTCTTGCCTGCGCCGTTCTGACCGATGAAGCCCATAATGCTTCCCCTCGGCACACTGAAGCTGACGTTGTCAAGCGTAAAGCCATCATACTTTTTGGTTAAGCCCTTTATTTCTATTGCATTCTCGTAATTATCCATTTTCGTCGCCTCCATAGACAAGTTCAAGGATTTCCTTCATCTCCTCCAGCGTAAGTCCGCAGACTTTTGCCTTTTCGCAGGCCTTTGCCAGCAGCTCCTCTGTCTGTCTTACGCTTTCCTCTCGGAGGAAATCCGTGTTCTGTGATTTTACGAAGCAGCCTCGTCCCGTGAAGTTCTCAATGAACCCGTCACGCTCAAGCTCCTCGTAAGCACGCTTTGTTGTAATAACGCTTATTCTTAGTTGCTGAGCCAGCGCACGCATTGACGGAAGGGCGTCCCCTGCCGCAAGCTCGCCGCTCATAATGTGCGATTTGATCTGCGAAATAATCTGCTGATAAATCGGCTCGTCGGAAGAATTGCTTAAAATGATATCCATAATTATACCTCTCGAGAAATATTGTATATATACGATATACACAATATAACACACATATACACACTTGTCAATAGTTTTTTGAAAAAAATGCAAAAAAATTTCCCCTGACCGAAATCAGGGGAAAAATTATTCATTAACCGTTGTAGTCCATACCAATCTGTACAGCCTTGAGGTTGTTTGCAGCGAGAGCAGCCTTCTTTGCAGGTACAACCTTTTCGATTGCCTTCTTGAAGGTTTCTGCGGAAACGATACCTGTTTCCTTGAATACCTTGCCGAGAAGGATAATGTTTGCACCGCCAGGAAGGTCGTTGTCAGTTGCAAGCTGTGTTGCAGGGATGTAGTATGTATTTACATCTGTACGCTCAACAGTTGCGTCAACCATTGTGCTGTCAACAACGATTGTACCGCCAGCCTTAACGCTGTTCACGAACTTCTCGAGGGAAGGTGTGTTCATAGCGATAAGGATTTCAGGCTCGTTTACGAGTGGTGAAGCAACCTCGTTGTCGGAAATACATACGGAGCAGTTACATGTACCGCCGCGCATTTCAGGGCCGTAGGAAGGGAGCCATGAAACTTCCTTGTTGTCCATAAGACCAGAGTAAGCGAGGATTTTACCAGCGAAAAGGATACCCTGTCCGCCGAAGCCTGCGAGGAGAATATCATGTGTCATAATTATTCACCCTCCTTTTCAGGAAATGCGTTGCCGTCCTTGTATACGCCGAGTGGGTAGTAAGGAATCATCTCGTCGTTGAGACGCTTGAGAGCGTCAACAGGGGAAAGCCCCCAGTTTGTTGGGCAAGTTGAAAGAACTTCAACGATAGAGAAGCCCTTCTTGTCACGCTGATTTTCAAAAGCCTTGCGGATTGCCTTCTTAGCTTCTCTGATGTGAGGAACTGTATCAACAGCAACTCTCTGTGCAAGAGCAGTACCTGTCAGTGTTGCAAGCATTTCACAAACTCTTACAGGGTAACCCATGAGCTTAGGGTCACGTCCGAAAGGAGTTGTCTGTGTAACCTGACCTGGGAGTGTAGTAGGAGCCATCTGGCCGCCTGTCATACCGTATGTAGTGTTGTTAACGAAGATAACAACGATGTTTTCGCCTCTTGTTGCAGCGTGTACAGTTTCAGCAGTACCGATAGCAGCAAGGTCACCGTCACCCTGATATGTAAATACGAACTTGTCAGGATTTGTTCTCTTAACACCTGTAGCAACTGCAGGAGCACGTCCGTGAGCAGCTTCAATCATATCGCAGGTGAAGTAGTCGTAAGCCATAACGGAGCAGCCAACAGGACAAACGCCGATTGTGTCGCCCTCGATGCCCATTTCATCAATTACCTCGCACACAAGACGGTGAATGATACCGTGTGTACAGCCAGGGCAGTAATGCAGAGGAATATCTGCAAATGACTTTGGTCTTTCAAATACAACTGCCATTACTGATTACCTCCTTTAGCATATTTCTTGATTTCGTCAAGAATTTCGGAAGGCTTAGGGATTACGCCGCCCGTTCTTCCGAAGAACTCAACCGGCTTGGAGCAGTTAACAGCAAGCTTGATATCGTCAACCATCTGTCCCATTGACATTTCAGCACAGATGATAGTGTGAGCGTTCTTTGCGCCCTCGTTGATCTGGTTAACAGGGAATGGCCAGAGTGTGATAGGACGGATAAGACCAGCCTTGATGCCCTGTTCACGAGCCATATTTACAGCAGCCTTAGCAACACGAGCTGTTGCGCCGTAAGCTGTAACAACAACCTCAGCGTCCTCTGTCATATAGAGCTCAGCATCGGAGTGCTTTTCCTTGATTTCAGCGTAACGCTCAAATCTGTCCTTAACAGACTTTTCGAGAACGTCAGGCTGGAGGAAGAGGGAGTTGATGATGTTGTGTTCACGCTTGTTGCCGTGACCGTTTGCAGCCCAAGGCTTTTCAACTTCCTTAGCAGCAATCTCAGGGAAGGAAACAGGTTCCATCATCTGACCGAGGAGACCGTCAGCGAGAATCATTGCAGGCATACGGTATTCGTCAGCGAGGTCGAATGCCTTTGTAACTGTATCAACCATTTCCTGAACGGAGTTTGGTGCAAATACGAGAAGGTGGAAGTCACCGTGACCGAGAGCCTTTGTAGCCTGCCAGTAGTCAGCCTGAGACGGCTGGATACCACCAAGACCTGGGCCGCCTCTCTGTACGTTGATGATAACGCATGGAAGGTCAGAGCCTGCTATGTAGGAGATACCTTCGGACTTCAGGGAAATTCCTGGAGAAGATGAAGAAGTCATCGCACGCACGCCTGTGGAAGCTGCGCCGAGAACCATATTGATAGCTGCAATTTCAGATTCAGCCTGAAGGAATACGCCGCCAGCCTGCTTGAAGCGCTTAGCGAGGTATGCAGAAATTTCAGTCTGAGGTGTGATTGGGTAACCGAAGAAGCACTTACAGCCTGCACGGATAGCGGCTTCAGCGAGAGCTTCGTTGCCCTTCATAAGATTACGTTCCAAAATACTCACTCCTTACAAAATTTTGAGTTAAATTACTTTTCAACAACGATTGCACAGTCAGGGCACATCATTGCACACATTGCACAGCCTATGCACTGTGAGTCGTCAATACAGACAGCGGTGAAGTAGCCCTTGCGGTTACGTTTTTCCTTCTGGAGTTCGACGATTTTCTTCGGACAAGCTGTTGTACAGAGAGCACAGCCCTTGCACTTTTCAAAATTGACCGTAATTTTTGCCATATTAAAGCTCCTTTCGGTTTAGAATAATTTATACAAGCTGCAA
>JAFTWI010000151.1 GCA_017465345.1 Oscillospiraceae bacterium
CTTGCGGCAGGGGGAGGACTTCTCCAAAGCTTCACGGGAGTTGCAATTCTCACTGGGGTAATCGTGCTTGGTGTGCTTCTGACCTTTGGTGTGTCAAAGCTTCTTTCGGTAACAATATTAAAGGGCGTGCCCTCATCATTCACGCTTGAACTTCCGCCCTATCGCAGACCTCAGATTGGAAAGGTTATTGTGCGGTCAATTCTCGACAGGACGATTTTCGTGCTGGGGCGTGCGGTTGCTGTTGCAGCACCTGCGGGGCTTGTGATATGGATTTTGGGCACGGTGCAAATCGGCGACACGTCATTGCTTATGCACTGTGCAGACTTCCTCGACCCGTTTGCGCAGTTTCTTGGACTTGACGGGGTAATTCTGCTTGCGTTCATTCTTGGTTTTCCTGCGAATGAAATTGTTGTTCCGATAATGCTTATGGCGTATACGGCTTCGGGGACGCTGGTGGAGTACGAAAACCTTGCTTCGCTGAAAGCAATTCTTGTTGACAACGGCTGGACAGTTTCAACGGCGGTCTGTACGATGATTTTTATGCTTTGTCATTTTCCATGTTCAACTACATGCCTTACGGTAAAAAAGGAAACAGGGTCTTTCAAATGGACGATTCTTGCGGCGGCAATTCCTACTGCAGTGGGAATAATTCTTTGTGCGGCGATTAATGCGGTGTTATAGTTTTGTTTTCCACAAATGTTATACGGCGTGTTGAAAAAATACATTTTGTAAAATAATCCGAAAAATTTATTTTCTGTAATCGCGAAAACTCTTGACAAACACAAAATAATATGTTATTATAAAAGATAATCATTTTATAGTAAAATGTCGTCAACCTAAAATAATTGTACTTTGTTCGGGTCAATTTCGTTGTAAATTCTATTTTATTTTTTGTTTTTCTTGCGCAAAACCGCAAACTGCATAATTAAAAAGAACGAAAATTGTGCAGGTATACAAAAAGCAAAAATGTTACCAAAACCTGTTGACGTAGCTGGTAAAATAGGTTATAATAATATCGATGTTAGAAATCATCTAATTTCTTTAATTAAGTTTAACATCCGTTTTGTTGTCTCCTTTCTTTTGTTCTACACATATTTTACTTATCTCATTTTATTTAATTTGCAGGGCACCGTTTGTCCTGCTATTTTTTTGCCCTTTTTTACTCCGTAAATTGACAAATACAAAAGCTTGGAGTATAATATAATAGTATTTATGTAAAATAACCTTTTAGGAGGAATATAATATGTCAAAGAAATTCTACATCACGACCCCGATTTACTATCCATCGGGCAACCCACACATCGGTCACTGCTACACAACTGTTGCATGTGACTCCATCGCTCGCTACAAGCGAATGCAGGGCTATGATGTAATGTTCCTCACAGGTACTGACGAACACGGTCAGAAAATTGAGCAGAAGGCTGCTGAAAAGGGCGTTACACCAAAGCAGTACGTTGACGAGATTGTTGAAATCTTCAAGAATCTCTGGTCTTATATGAATATCAGCTACGACAGATATATCCGTACAACTGACGACTACCACGTTGAAGCTGTACAGAAAATCTTCAAGGCACTCTACGACAAGGGCTACATCTACAAGGGCGAATACACAGGCAAATACTGTACACCTTGTGAAAGCTTCTGGACTGACTCACAGCTTGTTGACGGCAAGTGCCCTGACTGCGGACGTGAGGTTGTCGAGGCTAAGGAAGAAGCTTACTTCTTCAAGATGTCACCATTCGCTGAGAGAATTGAAAAGCTTCTCACAGAGACAGACTACCTCAGACCTAAGACACGTGCAACCGAGCTTGTAAACAACTTTATCAAGCCTGGTCTTGAGGACCTCTGCGTTTCCCGTACAACATTCAAGTGGGGCGTACCTGTTTCCTTTGATGACAAGCACGTTGTCTACGTTTGGATTGACGCGCTTTCCAACTATATCACTGCTCTCGGCTATGAGAACTCCGCTCACGATGATTACAGCAAGTTCTGGCCTGCTGACGTGCATATGGTTGCTAAGGATATCATGCGTTTCCACGCTATCATCTGGCCTGCAATGCTTATGGCTCTTGAGCTTCCGCTCCCTGAGCACCTTGCTGTACACGGCTGGATTACTTTCAACGGGCAGAAAATGTCCAAGTCTATGGGCAACGTTGTTGACCCGTTTGTACTGGGACAGCGTTACGGTGCAGATGCTATCCGTTACCATATTCTCCGTGAAATGGCTATCGGTGCAGACAGCTCCTTCTCCAATGAAATTATGATAAACCGCATCAACTCCGACCTTGCAAACGGTCTTGGAAACCTTGTCTCCAGAACAGTTGCAATGGTTATCAAATACTTTGACGGAACACTTCCTGCTGAAAAGCAGGCAGGCGAATTTGATGACGCTCTCATCGAAGCTGTAAAGGCACTCCGTCCTGCTGTTGATGAAGCTGTTGAAAACACACAGCTTAACGTTGCGCTTGCTGAAATCTTCAAGGTTGTTTCCGCCGCTAACAAGTACATTGACGAGACAACTCCTTGGGTGCTTGCAAAGGACGAAGCTAACAAGCCAAGACTTGCTGCTGTTCTTTACAATCTGCTTGAAGCAATCCGTGTTACAACAACTCTCCTCTCCGCATTTATGCCTACAGATATGCCTAAGGTTTGGGAACAGATTGGTGCAGCTGCTGAACACGTTACTTATGAAAAGGCTGCTGAGTACGGCGTGCTTCCTGCTGACGTAACAGTAAAGAAGGGAGACGTTATCTTCCCAAGAATTGATGTTGATAAGGAAATCGACGAGCTTAACGCTCTGATAATGGCTGCTGCTCCTAAGGAAGAGGACGCTGACAAGGCTAATCTTGTTCCTATCTCCGAAACAATCGGCATTGACGATTTCTGCAAGGTTGATTTGAGAGTTGCAGAGGTTAAGGAGTGCGAGAAAATTCCTAAGGCAAAGAAGCTTCTGAAGCTTCAGCTTGACGACGGCTTCGGTACACGTCAGGTCGTTTCTGGTATCGCAAAGTGGTATGAGCCTGCTGACCTTATCGGCAAGAAGGTTATCGTTGTGGCAAACCTCTCTCCTGCAAAGCTTTGCGGAGTTGAGTCCAACGGTATGATTGTTGCGGCTTCCGTGGGCGAGGACGCAAAGGTGCTCTTTGTTGACAAGGATATCCCTAACGGTTCTAAATTAAGCTAAGAAACAGGCGGATATATTCCGCCTGTTTTTGTTGAAAGGATTTTACTTTGTTCAGAGATATGCGACGTTTCAGACTTGCTCTCCCAATGGAGCAATGCGAGGAAATTCTCCGCAGGTGCACTTC
>JAFTWI010000152.1 GCA_017465345.1 Oscillospiraceae bacterium
AGAACGTTGATGTCAACAGCTGTCTGGTTGTCAGCATATGTGGAGAACACCTGAGACTTCTTTGTAGGAATTGTGGTGTTTCTTTCAATCATTCTTGTGCAAACGCCGCCTGCAGTTTCAATACCGAGGGAAAGTGGTGTAACGTCAAGGAGGAGAACAGCGTTTTCCTTGTCAACGTCACCGGAGAGGATACCGCCCTGATATGCAGCACCGAGAGCAACACATTCGTCAGGGTTGATGCCCTTGAATGGTTCCTGACCCATAAAGCTCTTTACAGCTTCCTGAACAGCAGGAATTCTGGAAGAACCACCAACCATAAGAACCTTCTTGATGTCGGAAGGCTTGAGGCCTGCGTCGGAGAGAGCCTGCTTAACAGGAGTCATTGTGGACTGAACGAGGTCGGAAGTAAGCTCGTTGAACTTAGCCTGTGTGAGAGTCATATTGAGGTGCTTAGGACCTGTAGCGTCTGCTGTGATGTAAGGAATGGAAATTGTAGCGGAAGGAGTTGCGGAAAGGGTAATCTTAGCCTTTTCAGCTTCGTCCTTGAGACGCTGCATAGCAAGCTTGTCGTTGGAGAGGTCGATAGCGTCGGACTTCTTGAATTCTTCAATCATCCAGTTGATAATTCTCTGGTCGAAGTCGTCACCGCCGAGACGGTTGTTACCTGCTGTAGAGAGAACCTCTGTTACGCCGTCGCCCATTTCGATAACGGATACGTCGAATGTACCGCCGCCGAGGTCGTAAACCATGATTGTCTGGCTGTCTTCCTTGTCGATACCGTAGGAAAGAGCAGCAGCTGTAGGCTCGTTGATGATACGTCTTACGTTAAGACCTGCAATCTGACCAGCGTCCTTAGTAGCCTGACGCTGTGCGTCTGTGAAGTAAGCAGGAACTGTGATAACAGCTTCTGTAACTGTTTCGTTGAGGTAAGCTTCAGCGTCAGCCTTAAGCTTCTGGAGAATCATAGCGGAGATTTCCTGTGGAGTGTAGTTCTTGCCGTCAATGTCAACCTTGTAGTCGGAGCCCATATGACGCTTGATGGAAGCGATAGTTCTGCCTGCGTTTGTAACAGCCTGGTTCTTAGCAACCTGACCAACAAGACGTTCGCCTGCCTTTGTAAAGCCTACAACGGAAGGAGTAGTTCTGCCGCCCTCTGCGTTTGCGATTACAACAGCGTTGCCGCCTTCAACAACAGCCACGCAGGAGTTTGTAGTACCAAGGTCGATACCGATAATCTTTGCCATAATAAATCATTTCCTTTCAGTTCTTTTATATATACAGTTCAAATTGTATGCTTGTTTAAATTGGGTAACCGCATTGTTGTGTTATCCCGACAAACACCGACATTTTTTCGCAATGCAAAAAAACGAGGGTGTAAATGTTTTATGATTTTGCAAAGCAAAATCGTAAAACATGGAGCCATAAATTTTGCTTTGCAAAATTTATGGGACCCGTGCTTGTCACGGGTTTGCCACAACAACCATTGCACAACGAACTACCTTTTCGCCGATTTTGTAGCCCTTCTGGTAAACCTGTGCAATAACGTTCTCGCCGAGACTTTCGTCCTCAATCTGACTTACAGCGTTGTGGTAAATCGGGTTGAACTCGTCACCCTCTGCGCCAACTTCTTCTACTCCCAGTTTAAAAAGAACATCTTTAAACTGATTGTAAATCATTTCAACGCCCTTCTTGTAGTTTTCATCTGTGCAGTCAGCCGCAACAGCTCTCTCAAAGTTGTCGATTACCGCGATAACCTCGAGCGCAGCCTTTGCTGTAGCGTCGTGTGCAGCGTTAAGCTTTTCCTGAATTGAGCGCTTGCGGAAGTTGTCATATTCAGCAAGCAGTCTGAGATATTTGTCCTTGTCAGCCGCAGCAGCTTCTTCAAGTGCCGCAACCTTTGCTTCCAGTTCAGCAGCAGGGTCTGTTTCAGCAGCTTCAACTGTTTCTTCAACAGTCTCCTCTGCAACTTCTTCCGCGGCTTCCTCTGTATTTAAGCTGTCCTTTTCGATTTCACTCATTTTTCGGGGACGCTCCTTTCTTGTTCTTAAAAAATATCGTCCTCATCGTCGTCCTCCGAAATAAGATTAGTAATCCTGTCCGTCAGATATTCGATATAAGGAATAATTTTAGCGTAGTCAAGACGCATAGGCCCGATAACGCCCAGCGACCCGGCGGTCTTGCCGCCCTTTTTGATTTTCGACACAATCATACTTGAATTCTCGATTACGAAGCCGCCGTCCTCACCGAAGAGAACCTGCAAATCACCGAAGCTGTCGTCAAGCATATTTTTTACAACCTCGTTCTTGTTCTCGAAAAATCTCATAAGCTGAGTTGTGTTCAGATCCTGCCTTGCCAGCAGATTTTTTTCGCCTGCAACCTTGATTTCGTTGTCCCTGAAGCCCTCGGCAAGCTCACAAACGCCCTGAAGAAGCGGTGCAAGCGTAACCATATAGGTGCCCATCGCAGCAACAAGTCTTTCAATAACGCTTTCATCAAGCTGGTCAATTGAAACGCCCTGCAGGTTCTCAGCCATATACTTGGTGAAGAACTCCATCTGCTCGTTGGTCAGGTCAAACTCAAGTCGACAGACTTTATTTTTAATGTTGCCCGAAGAAGTAACCATCAGCAGGACGTACATTCTTCGTCCCGTAGGGATAACCTCAACCTTGGTGATGACCGAGAATTTCGGAGCAACATTCTTCACAACCGTTGCACAGTGCGTAAGCTCTGCAAGAGCCTTTGAAGCACTTTCGATGAGCGCGTCCGCCGTAGGCACTTCAACGTCGAGGCACTCGTCAAGCAATTTTTTGTCCTCGTCGGAAAGTGTTTTAGCGTTCATCAGCTCGTCGATGTACAATCGGTAGCCTGCGAAAGTAGGAATTCGCCCTGCGGAAGTGTGTGGCTGTTCGAGATATCCCAGCTGCTCCAGCATAGCCATATCATTTCTGATAGTGGCAGGCGAAACTCTTATGTCGGGCAGCGAGGCAATTGCCTTTGAACCAACCGGCTCGCCCGTAACGATATACGAATCAACGATTGCCGCAAGAATACGGCGTTTTCTGTCGTCCAGCAGTTCAATCACCCCTGACATAGTTTTCAGCACTCCCAAGTCTAAGGTGTTAGCACTTGGATTAGCACTGTGTTAGCACTCTTTTTATCTGAGTGCTAATTATATTATACACGCCTTTTCCCATTTGTCAATAGCTTTTGCAAAATTTCTCCGAATTTTCACAAAGACAAATTATAATTTTGCAGGACATTATGGAAATCTATTGAGGGAGGACCCTTTTGAAAAAGGGTCCTCCCTCAAACTCCCTCCCTAAAACTTTCAATGTAATTTTTCATATAGGGCTATAGCCCTATATGAAAAATTAGACTAAAAGTCTTTGGAAAGGGGTCTGGGGAAGAACCTTTCCTCAGAA
>JAFTWI010000153.1 GCA_017465345.1 Oscillospiraceae bacterium
GAAAACAATAGCCTCAAAGGCTTTGTTTCCCTCGTTAAGCTTGTTGAATTCTCTGAGGGTATCGTTCTTCCGCACGAAGAAACTCTCTCCAAGGCTAAGCAGGACAGATTTAATCTTATGAGCGAAACCTATTGCAATTTCAGCCAGATTTACTCCCTCTATATGGACGAAGACGGTTCCACATACAGCCTTATTGACGGCTGTTCACAGGGCGCACCTGATATGGAAGTCAAGGATCCTGACGGAACAATCCACAGAATGTGGTGCGTTTCCGATAAGGACGTAATCGCTAAGGTTACAGCTGCATTTGCAGATAAGAAGCTCTATATCGCTGACGGTCACCACCGTTACGAAACAGCTCTCAACTTCCATAAGCATCTCTGCGCTGAGGGCAAGGCAACAGCAGGCGACCAGAGCGGTTATATCGCTATGATGCTTGTTAATATGGAAAATACAGGTCTTGTTGTTTTCCCAACACACAGAATTGTACGCGACCTGCCTGAGTTCAACGCTGATAAGATTATCGAGGATTGCAAGGCATATTTTGATATTGCACAGGCTCCCGGTGAAGAACGTATGCAGGCTGCTCTCAATGAAGCTTACAAGAACGGCAAGAAGGCGTTCGCTATGTATTCAGGTGCAGGCAAGTGCTACGTTATGACACTCAAGGACGAAGGCGCTGTAAAGAAGCTTCTCCCTGATATGTCCGACGCTTACTGCGGACTTGATGTTTCCGTGCTCCACAGCCTTGTTCTTGAAAGAATTTTCGGTATCGACAAGGAAAATATGGCTAATCAGAAGAACCTTACCTATACACGTTCCCGTCAGGAAGCTCTCGAAGCTGTTGATATCGACGGAGCAGACTGCTCCTTTATCCTTAACCCAACAAAGGTTGTTGAAATCCGTGATGTTGCCCTCGCATCTGAAAAGATGCCTCAGAAGTCCACATACTTCTATCCAAAGCTCATCACAGGTCTTGTTATGAACAAGTTTATGGACAGATAAATATTTTACTGCGGACGGAATAAATGTTACAAATTTATATTAACCGAGGTATTTTTTATGCTGGTACAAGAATGTAAAAAAGAACTGACAGAACGTATCCTTCCTTTCTGGAACAAACTCCGTGACGATGAAAACGGCGGCTTCTATGGCTTTATGGACAACAACCTCGTTGTTGACAAGAAGGCTGATAAGGGCGTAATTCTCAATTCAAGAATCCTTTGGTTCTACGCTTCCTGCTACAGAACACTCAAAGAGGAATATATGCTTGACAATGCCCGTCACGCTTACGAGTTCCTTAAAAAGTGCGTTGACCGTGAAAACGGCGGCGTTTACTGGATGATGACTTACGACGGAAAACCTGCCGATACAATGAAGCATACATACAATCAGGCTTTCGCAATCTATGCGCTTTCTGCTTACTACCTTGCTTCAAAGGATAATTCCGTACTGGAGCTTGCTTTTGAGCTGTTTAACACGGTTGAAGAAAAGTGCACAGACGAAATTGCTTACCTTGAAGCGCAGTCCATCGACTGGAAGCTCGTTCCTAACGATGCACTCTCCGAAAACGGACTTATGGCTGATAAGACAATGAACACGGTTCTCCACCTTATCGAAGCGTATACAGTTCTTCTCGAAGCTTGTGAGGATGAGAGAAAGAACAAGGTTGAAGAAAGACTCCGTTTCCTTCTTGATATTTCCGAAAAGAAGATTTTCAACAGCGATGATAACTGCCTCAGAGTTTTCTTCGACAAGAATCTCGATCAGATTGGTGATATCCATTCCTATGGTCATGATATTGAAGCAACATGGCTCTTTGACCGTGCCTGCGAAATAGTGGGAGATGATGCACTCAGCGCAAGATGGCGTGAAATCAATCTCAGAGTTTCGGGCAATATCCTTAATATCGCTTACGAGAACGGCGCTGTAAACAATGAGCGTGAAAATGAAAAAATTGATAAGAAGCGTGTCTGGTGGGTACAGGCTGAAAGCGTCGTTGGTTTCACAAACGCATATCAGCAGAGCGGCGAAGAAAAGTTTGCTGACGCTGCAAAGACAGTTTTCAACTGGATTGTAACAAAGCAGGTTGACAGCCGTGATAATTCCGAATGGTGGGGAGAGGTAACTTTTGATGGTGAGCCAATGCCAAAGGTGCAGATGGTAAACCCATGGAAGTGTCCTTATCATAACGGAAGAATGTGTATCGAAATCATTAACAGAAACGTTCAGCTCTAATTAATTTTGCGAAAGGGATGTTTTAATGTCAGTTGTAAATGTTATGGAAGCCGTTGTTGAAGAAAGACTCGAAAAGCTTCTCGAGGATTTTGATTGCTGCAAGTGTGAAAAATGTATCGACGATATGATGGCAATGGCACTCAATACCTTGAAGCCAAAGTATGTAAACTCGGTAAAGGGTGAGCTTTTCAGCAGAATTGACACAACCAAATATCAGAATACAATTGATATTGATGTAGCAGTTACAAAAGCTATAGAAACAGTTTCCGCATCTCCGCATATAAATTAATGTGTTCAAACAGCAGTCCGTGAGGACTGCTGTTTTTTACTGTATTTTAACCGATACGCGGTTGCATAGAATGAAAAAATGTGATATAATTAAACTAATTATAGTTTATGTGAGGTGCGTGCCGTGCAAAAAAATCTTATTGAGAAGATAAAGGAATCGCTTGGGTCGGTTCTTCCCGTGGCAGCGATAGTATTCCTGCTTATGATTTCTATAGTTCCCGTAAGCGGTGAGCTGTTTTTCATGTTTTTTGTGGGCACAGTTATGCTCGTCGTGGGTATCGGTCTGTTCACTCTCGGTGCAGATACATCAATGATTATTATTGGCGAAGAAATCGGTGCAAAGCTTGTCCGATTGAAAAAAGTATGGATAATTTTGCCTGTGTGCTTTGTAATCGGTGTTCTTGTAACAGTCGCTGAACCCGATTTAAAGGTGCTTGCCGACCAGACGCCTATTGTTGAAACACAAACTATGGTGTGGTCTGTTGGTATAGGTGTAGGACTTTTCCTTGCGCTTGCATTTCTGAGAATTTTTCTGCAAATCAGAATTAATGTGCTGTTTATAATTCTGTATGCAGTAACCTTTATTTTTGCTTGTTCACCACTGATTTCACCAAGCTTTATCCCGACAGCTTTTGACTCGGGCGGTGTAACAACAGGACCAATCACCGTGCCTTTTATTATGGCTCTCGGTCTCGGTCTTTCTTCAATCCGTGGCGATAAAACCTCTGAGGAAGACAGCTTTGGTCTCGTTGCCATGTGTTCTATCGGACCAATCCTTACGGTTCTTATTTTGGGTGCAGCAAACAGCACTGATACTCCCGAGCAGACTATCGCTCCAATTGGAAGCTATGAAACCGTTTCAGAAGTTTTCGGTCAGTTTGTCCACGCTTTGCCGCACTATATGAAGGATGTATTTTCCGCAATTATTCCGATTGTAGCATTTTTCCTGCTGTTCAACGCAGTTTCACTTAAGTTGGACAAGAAGACTCTTATTAAGATTTTCGTAGGTCTCGCATTTACATATATCGGACTTGTGCTGTTCCTTACAGGCGCAAATGTCGGCTTTATGCCAATTGGTCAGTACCTCGGCGAAAGTCTCGCAGGCAGCGGCTATTCGTGGATTCTTGTGCCAATCGGTATGATAATCGGTTATTTTATCGTTTCAGCCGAACCAGCCGTGCACGTACTCAAACATCAGGTTGAAACTATTACTGAGGGACGAATCTCTGCAAAAGCATTGGGTCTCAGCCTTGCAATAGGTGTTGCCGCTTCTGTAGGAATTGCAATGATAAGAGTCATCACAGGAATTTCAATCCTTTGGTTCCTTATCCCAGGCTATGCTTTTGCGCTTATTATCACCTGCGTAGTTCCGCCTATTTTTACATCTGTAGCATTCGATGCAGGTGGAGTTGCTTCGGGTCCTCTCACTGCAACATTCCTGCTTCCGCTGGCTATGGGTGCAAGCTTTGCAGCTGGCGGAAACATCGCTGAAGACGCATTCGGAATCGTGGCAATGGTTGCAATGACACCGCTTCTTACAATTCAGATTCTTGGACTTGTCAGCAAGTTCAAATCTGCACCAAAGGTACAGCCTGCAGAGGGACAGGTATTCCCGATTACTCTGGACGCAAGCTGCGATGCAGTAATATTGCTTGACAGAAAGGAAGTGTAACATATATGAAAGCAATGGTTTTGATAGCTGATTATAGCTGTGGTCAACTCGTGCATAATATTCTGCAGCAGGAAAATGTGCCATGCCGTTTCCTGACACACGGTAATGGTTCAGCCGATTCGGAAATGCTTGAATATCTCGGACTTGGCGAGAATAAGAAGGTTACCGCATTTTCATTTGTCGCAGATAATAAGGTCATGCACCTTTATGAAGTGTTCAACAACAAGCTTTCTCTTACCAAGGCGGGAAAGGGAATAGCCTTTACAATACCGATTACAGGCGCATCTGGAACAGCCTTTGCCCTGAACGGAACAAAACCTGAACTGGAGGGAAAAATAGAAATGTCTGATGCAAAATATGAGCTTATCGTAACAATAGTAAACAGAGGCGGCTTTGAAGCAGTAAAGGAAGCCGCAAAGGCAGCAGGCGCAAGAGGTGGAACACTTCTTCACGGTCTTGGACTTGGAGGGGAGGAAGCAGCAAAGTTTCTCGGCATTTCCATTCAGCCCGAAAAGGACGTTGTGTTCATCGTAGTCGGCAAGGACGACAGAGAACAGGTTATGCAGAATATTATGGAAACTGCAGGTATCCTTACCGAAAACCGTGGTATCTGTTTCTCACTCCCTGTTGACACCGCACTTGGTCTTGCTGGTAAAACAGGCAGCATAGAGGACATGGTCAAGTAAAATAAAAAAGAGAAGCGTTCAGCTTCTCTTTTTTTATAATCCAACTTTTTTCCCGTATTCCCGAATAAGCGAAACAGAGTGCCTGAAAGCCGCCATCTCATCTGAAGCGAGATTGTATTCCACCAACTCCTTGACACCTTCCATACCAATTACCGCAGGTACACCCGCATAAACATTACCCTCACCATACTCACCGTCAAGCCAAGCAGAAACAGGAATAACCGTCCTGCTGTCGTGAACGATTGCACTCACAATGCTGCAAGCCGCCGAAGCAATGCCGAAGGTTGTGCTGCCCTTGCGGTTTGCAATGTCAAAAGCAACATCCTTGATTTCCTGTAAAGCAGTCTGCCTGTCAAAATGCTTTAGCCTGTCAGGATTGTCTCGGACAATCTCCGCAAAGGGCTTGTTGCCAACAGTTGCAAGACTCCAAGGAATAACCTGACTGTCACCGTGCTCACCCATGCAGAAAGCATTTACACTCATCGGGTCAACGTTAAGCTTTTCAGCAATGTAAATTTTCAGCCTTGCCGTGTCAAGTGAAGTACCTGTGCCGATGATTCGGTAAGGCGGCAACCCTGAAAGCTTCTGTACAAGATTGGAAATCACATCAACAGGGTTTGTCACAACAATAAAAAATCCCTTGAAGCCCCTTGTCATAACGTGAGGGATAACCTCCTCCGTGATTTTTGCAGCCTTTGCAACCATATCGGGACGGCTCTGCCCGGGAATATATTTCGGTGCTGCTGTAAGAATAACAATATCCGCATCACCGCATTCCTCATAACCACCGCTTTTTACACGAATGTTGCTTCGCTCTGCGCTCAGCGCGTGCTTCAAATCCTCAGCCTCTGCCCACGCCTTTTCACGGTTTATGTCAAGCAGTACAATCTCTCCGCAAAGTCTTTCAAGAGCAAGTCCATGTGCAACCGCCGCACCAACATTTCCTGCACCGAGAATAACTGTCTTGACCCTGTTTATTGCCATAAAATCAAATCCTTTCATTAATCGGTATTCTGCAATATTTTGTGCAGAAATATTAATAAAATACCGTGAAAATTTCCATTGACAAATTGACTTATTTAATGTAATCTTTTTAAGGCTACAAAAGAAAGGATTTGTTATATGAAAGAACTTACAAGGGGCAATCCCTTTAAAATAATACTTGCATTTGCGCTTCCCATTATCGCAGGCAACCTTTTTCAGCAGATGTACAATATGGTTGACTCAATCATCGTAGGACGTGCAATCGGAGTTGAAGCGTTTGCTTCACTCGGCTCAACAAGCTACGTTTCAAACCTGCTTATCGGATTTATGTCAGGTCTGACAAACGGTTTTTCCATTGTTACTGCACGTCACTTCGGAGCAGGTGACCACGAAAAAGTGCGCCGCTCTGTTGCAGGTACAATTATCCTCGGACTTTCCGTATCAGCAATCTTTACAGTGCTGAGTATGTTTCTTCTGAAATATTTCCTGCACCTGCTTGATACACCCGATGAAATTTTCGATATGGCATACGGCTACATAAGAATTATCCTTATGTTTATGACAACCGCAATGCTTTACAACATGGCGGCAGGCGTCCTCCGTGCAGTAGGCGACAGTCTTACTCCGCTTATTTTCCTGATTATTTCGTCATTTATAAATATCGGACTCGACCTGCTGTTCATCGTGAAACTTGATATGGGTATTAACGGCGCCGCATATGCAACAATCATCTCACAGGCTTTCTCGTTCATTCTCTGTTGTATTTATATCCTTATCCGTTTCCCGTATCTTATCCCGAAAAAAGCAGAATTCCGTATAACCCTCCACGAGGTCGGACAGCTTATGTCAATGGGACTTTCCTTTGCGCTTATGTTCAGCATCGTGGAAATCGGTTCTCTCGTGCTTCAGCGTGCAATCAACGGCTTCGGTACAGATACAATCGCCGCACATACAGCCGCAAGAAAAATATCCAGTATCCTTATGCTTCCATACAGCGCACTCGGCTCAGCCTGCGCAACCTATTGCAGCCAGAATTTAGGTGCAAATAAACCTCACCGTGTTTTCCCGGGTATCAGAAGTGCAGTCCTCATTTCGTGGATTTGGTCAGTAGCAGCAATCATAATCGGCTATACCGCCTCAGGCTTCGTTGTAGAACTTATCGCAGGAACAGGCGAGCCATACATAATTGATACAGCATCAAAATATCTCCGTGTGAATACACTGTTCTATTTCGTGCTCGGCGTGCTTATCGTAATGCGAAGCTCACTGCAGGGACTTGGAAGAAAAACAGTACCCGTAGCAAGCAGCGTAATAGAAATGATAGGCAAAGCCGTCGTAGCCTTTGTACTTGCACCAATGCTCGGCTACTTCGGAGTAATGATTTCCGAGCCTTCTGTGTGGATACTAATGACAATCCTGCTTGTCCTTGGTTATGTGACCGATAAGGAGCTTATGGCAAAAACCTTCCCCAAGAGGAAAAAGAAAGAAACTACTTGAAAAAGCAAAACCGCTGTGGTACAATTGTTACCATAGCGGTTTAATTTTGACAGGAGGAATGAATATGAAAATAAGAGGCGCAGAAGGAACATTAAACTTAATAGGGTTAGTTTTTTTGTTGGTTGGCGTGATAATGATAATAGCAAGTGTTTGTACTTTTGTGGGAGAAAAAAAGTTTGAAGCAAAGGCAGAAAAAACAACAGCTGTTATAACTGAGATTGATAGATATACAACCGGAAGCGGAGATGACAGGACAACACACCACGATGTGTATGTTGAGTACAGAGTCGACAGACAGGTATATAACTGTATGCTGAATACATATACGTCATCAATGTATGAGGGAAAGGAAATTGAGGTAATGTATGACCCTGTCAATCCTGGTAATGTTCGTGTGAGTAATTATATTACACCAATAATTCTTGTATTTATGGGGTTGATTTTCGGCGGTGTTGGTGGAGGTATGTTCTTTGCAAATGTTGCCGCAGGCGGAAAGCGCAAAAAGCTTATGGAAAACGGCGACAGAGTTACCGGTACAATTACCAACGTAATTACTGTAACAACTGTCAGAATAAACAACAGACACCCATATAAAGCTGAGGTTGAGGTGATTGACCCATATACAGGTGAAAAATATCTCTACAGCTCTAAGCAGGTGCTTGACGATATACATTATATGGTAGGCTCAACCGTAGATGTCTACGTTGACCGTGATGACAAGAGCAAGTATTATGTTGACCTCGACAGCGTTGCAGCTGACGAATATTCCGATACAATGGTGCATGATTACAGATAAGGAGATTTTTTATGGAAGAAAACAGCCTCTTAAGTCAAGCAATGGAAAGCGAAACCTTTCAGAAATATGTAACCCTTGCGCTTATCCCGATAAGTGTTATTCTCATTTTGTGGGGAATATTTCTTTCGGTAAGCTACAGTTCATTTGTCAAAACAGCAGTTGAGGTTGACGGAGTTATTTCAGATGTAAATATTATCAACGGAAAAAGCCATGATTATCTCGACGCTTATATTACATATACAGTTGACGGAGTTGAGTATGAATACTATTATGAAAATTACAAAACAGCACGTATTATTAACCGCAGAGATTATGAGGGACTTCCTGTAAAGCTTTTGTATGACCCCGAAAATCCTGCAAAAGTAAGGCTTCCTGACAGACCGCCTTATGCACAAAGTGTAATAATGATTATCGCAGGAATAGCATCAGCCGTTTTGTATTTTGTCCTGAAAAAGCGTTACGGCAGTATACAATATTAAGGAGCATTTATGAACAGCAAACGCAATTATTTCCTTGAGCAACAGAATATTTTAAAGCAAGTCAACAACAGTAATCCACCCAAGCTTCTTCTCCATAGCTGTTGTGCACCCTGTTCAAGTGCCGTGCTGGAGTACCTCTCACAGTACCTCTCCATAACGGTTTTCTACTACAATCCTAATATCTTCCCCGAAGCGGAATTTCTCCACCGTATCGACGAGCAGAAGCGTCTTATCGACCAGCTTCCCGTGAAGAATAAAATCAGCTTTGTTGAGCGTGGCTGGCACCCCGACCGCTTTTATGACGCCATCAAGGGATTGGAGCATATCCGTGAGGGCGGGGAGCGTTGCTTCGCCTGCTACCGCCTGCGATTGGAAGAAAGCGCAAAGCTTGCAGCAGAATTAGGCTGTGATTATTTCACAACAACCCTCTCAATCAGCCCATATAAAAACGCACCGAAGCTTAACGAAATAGGGGAGGAGCTTGCCGAAAAATACGGCGTAAA
>JAFTWI010000154.1 GCA_017465345.1 Oscillospiraceae bacterium
ATTGTACAACAAAATATTTTTTTACTTAACGAAAATAAAAAGCAATACTACTTGATATTTTTCTGAAATTATGTATAATTAAATTATGTATATTTTCATTTTGTAAAATAGGAAAAGTAAAGGAATGATTTTTATGGCTGAAAAAAAATTTACCGTTGCACTTAAAAATATTATTGATGAATTTCATCTTGAAACTATTTATCTTCCCGAAGACTCTTCCAAACTTATGATAAGAGAAACCGACCTTAATCGTCCGGGTCTTCAGCTTATGGGATTTTATGAGTATTTCAATAACGAGCGTATCCAGATTTTAGGCAAGATGGAGTTTGCTTATCTTGCTACTATTGACGAAGAGACACGCTTTAACAGACTTGATATGCTTTTTGCTCAGCACATTCCTGCACTTATCATTTCAAGAGAACTTCCCTATTTTCCTGAAATGGTTGAAATGGCTCAGAAATATAATGTTCCCCTTCTCCGCAGCAAGGATAGCACCTCCAGCTTTATGGCCGCATTGATTGCTTTCCTTAATCTCCACCTCGCTCCAAGAATTACCCGTCACGGTGTACTTATTGAAGTATACGGTGAAGGTATGCTTATTCTTGGCGAAAGCGGCGTTGGTAAAAGTGAAACTGCGGTTGAACTTATCAAGAGAGGTCACAGACTTGTTGCTGATGACGCTGTTGAAATCAGACGTGTTTCCAGCATCAGTCTCGTTGGTTCTTCTCCTGAAAATATTCGTCACTTCCTTGAAATCCGAGGTATTGGTATTGTTAACGCACGTCGTTTGTTCGGTATGGGTGCGGTTAAGGTTACTGAAAAGATTGATATGATTGTTGAGCTTGAACCTTGGGACAGCGAGAAGGTTTACGACAGAATGGGTGTTGACAATGAGTATACCTCCATTCTCGGTGTAAAGGTACCTTGCACGACTATCCCTGTAAAGCCTGGTAGAAATCTTGCGGTAATTCTTGAGGTTGCTGCTATGAACAACCGTCAGAAGAAGATGGGCTACAACGCTGCTCAGGAGCTTCTTGACAATCTTGGACTTGATATGGACCGCAAGGAAACTATCAAGAAATGGGATATTTATTGATTGGAGGATACCCCTTTGCGAATTATTGCAGATACTCATACACATACTGTTGCATCAACTCACGCTTACTCTACTGTACTTGAAATGGCACAGTTTGCTGAAAAAGCAGGACTTGAGGCACTGGCGATTACTGACCATACACCGAACTCAACAGACGGTCCTCACGTATGGCATTTTCACAATTTACACAAGGCACTTCCCCGTGAGCTTTGCGGTGTAAAGCTTATTTTCGGTGCAGAATCAAGCATTATCGATTATGATGGTAATATTGATTTTCCAGAGAATGAATGCAAGTCGCTGGACTGGATTATTGCATCAATTCACAGAAATCAGCTTGCTAAGGCTTCTCCTGTTGAAATCACACAGCTTTAGCTTGGTGTTGCGGAAAATCCTTCTGTTGAGGTTATAGGACACTGTGCAACTGTGGGCTATGAATTTGATTATGAGAAATGCCTGAGGAAATTCAAGGAATGCGGCAAGCTTGTTGAGATAAACGAAAGCTCTATTATATGGAAGAACACGGAAAACAATTTTCGTGAGGTTATCCGTGTCTGCAAGAAATATGAGGTGCCTGTTGTCGTTAACTCAGATGCACATTTCTGCACTCTTGTAGGACATTTTGACAATGCGATTCGTTTACTTAAGGAACAGGATTTCCCTGAAAAGTTGATTGTCAATGCGGATTGGAACAGACTATATTCTTTCATTACTGCTAAGAGAGGCAATATTTTCGGTTAATTAGCATAGAATTATAAAAAAATAAAGGCGGTAACGTTATGGGTTGCTTAGATGAAAAAATTGAACAGATTACCGCGGAAGCTGCGGCGCTTGGGTGTTACACCGAAAGGGGCGCAGTTCTCAAGGATTACACCACATTCAAGATTGGCGGCAGATGTGATTTACTGGTGAAGCTTAACAGTGAAGAAAGCTTTGTGAAGCTTATTCCGCTTGCTGAAAAGCTTGGTGTGCAGTATTATATTTTCGGCAAGGGTTCTAATCTTATCGTTGACTCAGAAGGAGTAACTGGTGTTGTTTTTATTTCGGGCAAGGATTATGCTGAAATAAAGCTTATTGATGATACTACTATTTATTGTACGGCAGGTGCTTCCCTTTCAAATCTCTGCAAGTTTGCACTTGAAAACGAACTTACAGGACTTGAATTCGCTTATGGTATCCCTGGAAGCCTTGGCGGTGCGGTATTTATGAATGCAGGCGCTTATGGTGGAGAAATGAAGGATGTTGTGGCAAGTGTAAGGGTTATGGACGTTACAGGTAGTATTTCCGAATACACTGCTGATAAGCTTGATTTTTCCTATCGTCACAGCCGATTTACGGAAAGCGGTGAAATTATTCTTTCTGCTGTTATAAAGCTTGAAAAAGGTGACAAAAAAAAGATTAAAGCACAAATGGACGATTTGATGGAACGCAGATGCAGTAAGCAGCCACTCGAATATCCAAGTGCGGGAAGCACATTCAAGCGTCCTGAGGGAAGTTATGCTTCTCTGCTGATTGAACAATGCGGATTAAAGGGCGTTCACGTTGGTGATGCTGAAGTCAGCACTAAACACAGCGGATTTATTATCAACAAGGGTAACGCAGATTTTTCTCAGCTTATGGAGCTGATTAAAATTGTAAAGGATACAGTCAAAGAAAAAACTGGTTATATTCTCGAATGTGAGCCGTTGATTATTTCGGATAAGGAGATGTAAGCGGATATGAAATTTCTTATTGTAACAGGTATGTCAGGGTCGGGTAAATCAGGCGCTGTAAATGTACTTGAAGATATTGGCTACTACTGCATTGACAACATTCCCCCACAGCTTATTCCGAAGTTTGCTGAAATCTGCATCAACAACGGTCAGATGCAGAAGGTTGCTATTGTTACAGATATTCGTGGCGGTGAGCTATTCTTTGAACTTGATGAAGGTTTGAATTATCTGAAAAGCAACAATCTCGACACCTCAATTCTTTTCCTTGACTCAAGTGATGAGGTATTAATAAAACGTTACAAAGAAACACGCCGCAGACATCCGCTCGATGAGCAGAGTCACGGCAGCTTACAGAGAGCTATTAATACGGAAAGAGAGGTGCTTGCTTCTGTTCGTGAGCACGCTGACTATTACATAGACACTACTGACCTTTCCATGGCTCAGCTCAAGGAAACGGTTTATTCCCTTTTCCTTGACAATCCGAATGAGTCAATGGTTGTAAAGGTTATGTCATTTGGTTTCAAGTATGGTATTTCCCGCGAGGCTGACCTTGTATTTGACGTACGCTGTCTGCCTAATCCATTCTATATTCCTGAGCTTAAACAGCATACGGGGCTTGAAAGTTGTGTGCGTGATTATGTATTAAGCTTCGACCAATCAAAAGAACTTGAAAAGAAACTTAAGGATATGCTTGATTTTCTTATTCCTCTGTACATTCATGAGGGCAAAAGTCAGCTTGTTATCGCTTTCGGCTGCACGGGTGGCAAACACAGAAGTGTTACCTTTGCTGAAACCATTTACAAGCACCTTGTTGACAAGAATATGCGATGCAGAATAAGTCACAGGGACATTAACAAGGACAAATAAAGGATTGATATAGATGTCTTTTTCACATTCGGTAAAAAAGGAGCTTTGCTCGATTATTACGGATAAAGACAGAAAATACTGCTGTTTATACGGGATGCTTTTATTCTGTAAGAATTTTACTCCCGACTCGATTACTTTCCAGACTGAAAATCAGCTTGTCTGTGAGCTTTTCTGCCGTCTTGCGGATGATGTTATCGGCGGGCGAAATATTGTTGAGGTTACGGAAACAAAGAAGAAAAATGATGTTACGCTGTACTCGCTGAATATTTCCTCGGAGCATTTCCGTGAGGAAATTATTTACCGCTACAGAATTTCAAGCCGCACGCTTATTCACCGTATTCAGCGTGAAAATATTGACAACAACAGCATTTTTGCATTTATTGCGGGTGCTTTTCTTTCCTGTGGAAGCATTACGGAACCTATCAAAGAGTATCATCTTGAATTTGTTGTGCCATACCATGATTTGACACAGGATTTGCTTGATTTGCTTACTGAGGTTGGCATCAATGCGAAGTACACTGAGAGAAAAAATATGTACGTTATTTATCTCAAGGGCAGCGAGGCTATTGAGGATTTGCTTACGCTGATGGGTGCGACAATGAGCAGCATTGACCTGATGAACGTCAAGATTTACAAGGACGTACGCAACAAGGCTAATCGTATTGCAAACTGCGACTCGGCTAATATTGAGCGTACTCTCAAGGCTTCGGACAAGCAGATTGCGGATATTGAATACATTGCTAACACAATTGGTTTGGAAAATCTTCCTGCGGATTTGATTAACATTGCGGAGCTTCGTATGGAATATCCTGAAATGTCGCTTCGTGAGCTGGGTGAAAACCTGGACAAGCTGCGTGGACGGTCGGGTGCAAATCACAGGCTTAAAAGGATTTCCGAGATTGCGGAGGCTTTGCG
>JAFTWI010000155.1 GCA_017465345.1 Oscillospiraceae bacterium
GGGTTGTTACCCATACCGATGAGACCCATCATTTCAACGTGAGCAGGAACGGAAGAAGAACCTGCAAACTGAGCGTCAGAGTGCATACGACCCATTGTATCTGTCATACCATAGGAAGCAGGACCTGCAGCCATGTTATCTGGGTGGAGTGTACGACCTGTACCACCGCCGGAAGCAACGGAGAAGTACTTCTTACCCTTTTCGTTACATTCCTTCTTATATGTACCTGCAACTGGGTGCTGGAAACGTGTTGGGTTTGTAGAGTTACCTGTGATGGAAACGTCAACGCCTTCCTTCCACATGATAGCAACGCCTTCTGTTACATCATTAGCACCGTAGCAGTTAACCTTGGAACGAAGACCTGTGGAGTAAGCCTTACGGAATACTTCCTTAACTTCGCCTGTGTAGTAATCCATCTCTGTTTCAACGTATGTAAAGCCGTTGATACGAGCGATAATCTGTGCAGCATCCTTACCAAGACCATTGAGGATAACACGGAGAGGATTCTTACGAACCTTGTTAGCCTTTTCAGCGATACCGATAGCACCTTCAGCAGCAGCGAAAGATTCGTGACCTGCGAGGAATGCGAAACATTCTGTTTCGTCTTCAAGGAGCATCTTACCGAGGTTACCGTGACCGAGACCAACCTTTCTCTGGTCAGCAACAGAACCTGGGATACAGAAAGCCTGGAGACCTTCACCGATTGCAGCAGCAGCGTCAGCAGCTCTTGTGCAGCCCTTCTTGATAGCGATTGCAGAACCTACTGTGTAAGCCCACTTAGCGTTTTCAAAACAGATTGGCTGAATGCCTTCTGTAATCTTATATGGGTCAAAGCCCTTTGCCTTACAAATTTCAGCACACTCTTCGATGGAGTTAATGCCGTACTGAGCGAGAACTGCAAGAATCTGCTTTTCTCTTCTCTCATAAGATTCAAATAAAGCCATTGTAGTGTACCTCCTTATTCCTTTCTTGGGTCGATAATCTTAGCAGCATCTGCTACACGACCGTACTGACCCTGAGCCTTTTCAAAAGCTGTGTTAGCGTCATCGCCAGCCTTGATGAAGTCCATCATCTTACCAAAGTTTACAAACTTGTAACCGATGATTTCGTTGTCTTCATTAAGAGCGATACCTGTAACGTAACCGTCTGTCATTTCGAGGTAACGAGGACCCTTAGCGAGTGTACCGTACATAGTACCAACCTGTGAACGGAGACCCTTACCAAGGTCTTCAAGACCTGCACCGATTGCAAGACCATCTTCAGAGAAAGCACTCTGGGAACGACCGTAAACAATCTGGAGGAACAGCTCTCTCATAGCTGTGTTGATAGCGTCGCAAACGAGGTCAGTGTTAAGAGCCTCGAGAATTGTTCTGCCTGGGAGGATTTCAGAAGCCATAGCTGCTGAATGTGTCATACCGGAACATCCGATTGTTTCAACGAGAGCCTCCTGAATAACGCCGTCCTTAACGTTGAGGGAGAGCTTACAGGTACCCTGCTGTGGAGCACACCAGCCAATACCGTGTGTGAAACCGGAAATATCCTTAATCTCCTTAGCCTTTACCCATTTTGCTTCTTCCGGGATTGGTGCTGCACCGTGAGCTACGCCTTGAGCTACAGGGCACATTTTTTCAACCTCATGAGAATAAATCATATGTACATACTCCTTTCAGAATTTGCTATGTCCCGAAGCTGACTTCAAGGGACTTTCGCATACGCATATATTATACAACATTTCGACAGATAAAGCAAGAGGATTTTATGAATTAGTGTGATTTTTTTAACAAAAAGATATTAAATAACAGCAACAATTTATTACTCCAACTCATCTATAAACTGTTTTACAATTGCACCACATTCTTCAGGCTTATGCTCATAAATCATATGGTCGCCCGCAAGGCACACAACTTTGCAGTTTCCCATTTTTTCAGCATAAGGATAAATCGTATCGTTTCTTGCTTTTTCATATGTTTCAAGAATTTTATTCAGTGTTTCATCATCGTCTTCATATTCAACAGGGCGTTCCTTCATATCCAATTGATTTATTTCAATCTGCCGATTTATCCATTTATTGCATTCAATCAAATCTTCTTTTGTTTCAATCCCCCAGCTTGCGCAGATATACAGCTTTGGTATATCGTTGGTAATAATACCATTAAAAGCAGCTTGTGCATTTTCAGCAAGCTTTGTATCTTCCGAAACAGGTGCAATAGAGTCGAGCGTCATAAGCGTAAGTGCATCGCCAAGGTACTGCTCTTCATCTGAATAATTATCGGGATAGTAATAGAAATAATCACGCAGAACATATCTGCTGAATCCCATTTTTGCAAGAAATGCAAGAATTCTGTCACCTGTGTTAACTTCATAAGACGGTTCATTAGAAAAAGCATTTTCATCAAGTTGAGAACCGTCAACGAATACAATCGCTTCTATTTCCTCAGGGTAATTGCTCACCCAGTAATTTGCATACGCACCACCAATTGAGTGCGGCATAAGAATATATGGAGCTTCAACATCAGCGTTTTTGAGTGCCTTACGGTAGTCCTCAACTATATATTCGAGGGTCATTTCATTTTCGGTATCATCACTGAAGCCGTAGCCTGCACGGTCAACGAATACAACAAGGTTTTCTTCTTCAAGACAAGCTGTCATCTGTCTTGCTGCAAGTGAA
>JAFTWI010000156.1 GCA_017465345.1 Oscillospiraceae bacterium
GCACCGTCAATTCTTGTAATGCTCACTTGCTTTACAAGAATTATCATTTCATTCTCTCTGCTGAGAAATGCAATGGGTGTTCAGCAGACTCCCCCTAATCAGGTTATGATTGGTCTTGCGCTGTGTTTGACTTTGTTTATTATGACTCCTGTCATTAATGAAATGAACGAGGTTGCTTATGTGCCGTACAAAAACGGGGAGTATACCTCCGTTGAAGCGGTGCAGGCTGCTTCAAAACCGCTGAAAGAGTGGATGCTGAAAAACACCAGCAATGACTCTATGGATTTCTTCCTTGGTCTTACGGGTACTGAAATTCAGGCTGAAACCGAGGAGGAATTTGTTGAGGAAATCAGCTTTGTTATGGTTGTTCCTGCGTTCATTCTCAGCGAAATCAAGATAGGATTTGAAATCGGCTTCCTGCTGTATATTCCTTTCCTTGTTATTGATATTATAGTTGCAACTATCCTTATGTCAATGGGTATGATGATGCTTCCGCCGACAACGGTTTCCATTCCGTTCAAGCTGCTGCTGTTCATTCTCTGTGACGGCTGGACGCTGCTGGTGGGCTCGCTTGTTACGGGCTTCAATACATAGCGGAGGTGGCGTGAATGACTGAGGAGCTTGTACTTGAAATATTCCGTGAGGCGCTGATGCTGGCAATTAAAATCGGAGGCCCTATGCTGCTTATAAGTATGCTGGTTGGTCTTGTTATTGCGATTTTGCAGGCGGCGACTCAAGTGCACGAGCAAACCCTTACCTTTGTGCCTAAGGCACTGACGATTGTTTTGCTGCTGCTGTTGTTTGCACCAATGATGACGGCAAGCTGCACTGAATTTGTACTGCATATATTTGATATCATCAATCAGGTAAGCAGTCAGACAGGCGTCGGGTAACAGGCGGAAAGGAGCAGGCGTTGGATTATTTTATCGTGCTTTTCCGCAGCTTTGAAACCAATCTTTTGGTTTTTGCACGGATACTCTCAATTTTTGCTTTTACCCCAATTCTTTCAAGACGTAACCTGCCTGTAATAGCGCGGGTTACAATTTCCATTTTTATCACATTGATTGTGATTATGGTTGTTCAGCCTGAACCTGTGGACTCGGGAACTCAGGCAGGAATTTACCTTATGATGCTGTTAAGGGAAACCTTTATCGGACTTGTGCTGGGCTTTATCACAAATATGTTTTTCAATACGGTGCAGGTCGCAGGTGAAATTATGGATATGCAGTCGGGTCTTGGTATGGCGAAGATTTTCGACCCCGAAACCAAAATGCAGATGTCCGTTATGGGTTCTGTTATCAGCTTTATGATGTACCTTTACTTTTTTGCGACAAATTCGCATATGTCCTATATCCAGCTTTTTGTCATCAGCTTCGATACGCTTCCTGTAGGCGGAGAGGGCTTCAACCCTGATTTGGGATACAATATCGTTTCCTATTTCTCGGTGCTGCTTGCAATGGTTACAAAGCTTGCGATGCCGATTATTGCGGCAGCGTTCATTCTTGAATTCTGTATGGGTATGCTGATGAAATCGGTGCCACAGATTCAGATTATGGTTGTAAACATTCAGCTGAAGGTTGCTGTCGGATTTATGATGCTGTTTTTTATTGCAATTCCGTTGGCAGATTTTATTGACGAGTATTTGCAGATATGGTTGGACGCTGTGGGACAGTTTATCACAATTATACCGGCTTAATAACGTAAAGTATAATAATAACTAATATTACTTATAGTTTATATAAAAGGAGATTTCTATGGCGGAAGGAAGCGGCGGCGAAAAAACCGAAAAGGCGACCGCCCATAAACGGCAGGAACAACGTAAAGAAGGCAACGTCATGCAGAGTAAGGACGTCGTTTCAGCGGCGTCTGTACTTGTGCTTTTTTTCACATTGAGATTAACTGCCCAGCTTATGTACCGCACAACCATTCAGGATATGTCCTACTGGCTCGAGCTTTCAGGCCATGGAATGGATAACAACGGTACGCAGATTGAGGGAATGGAGATAGCTTCAAAGCTTATCCTTGAAATAACAAAAACTGTTCTCCTGTCAGCAGGGCCGCTTCTTTTGGTTTCAATGATTATACCTGTTATTGCTACAGGTGTGCAGACACGTTTTATTTTCTGCACAAAATCCTTTCAGTTCAAGCTTGATAAGATGAATCCGATTAACGGAATAAAGAGAATGTTTTCGTTAAGCGGACTGTTCGAACTGGCAAAATCCGTGCTGAAGCTTATTATCCTCGGTGCTGTCGTGTACAGTGAAATTAAGGGAAGAATTGGCGAAATGTCACGTCTGCTTCAATACGATGTTTCAACAGGTCTGATTTATGTTGCTGATACTGTCTTTGCAATCTGTATGAAGCTTGCGGCAGTTTTTGTGGCTGTTGCGGCAGTTGATTTCATGTACCAGAAATACAAATGGGAAAAGGACATGATGATGAGCAAGCAGGAGGTCAAGGAAGAGTTTAAAATGATGGAAGGCGACCCTCAGATTAAGGGTAAGCGCCGACAGAAACAGCAGCAGATGGCTATGGCAAGAATGATGCAGGCAGTCCCCGAGGCTGACGTAATCATCAGAAACCCTACCCACTTTGCAGTTGCTATTAAATACGACGAAAACAAGGACCGTGCGCCGATTGTTGTTGCAAAGGGCGCTGATAAGGTTGCTTTCAGAATTATAGATGTAGCGGAGCAAAATAAAGTCCACGTTGTGGAAAATGTCCCGCTGGCAAGAGGACTTTATAAGTCCGTAGATATCGGAAGGGAAATCCCTTATGAGTTTTACCACGCTGTTGCTGAGGTTCTGGCGTTTGTATATGATATGAACGGCAAGAAGCCAAAGGACATGTAATACTAATCACCAATAAAACTATAGACAAAAAATCATTGCATAATCCATATAAAACTGTTTGCAGCAGCTACAAACTTATGCTCGATTTTTTGTGTTTAGTATAACGGCGTTCAGATAGAAAGGCAGGCTGCGTTATACCGTGAAAAATATATTGAATAACTCGGTAACGGTATTCGTTATCCTGGCAATATTCCTGATTATTATCCCTCTGCCCACATGGCTGCTGGATATGCTCTTCGTTGTGAATATTGGACTGTCACTGGTTATTCTTCTTTTTACAATGTACATTAAGGAGCCGCTGGAGTTTTCAATTTTCCCATCGCTCCTCCTTATTACAACAATTTTCAGACTTGGTCTGAACATTTCTTCAACACGTCTTATCCTGATGAATCAGGGTAATGCAGGTCAGATTGTTGCCTCTTTCGGTCAATTCGTAATGGGTGGTAACGCCGTTATCGGATTTATTGTGTTTATACTTATTACTGTAGTTCAGATGCTCGTTGTAACAAAGGGTGCTGAACGAGTTGCTGAAGTAACAGCAAGATTTACTCTCGATGCTATGCCAGGTAAACAGATGGCTATTGACGCCGACCTGAACTCAGGCATCATTACTGAGGACGAGGCAAAAATCCGACGCCTGAAAATCCAGCGTGAGTCCGACTTCTTCGGCGCTATGGACGGTGCTTCCAAGTTCGTTAAGGGTGACGCAACCTTCTCTATTGTTGCCGCAATCGTAAATCTTCTCGGTGGCGCTGTAATGGGTCTTATTTTTGACGGAATGGAATTTATGGAGGTTCTCAGCGTTTACTCACTGGCAACAGTTGGTGACGGTCTCTGTTCACAGGTTCCTGCCCTTCTGATTTCAACATCAATGGGTATGATTGTTACCCGAAGTGCTTCTGAGGATACACTTAACTCCGATATTCTCAATCAGATGCGTGCACAGCCTATGGTAATGCTTATCGCAGGCGGCGTAATGATTATTATGATGCTCATTCCTGGTTTC
The DNA here is from genome assembly GCA_017465345.1 of Oscillospiraceae bacterium. Taxonomy (GTDB): domain Bacteria; phylum Bacillota; class Clostridia; order Oscillospirales; family Ruminococcaceae; genus RGIG8773. Next base: position 3,859 of record JAFTWI010000156.1, read on the forward strand.
CCGAAGGTTCAGCTTCTGGTTCTCGGTGCAGCACTGATTGCTCTCGGCATTATGCTTTTGCGTACACAGAAGGAAATGGCTGTACAGACAGATACAGCTGCTCAGGAAATGGCTGCCCATAAAGAGGCTCTCTCCGAAATGGAATACTATAAGGATATCGACAACGTGTACAAGCTGCTCAATGTCGAGCCTATCGAAATGGAATTCGGCTACAGCCTTATTCCTCTCGCTGACGAAAACTCAGGCGGTACGCTTATCGAGCGTGTCGTAATTTTCAGAAAACAGTTTGCTATGGATATGGGTATGGTTTTCCCGTCGGTAAGAATGACCGATAACCAGCATATCAACCCTAACCAGTATGTAATAAAAATCAAGGGCGAAATCGTTGCCCATGCGGAAATCCTCATGGACCACTACCTCGCTCTCGACAGCGGAAGTGTTACAAAGGAGGTCGACGGTATTGATACCGTTGAGCCTGCGTTCAACATTCCTGCTAAGTGGATTTCCGAGCAGAATAAGCTTCGCGCGGAAATTGCAGGCTATACGCTTATTGACCCGACATCTGTTATTATTACACACCTGTCGGAAATCATAAAGAATTATTCTCATGAGCTGCTTTCAAGACAGGACGTAAAGACTATGCTTGATAAGCTGAAACAGACCAATCCTACAATTGTTGAGGATATTGTGCCAAATATTGTTTCACCTGCTTATCTGCAGAAGGTTCTCTGTCTGCTGCTTAAAGAGGGTGTGCCAATCCGTGACCTCCAGACAATCCTTGAAACTATCGCTGATAACCAGCATAATATGAAGGATGTGGATATCACAACAGAGTATGTTCGTCAGGCACTCAAGAGAACTATCACACGCCGTTTTTCCGACGGCGGACAAATCCGAGTTCTTACTCTCGATACCGAAACGGAAAACAAGATTGTTGCTTCGGTAAAAAAATCCGAGCAGGGCTCTTACCTTGCTATGGACCCCCAGACAATTCAGGTGCTTATTGCTTCTCTCAATGAGCAGATTGACAAGGTCAAGGACGTTGTTCCTATGCCGATTGTCCTTACTTCGCCTATCGTGCGTATCTATTTCAAGAAGCTGATTGACCAGTTTATACCGAATGTTACGGTACTTTCATTCAGTGAAATTGATAATTCAGTTCAGATTCAGGCTGTCGGAAATGTTACTATCGAGGAAGCAATGGTCTGAGATTAATGGGACAGCACTCCAACGGAGGTGAGTTTTGTGGCTGATACAGATAAGGAAGCCAAGGCGCTTCTGCTTTTGAAATATAAGGAAACAGGCGACAAGGCTCTCCGAAACGGTGTTATCCTTGCTTATATGAACATAGTCAAGTATGCGGCTATGTCCACACGAAATATGTATCTCAAGTTTGCCGAAACCGATGACGTAATCAACGAAGCAACAATAGCGCTGATGAGTGCCGTTGACAGCTTCGACCCACAAAAGGGAGTAAAGTTTGAAACATACGCTTCTATCAAGGTAAGGGGAGCTATAATCGATTTTATCAGACGTCAGGATTTCGTGCCGAGAAATATCAGACGCTTTGCAAAGGATTATGACTCAGCATATACAATTTTATACAGCGAGCTTGACAGGGAGCCTACTGCGCAGGAAATTGCAGACTATATGAAGCTTCCTGTTGAAAAGCTGGAAAGCTGTACCGCTCAGGCTGCCGCAGCTCAGACTCTTTCCTTTGAGGAAATGGTTATGGACGGCGGATTTGATATCCCCGATAAGGCTGACGAGGACGGTATGTGGGCTGCCGAAGCAGGTATCCACAAGCA
>JAFTWI010000157.1 GCA_017465345.1 Oscillospiraceae bacterium
GTATATCGTCTCCTCCAAATCCTTTTATTCCGCCAATTGATGATGAGTTGGAAACCATACCATATATATACTCGTCCTCAGTAGTTTCTCCGTTACAGGTAACTGTAACACGGTATGTTTTAGTCATATTGAAGCGCTTCATACCCTCCATAATATATGCAAGGCTGCCGAACATATTCTTCATCTGCTGGGAGGTTTCATAGCTTACCTCAGTGAACATACCGAACGCTGCAATATATGTGAAGTATTCACTGTTGAATGAGCCGATATCAACAGTTACAATATTACCGTCAACAATTTTCTGTGCCGATGCAGGCATATCCTTAGGTATACCTATTGCTGAAGCAAAATCGTTCATTGTTCCAGATGGGATATATCCGATAGGTACTCTGTTTCCGCTTGTCATAACAGCCTTGATGGTTTCATTAAGAGTCCCGTCACCGCCGCTGCAGGCTACTACATCAAACTCGTCAATACGGGAACTGATTTTCTCGTAAGCGTCATTTCTGCACTGGGTAGGGTGAATAGTAACCTCATATCCGCCCTTTGTAAATGTATCGGTTATCGTCAGAAGATGCTGACGGATTTGTCCTTTACCCGAATGGGGATTGAACACAAACAGCATTTTTTTCATCTTTATACCACGCTCCTTCTGAAGCTGCTGTTGAGATAAATTATAGCAAATCAATTTCAGATTTTCAACAATTTAGAGGAAAGTTTCACCGTTTTTTCATCTTTCTATTACGTGTTAAAATATTAACTTGTAAATCGGATAATATTCCTCCGAGACAAAAAAGTTTTATACGCTATTAACAAATTGAAGCGCACTTCAATGTGCATTATTACCTGCAAACTGCATTTTTCTGTTACTATTAACGTCAATTTGACGATTGCTTTATTGTAAACCGTGTGCTATACTATGTGATGAAATATTGGAATTTACTGATTTTAAGGGGATTGTTTCAATGATTTGGACAAAGCTTAAACCCGTATTTAACAAAGTTTACAATTATATAAATACTAACCCGTACAGGTTCTGTTTATATGCTGCACTCATTCTCAATACGGTTGTGGAAATGCTCAGCAGAAGAAGCATTTTCGGCGGACTGGAAGCTTTTGCTGTACATCCGATTATGTTTATTTATAATTCATTTATTATTTTCATGACACTTGGTATCAGCACACTTTTCAGAAAAAGAATTTTTGTGCTGACATTTGTTGCTCTTGTATGGCTTGCCTGCGGAATTACAAACTGCGTACTTCTCGGCTTCAGGACAACTCCGTTCTCTGCTGTTGACCTGCAGATTTTAAGCTCGGTTATGGAAATTATCAATGTTTACCTCAACAACTTTGAGCTTACACTGATTGTTATTGCAATTATAACTGTTGTAATAGGTCTCGTTATTCTTTTCTTCAAGACACCTAAAACAAAAGGACAGATGCACTACCTGAAAACCTGCTCTATTCTTTGTGTTTCAATGGGTACAGCACTTATCATCAATAATGTAGCAATTGCTGCTGAAAGTGATTCATCAAACTTCCCGAATATTGCTGACGCATATGAAGACTACGGATTTGTTTACTGCTTCTCCAACAGCCTTATTGACACCGGTATTGACAAGCCTGAGGAATACACTCCTGAAGCTATGAATTATGTTGCTGCCGAAATCGGTAATGACAGAGGTCTGCACGCTCCCGATGTTCAGCCTAATGTTGTTATGGTTCAGCTTGAATCATTCTTTGATGTAAACCTCCTCAATAACAAGAAGTTCACTGAAAATCCTGTACCTAACTTTACTGCACTCAAGGAAAGTTGTCCGACAGGTCTGCTTACCGTTCCTTCAATTGGCGCTGGCACCGCAAATACTGAGTTTGAAATTCTGACAGGTATCAGCCTTGATTTCTTTGGTGCAAGCGAATATCCTTTCAAGACAGTTCTCAAGGAAGTGCCTTGCGAAAGTATCGGCTACAACCTTGCTGATTATGGCTACTCCGCACACGCTATTCACAACAACGATGGTACATTCTACGACCGTCACATTGTTTATTCTCAGCTGGGTTTTGACACATTTACTCCGATTGAATATATGCATGATGTTGAACTCAACCCGAAAAACTGGGCTGATGACTCGGTGCTTGTTTCCTGCGTTACAGACGCTCTTGAATATACTGACAGCCGTGATTTTGTATTTGCTGTTTCTGTTCAGCCACACGGCAGATACCCAAGCGAAATGCCTGAAGGTGCACCTCATAACATCTTCCTTTCCGAATATGAGGAAGAACTTGACGAAGGCGGCGTTACCGCTTTTGAATACTATATAAATCAGCTTCATGAAACTGACGCTTTCATCGGCGAGCTTATGGCTGCACTTGAGAAATTTGAAGAGCCTACGGTTCTTGTTCTTTACGGTGACCACCTTCCTAACCTTAATATTACAAACGAAGAAGTTGAGAACGGAAATATTCTTCAGACTGAATATGTAATCTGGAGCAATTACGAAAAGTTTCCTGCTGAAAAGAAGGATTTAGCTGCATATCAGCTTTCTGCTCATGTAACTGAAATGCTTGGCTTCGGCGGCGGATATATCAGCTACTACAACAGAAACTTTGCTGATACTGCTGATTACCCTGCTAAAATGCAGGATATTGGTTACGATATGCTTTTCGGTGAACAGTTTACATTCGGCAGCTATGCTTCAACTGATATGAAAATAGGTGTCAAGGACGTTGTTATCAGCGATTATTACTATTGCGAATCGCCTGATGGTGACTTCATTACAGTTAATGGCGAAAACTTCACTGAATTCAGCATTGTTACGCTGAACGGTAAACGCTTTGAAACTGAATTCATTAACCGCAGCACTGTCCGAATTGAACATAAGCTTGAAGCAGGCGATGAAATCTGCGTTATTCAGGCTGAAGATGAGGACGATGAGCTCGGCTGTTCAAATGTAATTATTGCCAAATAAACATTAATGTGCTTCTGTTTTTACGAAGCACATTTTTTATTGATAAATACAAGTGAAATTTTTTGAAAAAATTTTCCGTAACCCCTTGCTAAATTTGCGGAAATAGTATAAAATAGAATTGATGTGGTGTTAAACTTTTAACGGAGTTTTTTCACCCGTTTCCATTAATCTTTTTATGAAAGGATGTCATAACAATGGCAGGTTTAAACAAGGTTACTGTAGAAGACATTAACGTAAAGGGCAAGAAAGTCCTCGTAAGAGTTGACTTCAACGTTCCTATGAAGGACGGCGTTATCACAAACGATAACAGAATTCAGGCTGCTCTTCCAACTATCAAGAAGCTTATCGCTGACGGCGGCAAGGTTGTACTTTGCTCTCACCTCGGCAAGCCAAAGAACGGTCCAGAAGCTAAGTTCTCCCTGAAGGCTGCTGCTGACAGACTCGCTGAACTCGTTGACACAAAGGTTGTATTTGCTGCTGACGATACAGTAGTAGGCGACAACGCTAAGAAGGCTGTTGCTGAAATGGCTGACGGCGAAATCGTTGTTCTCGAAAACACAAGATTCCGTGGCGCTGACGAAACTAAGAACGGCGAAAACCTCTCCAAGGAACTCGCTGAACTCGTTGACGGCGAAGTATTCGTAATGGACGCTTTCGGTTCTGCTCACCGTGCTCACGCTTCCACAGCAGGCGTTACAAAGTTCGTTAAGGAAACAGCTGTTGGTTACCTCATGCAGAAGGAAATCCAGTACCTCGGCAAC
>JAFTWI010000158.1 GCA_017465345.1 Oscillospiraceae bacterium
ACCGCCCAGCTCGTTGAGCTTCTTGATAATGAAAACGCCGTCCATTTCAACGCCGTCAACAGCTGTTGGGATACCCTTTTCAAAGTGGATTGTTACATATGTAGGCTTGTCAGGAGCCTGGAGTGGAGAAACGCCAAGTTCGAGGAAGCCTTCCTTCTCGTACATTGGTTCATTTGCAGGGTCTTCAAGGTCAAGACCTTCGTGGGAAAGGTGCCAGAGGTTCTTATCCTTAGAGTAGTTTGTTTCTCTGTTAATCTTAAGAGGAATGTTGTGAGCTTCTGCGTAGTCGATTTCTTCATCTCTGGACTTGAGGTCCCAGATTCTCCAAGGAGCGATGATTTCCATATCAGGAGCAAAAGCCTTGATTGTAAGTTCAAATCTTACCTGGTCGTTACCCTTACCTGTGCAGCCGTGGCAGATAGCGTCAGCGCCTTCAGCAAGAGCAATTTCAACGATTCTCTTAGCGATGATAGGACGTGCAAAGGAAGTACCGAGGAGATACTTGCCCTCGTAAACAGCCTGAGCCTTAAGAGTTGGGAATACGAATTCTTCAACGAATTCCTTGTTGAGGTCTTCGATGTAGAGCTTGGAAGCGCCTGTCTTGATAGCCTTTTCTTCGAGACCGTCAAGCTCTGTACCCTGTCCAACGTCACCTGAAACAGCGATTACTTCACAATTGTTGTAGTTTTCCTTGAGCCACGGAATGATGATAGAAGTATCAAGTCCGCCGGAATAAGCAAGGACAACCTTTTTGATTTCTTTAGCCATGATAAATTCCTCCATATTTTACAGCTTAAAACTGTTGTTTTACAAGTACAATCCTTATTATACACCATTAATATGCTTTGTCAAGTGCTTTTTGCATATTTTTATAAATTCATTTGGTAATATTCATTGTTTGGTGTATATTTTTTATTTTATGCATTTTATAGTTGCATATTTTGCATATATACACATCATTATACATTTTCCGCCTTAATGTCAATCACCACAACCTCAGGCTGATTGAATACACGGGGCACTTCATTCTTGCAAAGTCCACGGCTAACAACCATTTCCGTCGTGCCGTCAGCAAGGGTATAGTGTCCCCCTGCATAGTCGGGGAAAACGCCCTGATTTGGCGCATACAGACCATTCAGCAGAAACGGAATGATAACCTGTCCGCCGTGAGCATGACCGCACACAACAAGGTCAAAATTGTTGCCGCTGTACAAATCAACTCTGTCGGGACGATGTGACATAAGCACGGTATATTTCTCACCTGCCGCACTTACGCAATCGGCAAACTGCTTGCCGTACATTTCGTTGTCCACACCGCAGATACGGATTTCGCCGAAGTCAACGTATTCGCCCTCCAGCACCTTAACTCCGCAGTCTGCAATGATTTTCTTGATATTATCAACCTCACCTGACCATTCCTCGTGGTTGCCAGTGGTGTAGTAGCAGGGATACTTTTCTGCAAGCTGAGAAAGTAACTCAATGCTGTTTTCGTGAGGACGATTTTCCTCCATAATATCCCCTGCAAGCAGGATAACATCGGGCTGCTGCTTGTCAACAACATCAATAAGCACCTGCTGATTTGCACCGTAGCTGCTGCTGTGGAAATCAGTCAGCAGAACAATTCTCGTATCCTCGGTAACCTTGTCCGTGACAAATTCGTAACGGGGCACGGTTATCCCCACATCACAGGCAATCGCTGCCAGTATCAGCAGCCAGCCGAGGATTATGTAGGTGGCACGTTTCTCCCACTTTGATTTTTTTGCTTCTTTTGTCATAGCCTTGTTTTCACCTTCAAAGTCTGCATTTCCCTGAAATCAAACCTCTTTCCCAAGTCTGATAACCGACTCAGTAACAAGCTTCTTGAACAGCGGTGCAACCCTGTCGGCAGTTTCCTGAACCTCAGCGTGTGTAAGCGGATTTTCGGTAATTCCGCAAGCCATATTGGAAATGCAGGAAATACCCACAACCCTCATACCTGCGTGATTTGCCGCAATCGCCTCACAGGCTGTTGACATACCGACTGCGTCAGCACCGAGAGTTCTTACCATTCTGATTTCAGCTGGTGACTCGTAATTCGGACCTGTCAGCTGAATGTAAACGCCCTCCTGCAATGGGATATCCAAATCCTTTGCCGCATCTCTTACAATCGCTCTCAGATCACGGTTGTAGATGTTGCTCATATCAGGGAAACGCACGCCCAGCTCGTCAGCGTTCTCACCAATCAGCGGTGACGGAGCCATACAAATCTGGTCGGAAATAAGCATAAAATCGCCAGCGTGGTAATCGAAATTCACGCCGCCTGCCGCGTTAGTCAGGAACAGGATTTTTGCTCCCATCATTTTCATAAGGCGAACAGGGAGAACAACGTCCTCCATCGGATAGCCCTCATAATAATGAACACGACCCTGCATAATAACAACCTTAACGTCGCCCACGTAGCCGAACACGAAGCGTCCCTTGTGACCTGCAACCGTGGATTTCGGGAAGCCCTCAATCTCGCCATAGTCGAGAGTTGCTTCAATCTTTATTCCATCAGCGTAGTCACCCAGTCCCGAGCCGAGAATAAGCGCCACATCAGGCACAAAATCAATCTTCTCTCTGAAGCACTTGTAGCATTTTTCAAGCCTTTCGTAAATCTTGCTCATTGTAGTTGCTCCTTTCTGTTTCGTAGGGGACGGGTTTCCCGTCCCCTGCATTATTCCAAAATCTAAAAGTTTTGCAACGCAAAACTTGGAGCCGAACGTTTACGTTCGGTTTTTAATCAGTAGCCAGTCCCTCATAAACTTCAGGCTCAGGCTGAGGATACTTTCTTGCAAGAACAATGGTATCCAGTCCCTCAACCGTGTAGTCACCCTCAACGTATCGCATAGGCTCTGTCCCAGCCTTACCGTCGCCTACATATACACCGTACTTGCCGAATGCAAACAGCGTAACGGGATACTCATTAGGGTTGAAGAAAACAACAATCTCCTCGAATTCGTTGTCCCCACGGAGAATAAAGCCTGTCACACGCTGAGGAAGCTTATCGAGGAACTGCATATTCTTGCCGACCTCAATGCCGTCATACATTCTGAAAGCTTTGTGAGCCTTTCTGAACGCAATCAGACCCTTATAGTAGTCAACAACGTCCTTGTATTCGGACTTTCTTTCCCACTTCAGACTGTTGATAGCGTCAGGGGAATTGTAGCTGTTATGGTCAAAGGACGTGCCACCGGGGAACGGCTTTGAACGGAGGAATTCCTGTCCCGCCTGAATAAATGGTATGCCCTGCGCAAGGAACACCATAGCCGCCGCCATCTTGTCCATCTTTATTCTTGTTTCAATACTCTGAGTGCCGTTTGTGTAGTAAAGCTTATCCCAGAGAGTGAGGTTGTCGTGCGCCTCAACATAGTTTACAGTCTGCACGGGATTATCCGTCCACGCAAACTTTTTCAGGTTAGGAATCTGTGGGTGTGGAATTCTTCCGCACATTACTTCCTTGACGTATTCCTCGTTGCCGCTTGCGCCGTTTACATAACCCTTGTCACGGTTTTCAAAGTTGTTGCCCTTGATTGTATCACGGAAATCATCGCTGAAGAAACCGTAATCGGGAGTATGTCTTGCATTGAGCTTCATTGCACGCTTTTCCCAGCTTACAGGGGAGTCGCCGCCTGTCCAGCCCTCACCGTAGAGAATTACGTTAGGATTGATTTCCTTCAGACGTGCGGAAATCTCATTCAGCGTTTCGATATCGTAAAGTCCCATAAGGTCAAAACGGAAACCATCAATCTTGTATTCCTTTGCCCAGTAGCAGATGCTGTCCACGATGAACTTTCTCGCCATTTTTCTTTCCGTAGCAAACTCGTTTCCGCAGCCGCTTCCGTTGCTGAAATACTCGCCGTTTTCGCCCCAGAGTCTGTAATAATACTTAGGGTAAGTTTTATTGAAGCAGGAGTCAGCTGTTGTAAATGTGTGGTTGTAAACAACGTCCATAATAACGCCGATACCCTGTCTGTGAAGTGCGTAAACAAGTCTTTTCAGCTCAGCAACTCTTGTTCTTCCGTCAAACGGATTTGTGGAGTACGAACCGCAAGGCGCGTTGAAGTTTCTCGGGTCATAGCCCCAGTTGAACTGCGGCTTGTGGAGGTTTGTCTCCTCAATTCTTTCGTAGTCGAAAATCGGCATAAGCTGAACGTGTGTAACGCCCATTTCCTTTATGTGGTCGATACCGATTTTATCACCTGCCGCATTAATAACCCCATTTTCGATAAACGCAAGGAAGCGTCCCTTATAGCAGAAATTACCGCTCTTGTCAATGGAGAAGTCACGGACATGAAGCTCGTAAACGCAAGCGTCAGTAGGGTGTTCAAGCTTTACGTAGTCCTGATTATCCCAGCCTGCAGGGTTACAGCTTTCAAGGTCAAGCACCATACCCATAACGCCGTTCACGCCTGCGCTGCGGGAGTATATATCAACAGTTTCCTGCTCGATACCGTCATAATCCATCAGATAAGTATAGTACACGCCGTCAAGGTCACCGTGAGCAACCTTTGACCATACGCCGTTTTTGCTCTTTGTCATAGGGAGGTTTCTGTAAGGCTTCTCATCACGGCAATCGTGGTAAAGATGCACCGTAACCTTGTCAGCTTCAGGCGCCCACACACGGAATTCCGTCTGATTTTTGCTGTACAGCGCACCAAGCTCCCCATCAAAAGCGTATTTTTCATCTATCTTGCTAAACAAAACAACAGCCCCTTAAAATAGGAATAAGCTGATTAATGTGAAGCATTCGTTTCGCCGTTTTGACCAACACTCGAAAATACCGCACTGAGAGTGTTGTGAAAAACGGCAGAAACGATTTAATCAGCGTTTCCTTAGTCATATATACGTTAATTATACACTAAAACGTTTACTATGTAAATAATGTAAATTTACAAATATGTGAAGGTTTTTTTATATCAATAACAATAAATAATACAGCGGAGTGTTTTTCGCAACACTCCGCTGTATAATTCTGTTTGTTATCTCCGCTTTGATTTCTTTTCGGGTTTGTAGCTGTAATAGTTCTTGATATCCTTGTTTGTAACAAGTCTGAACGCTGTAAATGTGCTGAACACGATTGCCAGCACGCTGAGCACTATACCTGTGATGTAGTTTTCAGACTCTTGATTTACAGGGTCCATTGCATAGAAAACAAGTCCCGGACCTATAAGTGCAATTGAATTAAGAATAAAGAACATCGCCGATGTAATCTTGAAAAAGCTTGTCTTAACCAGCATACCCAGCGAGAATATCAACGCCGCAGCTGCCAATGGCATCAATGATGGAATTATTCCCCTTGCTTCGGGAGCCTTGCTGTTAAGCATATAAATAATCGCCGCAGTAACAAGACCCAGCACTGCTGTAATTGCAAGCATACCAAAGCCCTTCTTAGCCTCTCTTGCATGCTGTTCAGCCATAAGAGCCTTGTACATTTCCGCACTCTTACGCTTGTCGAAGCCCTCCGCCTTAGTCTGAAGCTGGCTCTTGAGCTGATTTTTCAAAAGCTCCTTTTCGTCACGGTCAAGCTTATTTTTCATCATTATGTTTTCCTGCTTCTGCTTGCTTGGACCATACTCATTCGACATCTCATCAAGCTGAGGACGCCCCTCAACGGACATTGCAAGGTCGTCCTGCATCATCTGACTTTTCAGCGAGCTGATAATTGAGCTTTTATCTGTGCGCATTTCTTCAAGCTTAACGTCCATTTCGTCAAGAGCAATGCTCTCAACCGAAATATCCTCCAGCGCACCTGTATAATTGTAGCCGCTTCCGTCGTCATCATAAACATAATCCAGCTCAGACTCATCATACTGAATCTGAGGCTCCTCAAAAACATTCTGCTGTACAGGCTCCTCATACGCATACTGAGGCTCAGGCTGAACCTGCTCAGTTTTATATGCTTCCTCAGCAGCATTCTGCTCCGCCTCTTTCTGCTGAGCAAGTGCGGAAAGGCTGCCGCCTGCCTTCTGCAAATCCTGTTCAAATCTCGGCACATAAGGCTTTGCAGGAGCTTCACCGCCTATAAGCTCATCATTTATGAAATCGTTATCGTTAAATGACATATTTTCATTCCTTTCAGTAATTGTAAAGCAATATGTAAAGCCGCTGCGCTATTCTGAGCAGCGGCTTGAAAGCTACGCTTATTCTGTTACAGCGATTGCGTCAGGGAAAATGCTTGAGGAGCTTTCCTGCAGGAATGTAGTGTTTACATAACCCTGAATTGTAGCGCCGTCAAGAACAGTAATTGTGGAAGCTGTAATATTTCCCAGCACGATTGCATCTGTCTTGAACTCAGCCTTTCCGCCAACGTCGATATTGCCCTTAATTTTACCGTTGAGGTCAAGGTACTGCGCAGTAATATCACCGAGAAGGATACTGTCACGATCAAGCTGAACCTGACCCTTTGAGTTCACATTACCCTGCATAGAAGCACCTGTCATAACAGAGTTATTGCACTCAATATCGCCTACAACCTTACCTGTAACGCTGATATTCTTGGTAATCTTTACGTCACCCTTTACGCTGCCGTCGATATTGATATTTGCAAAGGAGCGGATATTACCGTCAATGATTGTGTTACGGGAAATAACGGTTGTTTCCTCAGTTTCGTAGTAAGGTGTATCATTTCCGCCGCCTCTGTACGGAGGAGGGTTATTAGGTGTTCTCGGGGGTGGTGGAGGAACAGCTCCGCCGTAGCCGCCGTAATTTGTTCCGAACGGGTCAGCATTTGCTCTGCTTGAAGCAAACGGGTCACTCTGCTGAGGTCTTGTACCGAAACCTGCGGCAGTCTGGGCTGTCTGAACATACGGATTTGAATTATAGCTCGGCATTGGCTCTGGCTCAGGCTCAGCAATCGGTTCAGTCGGAGCCGAAGCTGCAGCAGCTGAAACAGCAGGCTGTTCAGGCTCAAATTCAGGTTCCTGCACAGGTGCAGCCTGCTCAACAGGTCTTGGAGGGTCAAGATATCTGTCAAGCTCGGATTTCTTCTTTGATTCCTTGGAAAGTTCTTCGCCCACAAGGCCGTCTTTTTTAAGAATTTCCTTTACTGCCTGGTTAAAATTGTCCTTCAGACTCATTTTCAATACTCCTATCCGTATATTTTCATATTCCTATACATCTTGTAATTAATCCTTATAGCCGAACGTAGTCGGCTTGACGCTGTTATCCAGCTTATCAAATTCATAACCCATAGCAGAAAGCTCCTCGATAACATCGGAAAGAACATTTACAGTATGTGTCTTGTCCTTGCTGTCGTGGAGAAGCACAATAGCTCTGCCTGTTCCGTCAGATGGGATATAATTCATAATATTATTGTAAATACTTGACCAGTCAGCACCCTTGACGGCGTCCTCGCCGCTGACATTCCAGTCATAGTAAACGAAGCCGCGTCTTGTCATTTCCGCAATAATCTGCATATATGTAAAGCGATTGTAGTTGTTTATTGAACCGCCCGGGAAACGGAAGATTTCAGGCTTTACACCTGTTGCTTCGTAAACGCAGGTGTATGTTTCGTAGAAGTCAGCAAGGTAGCTTTCCACGCTTTCATAGATTTTCTTGTAGTCGTGGGAAATGGAGTGGATAGCTATTGTGTGACCCTCGTCCACAACTCTCTTCATATATTTCTGGGACACCTCGTCAGTGCCGCCGCACACGAAGAAAGTAGCCTTGATGCCGTAATTCTTCAGAATATCCAGCACTTCGGGAGTTCTCTCGGAAGGGCCGTCATCAAATGTAAGATAGATTTTGCCCGCTTCCTCAGTAAACTCAGCAGGCTTGTTTTCCACATACATATCGGGGTAAAGCTTTGTATACTCCGCAGAAGAGTCAATTCCAGCCTCACCGCCTACAGTTTCCGTGTCAGCAGGAGAAATGTCAGGATTTGCTGAAATATAGCCTTCAACATAAGCTCTGAAAGCTTCCTCATCGCCTGTTTCGATGAGAGTGAGCATTTCCTCAAGGTTGTAGCCCTTTGCGGTCATCACGAGGAAAAGCTGTTCAAGACTTGTACCCTCAGGAATGACAATCTGCTCAGGGGTTTCCTGCTCAGGCTCGATAACAGTAATATCACTGTTTGTTATGCCGTCCGAATTGGCTGCAACCGAGTCATTCTTCAGCATGAAATATTTAACACCGAAGAACACCGCAAGGAATGTTGCTATTGCAAGCCACGCAAAAACGACAATATATATAAGGTGCTTAAAAAATTTAACACTGCCAAAATACATTTTCTTTTTCCAATCTCCGCAATAAATTTATGTCACAATGGGTTTTTGCGGAAAACCCGTGTCAGGACATACTTATACCCTTTAATAATACACCTTTTTTACTGATATGTCAACAACCGCACACGAATTTTTTTGTCTTTTACAAACAGTTGCCAGCAATACGGATTTGTGGTAAAATATATACAGAATTATTTTTCGGGAGCAATATTTATGATAAGAAAAATGACAGCCGAGGACAGAACGTTTTTCCTCCGTGCCGCAGATGAATTTTACCACACCGATGCTGTAGAGAAGCCATTGTCTATGGAACGTCTTAACGCAAACTTTGACGAGGTTATGCGCTCGGATGTTTATCTTGAGGGACTTATTCTTGAGTACGGCAGTGAAAGGGCAGGTTATTGCCTGCTGACAAAGACTTTCCACACCGAAGCTGGAATGACCCTTTGGATTGAAGATATCTATATTCTGGAGCAGTTTCGGGGCAAAGGCTTGGGCAAGGAGCTTTTTGCGTACCTTGATGAGCATTATTCGGCAAAATTCGGACGTTTGAGGCTTGAGGTTGAGGACGACAACGAGATTGCCGTTGCACTTTACAAGAAGAACGGATTTAGATTTCTTGAATATAAGCAGATGATTAAAGATATTAAGGAATGATTTTATGAAATATAACGATTTTGACAGCGTACGCTTATCCGAGGACGGCAGTTCCGTGGTTATCATCGACCAGACTCTCCTCCCAAATCGCACCGAATTTCTTACGCTTAACCGTGCCGAGGATATTTTCGAAGCAATCAAGAAGCTTCGTGTCCGTGGTGCACCCGCAATCGGCATCTGTGCAGGATATGCTATGTACATCCTTGCACAGCAGATTGACTCCGCTGATTTTTTGGGCGAACTCCGCAGAATCGGTGACTATCTCAACTCGTCACGACCTACCGCTGTAAATCTTTCAGCGGCGATAAAGCGTATGCTTGCCTGTGCGGAAAAGAATCCTGAAAACACCCTCGACGCACTTCGTGCCGAGGCGGTGAAAATCCATGAGGAAGATATTGCAATGTGCAAGGCAATTTCCGAGTACGGTCTGACCCTCGTCAAGGATGGCGATGGGATTCTTACCCACTGCAATGCGGGCCCACTTGCAACCTCACGCTACGGAACAGGACTTGGCACGCTTATTCTTGGAAAGGAAAAAGGCTGGAATTTTCACGCTTACGTTGACGAAACACGCCCCCTTTTACAGGGTGCACGTCTTACTGCTTATGAGCTTGACAAGGCAGGAATTGACGTGACCCTTATCTGTGACAATATGGCTTCGGCGGCGATGAAGAATGGGTTTGTTCAGGCGGTTTTTGTTGGCTGTGACAGAGTTGCCGCAAACGGCGATACCGCAAACAAAATCGGTACAAGCGGTGCAGCTGTTCTTGCAAAGCATTACGGAGTACCTTTCTATGTTTTCTGCCCGTCAAGCACAATTGATTTTTCCTGTGCAAGCGGCAAGAATATTCCTATTGAGCTTCGTGACGGAGACGAGATACGCACGATGTTCTACAGCGAGCCTGTTGCTCCCGAAGTAAAATGCTGGAACCCGTCCTTTGACGTGACGGACAGCGATTTGATAACGGCGATTATTACCGAAAAGGGAATCTGCCGTGCACCTTATGACGTAAGCCTTAAAACTTTATTTGGAGATAAAAATGGATAATATAAAAGCGATTATTTTCGATATGGACGGCACGCTTCTTGACAGCCTTTCCGTGTGGGCGGACTCGGACAGAGAGTTCATCACGGGTCTTGGGCACGACTACAACAACCGTCATTCCCTTGCGATGAAGACTATGCACTTTGACTCAGCCTGTGAATATTTAGTGCAAGCGTTCGGGTTGGAATTATCCGCAGAGGAAACTGGAGAGCAAATATTACAGATAGTAGAGGACAAATATCTGCACGGAATTGATTTGAAAAGCGGTGCGCTTGAATTTGTAAAAGCGGCGCATAATAATGGCGTGAAGATGTGCGTTGCAACGTCGAATAAAAAGAAGCTTGCAGAGGACGCGCTGAAATCCCACGGACTTATGGAGTATATGGAGTTCGTGCTGACCTCGGACGAGGTAGGGTGCGGCAAGGAGTCGCCGCTGATATTTGAGAAGGCGGCGGAAATGCTTGGTGCAAAGCCTTGCGAAACCGCAGTTTTCGAGGACTCAATCCACGCAGTAAATTCAGCGAAAAAGGCTGGATTTTATGTGGTGGGAGTCCACGACCCGCTCAGCGAAAATGAGTTCAGGGAGATACAGAAGGTTGCAGATAAAACAATAAAAAGTTTCGGTGAACTAAAATAATAAAAGTTTCGTCCACCTTTTCAAAGGTGGCAGGTTTCCAAAGGGCAGCGCCCTTTGGTCGCTCTCCGCAGAGAGCGAAATTCTTGCTTCGCCCGCAGGCGTGCTTCAAGCGCATCTAAAGGGTGAATTTTGAAGCGATAGCTTCAAAAGAGGGATTTTCTGCAAGAGAGAAAATCCCTAACAGTGGCGTAAGCCACTGCTTTCGTATAGCGTTTAAAATAAAGTATCTTGTTTTATCAAAGTCTATTTTTTAGGATAGTTTGCGTGGGATAACGAGGGGAAAACCTTCAGGAAAGAAGGAGGACTCAACAACCGCTATGGACGCACGCCGTCCTCCCTCTCTCCTTGCGGTTTTCCCCTCGTGCTCCCCTTTCCCTAAACCTCATACCTTCCTGCTAGCGCTATCTTGGCTTAAAAAACATTCACCACGAAAGGACAATCACAATGAAAACATTTTTAAAAGTCCTTGCTTCAATAGGTATAACTCTTTTATTCTTTGCCGCTGGGGTTGCAGTAACAATGTTTATCGTCTTCCCAGTTGCGGGCGCAATAATTTCCCTTTCTGGAAATGTTCACTATGTAAGTATAATCGCTTCTATGTTTTTAGTTTCAATTGTAATACTCTGTATAATATATTTACTCACACATAATCTTCTGAAAAAGCTTGTAAAAAAGTCATTGTGGGTGTACATAATCCAAAGCGGAAGTCTTTTCACGTTGATTTTTCTTGTTGACGCTATTTCTACATCCGATGAGATAAACATAATTATAGGTGCAGAGGTAACAGCTTGCATAATCGGCGGCGTGCTTCTATCCGCCATTATCCGTACAATAAAACAAAGGAGAACAAAAATCGAATGAAAAAAATCCTTATAGGAATGAGCGGCGGCGTGGACAGCTCTGCGGCGGCGGTGCTTCTTTTACAGCAGGGCTACGATGTAAGCGGCTGTACCCTTAAACTTTTCGAGGGCACGGACGCGTCCGTAAATGACGCCCGTGAAGTCTGCCACAAGCTCGGCATTGAACACCACGTTATTGACATTGCACCCGACTTCAAACGTGAAGTAATGGACAAATTTGCCGACAGCTACATCAGCGGTGAAACTCCAAACCCCTGCGTGTTCTGCAACCGCACAATCAAGTTCGGCAAAATGCTTGACTACGCTCTTGAAAACGGCTTCGACGGAATTGCCACGGGGCACTACGCACGGATTACCCAACGTGACGGCAGACACCTGCTCGCCTGTGCGGAGGACTTGCGGAAAGACCAGACTTATTTTCTCTACACCCTCAATCAGCACCAGCTTTCCCACAGCATTTTCCCCTTGTGGAATATGGAAAAGCCGCAGATTCGTGCCATTGCCGAGGAGCACGGCTTAATCACCGCCCGCAAGCGTGACAGTCAGGATATCTGCTTCATTCCTGACGGCGATTACGTCAGCTTCATTCTTTCCCACACAGGCAAGACTTTCCCCGAGGGCAACTTTATCGGCACAGACGGAGCAATCCTCGGCACTCACAGCGGTATAATCCGCTACACAATCGGTCAGCGCCGCGGACTTGGCGTAACCTTCGGCAAGCCTGTTTATGTCTGTGCAAAAAATGCGGCTGAGAACACAGTTACACTTTCCGATACCGAATATACAGCAACTGAAATCTATCTCTCCGATGTGAATTTTATTTCCGTGGAAATACTTGATAAGCCAATGCAGGTTACTGCAAAGGTTCGCTACTCTGCAAAACCGCAGGCGGCAACGGTTTACCCCGAGGAAAACGGGCTGACGAAAATCGTCTTTGCCGAGCCTGTTAGAAACCCTACATCTGGGCAGGCGTGCGTATTCTACGACGGGAATATCGTAGTCGGCGGAGGAAAGATTTTGTAAGTCAAATAATATAATTTATATATAACTTGAAAGGAAGATTTACTATGAAAGAAATCACACTTAACGAACTCAGCTTCAACCCTTGGGACAAAATCAGCAAGGAATGGTTCCTGCTGACAAGCGGCGACGAAAACAGCTACAACACTATGACAGCATCATGGGGGTTCACTGGCTTTATGTGGAGAAAGCCTCTTTTCACAGCTGTTGTACGTCCAACACGCTACACCTACGAATTTATGGAGAAGAATGACCTTTTCACTGTCAGCTTCTTTGACGAAGAGTTCCGCCATGCGCTGAATTTCTGCGGCTCATATTCGGGACGTGACGTTGACAAGGCACAGAAAACAGGTCTTGACCCGCTCTTTATTGACGGCACAACCGCTTTCGAGCAGGCGGAAATGGTGCTTGTCTGCAAGAAGATTTACGCTCAGGATATGGACGTGAACTGCCTTGCTGACGAGGTCAAGCCAATCAACGGCAACGACCCTATCCATAAGCAGTATATCGGTGAAATTTTGAAGGTGTATGTGAAAGACTAATGGGATTTTTTGAAATATTTTTAATAGGAATAGGACTCTCCGCAGACGCTTTTTCCGTTGCCGTCTGCAAGGGTCTGAATATGCGGAAATTTAATCTTAAACACGCTTACATAATCGCACTTTTCTTCGGCAGCTTTCAGGCGATAATGCCCCTTATCGGATATCTCCTCGGCACGAATTTTGCCGACTACATTGAAGCATTCGACCACTGGATTGCCTTTGTGCTTCTCGGATTTATCGGCGGCAAGATGGCCATCGAAGCTATCCGTGACAAGGACGAGGAAGAGGAAGAAAAGACGGACGTGCTGAAAATCGGCGAGCTTACCATTATGGCAATTGCAACAAGCATTGACGCACTTGCTGTCGGTATCACCTTTGCATTTTTAAAGGTAAACATTCTTCTCTCGGTGCTTCTTATCGGTGTAACAACCTTTGCTCTGTCACTTGCAGGCGTGCTTCTCGGGAACAAATTCGGTGCAAAATACAAGAGCAAGGCTGAGCTTGCGGGGGGAATAATTCTTGTGCTGATTGGTGTTAAGATTTTGCTGGAGCATTTAGGCATTATCACATTTTAAAGGATTGGTAAAATTGAATAAACTCAGTACAAACTCACCATTTATCAAGTATTTGATTGCTCTGCTGCTTTTCGGCTCAAACGGAATTGTGGCAAGCTTCATCACACTCACAAGCTACGAAATTGTACTTCTCCGCACATTTATCGGCAGTATTTTTCTCTTGGCAATATTTTTCATCACTGGCAACAGACTTACCTTTTTCAAGCATAAAAAGCAGTTTGCTTTCCTTGCAGTTTCGGGTGTTGCAATGGGTACAAGCTGGATGTTTCTCTATGAAGCGTATCACCAAATCGGCGTAAGCATTGCTTCCCTGCTTTACTACTGCGGCCCTGTTATCGTTATGGCGCTTTCCCCATTGGTTTTCAAGGAAAAGCTTACCGCTGTAAAAATCATCGGCTTCATTACCGTACTGGGAGGAATTTTCCTTGTCAACGGCAATTCCTTCGGAAGCGGCGGAAACGGCTTCGGAATTTTCTGCGGACTTATGTCAGCGGTGATGTATTCCTTTATGGTAATCTTCAACAAAAAGGCAAAGGACATCACAGGGCTTGAAAACTCCGCATTGCAGCTTTTCATCAGCTTTCTTACCGTTGCGGTTTTCGTTGGAATAAAGCAGGGCTTTGCAATAGCCGTGCCCTCAAACGAATGGGTACCCATTCTCATTCTCGGACTTGTCAACACGGGTACAGGCTGTTACTTCTACTTTTCGTCAATTGGAAAGCTTAACGTGCAGACAGTAGCTGTATGCGGCTATCTTGAACCACTTTCTGCAGTTGTTTTCTCGGTAATTTTCCTGCGTGAAGCAATGCTTCCTATGCAGATTGCAGGGGCAATACTGATTATAGGCGGTGCAATTTTTGCCGAACTTATGGGGAAAAATAAAACTGTTGTAAAACAAAATTAAAAACAAAGGAAACCAAAACTATGACCTTAAAAGAATTACACGAAATGACCGACAATATGCTTGCTGTGGCAGGTGTGGAGGACCACCGCTTCGACACGGACTGCCTTTTTCAGGATATTCTCCACGCTGACAAGCTTGCACTTATGCTTCACAGGGAAGATGAAGTCCCCGAAGCTGACGCTGACAGACTTATGGCGGCAGCTGAAAAACGCTGTATCGGAATTCCGCTTCAGTATATTCTCGGCACCTGGGAATTTTTCGGCAGGACTTTCCACGTTGGCGAGGGAGTGCTGATACCCCGTCCCGACACGGAGGTGCTGGTTGAGGAAGTTGTGAAGCACTTTATGAACAACGGCAACGCTTCTCCTGAAATCTGCGACTTGTGCAGCGGCACGGGCTGTATTGCCATAACGCTGAAAAAAGAAATTCCGCAGGCAACGGTGCACGCTGTTGAACTTTCCTCGGACGCTATGCCATACCTTGTAAAAAATATCCGCCTCAACGAAGCGGACGTGAAAATTATAAAGGGCGACATCACCGACGGGCGTCTGCTGGACAACTTCCGTGACCCTGAGGACGAGATGGAGTACCGCAAGATTGACTGTATCGTGTCAAATCCGCCGTACCTTACCGACAAGGAAATGACCGAACTTTCAAGGGAAGTGAAGCGTGAGCCTGAGCTTGCTTTGCGTGGCGGTGCTGATGGACTGAAATTCTACCGCATCATCGCCTGCCTGTGGAAAGAAATTCTCAAGGACGGAGGCCTGCTTGCCTTTGAAATAGGCTGGGAGCAGGGTGAGGCTGTCAAGGAAATTCTTGAACGCAACGGCTATGGTAACGTACAGATTACTAAAGATTATGCAGGTAACGATAGGGTTGTTACAGGAATAAAATTATGATATAAATATAATACAAATAATCAGGGAGACCATTTTAAGCGTCTCCCTGTTTTATATGCAAAACAAAACCCCTGCTCCAAACGGAACAGGGGTTAAAAACTTAACTAAATCAGTTAACGATTGTCTTTTCAGTTTCCTTATCAAAGATGTGAACCTTGTTAGGATCGATAGCAACCTTGATTGTATCCTGTGGACGAGCTGTGGAACGTGGGTCAACACGAGCTGTAAGAGGAATACCTTCGCAGTTGAGGTAAAGGAATGTTTCAGCACCCATCATTTCAGTGATTTCAACGTTAGCGTCGATTACACCTGTCTTAGCAGCGGAGAGGAACATTTCTTCGTCGTGGATGTTTTCTGGACGAACACCCATGATGATTTCCTTGTCAACATAGTTTTCGAGAGCAATCTCGTCAACCTTGGACTCAGGAAGTTCAACATAGTACTTCTTACCACGGGATGTCTTAGTATCTTCAGAACCGAATTCGATTGCGTACTTATCTTCAATCTTTCTGAGAACTGCGTCAACGAAGTTCATCTGAGGTGAACCCATGAAGCCTGCAACGAACTGGTTAACAGGGCTTGTGTAGAGGTTCTGTGGGGAGTCAACCTGCTGAATGAAACCGTCCTTCATAACTACGATACGGTCACCCATTGTCATAGCTTCAGTCTGGTCGTGAGTTACGTAGATAAATGTTGTACCGAGCTTCTGGTGGAGCTTGGAGATCTCTGTTCTCATCTGAGCACGGAGCTTAGCATCGAGGTTGGAAAGAGGCTCGTCGAGGAGGAATACCTGTGGCTCACGAACGATAGCACGACCGAGAGCAACACGCTGTCTCTGACCACCGGAGAGAGCCTTTGGCTTTCTGCTGAGGAGGTGAGAGATGTCAAGGATTCTTGCAGCTTCTTCTACCTTACGGTTGATTTCGTCCTTAGGAACCTTACGGAGCTTAAGACCGAAAGCCATATTATCATATACAGTCATGTGTGGGTACAGAGCGTAGTTCTGGAAAACCATTGCGATATCTCTGTCCTTAGGAGCAACGTCATTAACGAGACGGTCGCCGATATAGAGTTCGCCCTCGGAAATTTCTTCAAGACCTGCGATCATACGGAGAGTAGTAGACTTACCACAACCGGATGGACCAACGAGGATAACAAATTCCTTGTCGC
>JAFTWI010000040.1 GCA_017465345.1 Oscillospiraceae bacterium
CTAAGAGAATGGTAGAAAGACTTCGTCCTGAAATCTGGGATGTGCTTGAAGAGGTAATTAAAGAGCATCCAGTATTCTTAAACCGTGCTCCTACACTTCACAGACTTGGTATTCAGGCATTCGAACCTGTATTGGTTGAAGGCAGAGCTTTGAAGCTTCATCCGTTGGTATGTACAGCGTTTAACGCCGACTTCGACGGTGACCAGATGGCTGTTCACGTACCATTGTCAGTAGAAGCACAGGCAGAAGCAAGATTTTTGATGCTTTCTGCAAACAACCTTCTAAAGCCTCAGGATGGTCGCCCTGTAACTGTTCCTACACAGGATATGGTACTTGGTTCATATTATCTTAACCTTTACAAGCATGGTGAACCTGGCGAAGGTAAGGTATTTGCTTCTGAAGAAGAAGTACTTCTTGCATACAATGCTAAGGCAATCAGCCTGCATTCTATAATTAAAGTGAGAAAAACTGCTGAATTTGAAGGCAGAAAGGTTACAGGTATTATCCAGACAACTTGCGGTAGAATTATTTTCAACGAAGTTGTTCCTCAAAACCTTGGTTTTGTAGACCGTTCTAAGATTGAAAATGTTCTGGACTACGAAGTAGACGTTAAGACAAGACCTGCAACTGAAGAAGAAGCTAAAAAGCTTGCTGAATATGAACTTGCAGTTGCTGAAGGTAAAAATCCTGAAGTTTATATGAATGCTGAACAGTACCTTAAGAAGGTTATTGTTGACGAAGCAGGCAATAGAATTGAAAATTACTACATCATTACTGACAGAAATCTTGTTGGTAAAAAGATGCTTGGTAAGATTATCGATAAATGTATTGCTGTTTTCGATATGACAAAGACTGCAGAAGTACTTGATGCTCTTAATGCTTTAGGCTTTAAGTATTCTACAAAGGGTGCTATTACAATTTCTGTTAGTGATATTGAAATCCCTGAAGAAAAAGCTCAGTACCTTGCTGAAGCAGAAGAAAAGATTGAAAAGATTACAAAGCAGTACCGTCGTGGTCTTATGACTGATGACGAACGTTACGTTCAGGTTATCAACACCTGGAACGAAACAAGTACAAAGGTTACAAATGCTCTTATGAGCAAGCTTGACCAATATAACCCAATCTTTATGATGGCTGACTCAGGTGCCCGTGGTAGTGTCAACCAGATTCGTCAGCTTGCGGCTATGCGTGGTCTTATGGCTAACACATCAGGTCGTGCGGTGGAAATTCCTATCCGTGCTAACTTCCGTGAAGGTCTTAATGTTTTGGAATACTTCATTTCAACTCACGGTGCTCGTAAAGGTCTTGCGGATACAGCTCTTAGAACAGCTGACTCCGGTTATATGACTCGTCGTCTTGTTGACGTTGCTCAGGACCTTATCATCCGTGCAGAAGATTGCGGAACAGAAGAATATATCACTGTTACTGCTATTAAAGACGGTAACGAAATGATAGAAAAGCTTGAAGACCGTCTTGAAGGCAGATACACTGCTGAAGACGTTGTTAACCCATCAACGGGCGAAATCATCGTTAACAAGGGTCACCTTATGACTCTTGCAGAAGCAGGTAAGATTGTTGCTGCAGGTGTTGAATCTGTAAAGATTCGCTCTGTATTAAAGTGCGAGCTTCCTGTTGGTGTTTGTGCTAAATGTTACGGTTCTAACCTTGCGGTTTCAGGCAAAATCAACATTGGTGAATCAGTTGGTATCATTGCTGCTCAGTCTATCGGTGAACCCGGTACACAGCTTACAATGAGAACATTCCATACCGGTGGTGTTGCTCAGGCAGAAGATATCACACAAGGTCTTCCTCGTGTTGAAGAATTGTTTGAAGCAAGAAAACCAAAAGGTCTTGCTGTTATCGCTGAAATCGGCGGTAGAGTTGCTATTGAAGAAATCAAGAATAAGAGAAAAGAAATCAAGATATTCAATGACGAAACAGGCGAATCTGTTTCTTACCCAATCTCTTACGGTTCTCGTATTAAGGTTGAAGAAGGTCAGATTATCGAACCTGGTGACGAACTTACAGAAGGTTCAGTTAATCCACACGATATCCTTAAGATTAAGGGTGTAACAGCTGTTCAGAACTACTTGATTCAGGAAGTACAGCGTGTATACCGTCTACAGGGTGTTGATATCAACGACCGTCACGTAGAAGTTATCGTAAGACAGATGATGCGTAAAGTTCGCGTTGAAGATCCTGGTGATACATTGTTGCTTGCAGGCTCAATGGTTGACATTTCTGCAATCAAGGAAGCAAACAATGCTCTTGAAGAAGGTCAGACACCTGCAACATACACAGATATACTTCTTGGTATTACAAAGGCTTCATTGGCAACAGATTCATTCTTGTCAGCAGCTTCCTTCCAGGAAACAACTCGTGTTCTTACAGATGCTGCTATTAAGGGCAAGATTGACCCATTGCTTGGTCTTAAAGAAAACGTTATTATCGGTAAGCTTATTCCTGCAGGTACAGGTATGGCAAAATACAGAAATGTAAATATTGAAAAATCTGTGACCGAAACAGAAATAGCTGAATAATACAAATTATAAAACCCGAAACGAAATTATCGTTTCGGGTTTTGTGTTTACAAATACAAATCTTATGTGATATAATGATGTTAGTTGAGTTTATGTTTTTAATCCTGACTTGACAAAAGTAAAAATTTTGTCGGATAGTGATGAATGATGTTGAAAGGTGTGGAAAATATGAAGAAAACATTTAAGATAGTTGCAATTGTTTTATCAATTCTGTTGATTTTGCAAGTAGCTATTTTCTTAACTGCAAGATATGGTTGGAAACTTTTTGGTTTTGATATGTGCGAAAGCCCGAATGTTTTATGTATTGAAAATGTTTATGTTACTGATGAAACGGTACATATAGTAGGCAATACTTCAAGTAGTGCAACAGCATATATTGGATATACATATGAAATAAAAGACAATGTTCTTTATTTGGGAATAAAGCAAAATTTGCTATTTGGTTTTAATAATAGAAATGGCAGATATTCTTTTGTAATTGAAGATGATTTTAAAAACATAGAATCAATACAACTTATAAATAAAAAAGAA
>JAFTWI010000159.1 GCA_017465345.1 Oscillospiraceae bacterium
ATTACGCCGAGCACTACAAGGAACACGAGAATACCAACATTGTAGCTGTCAGCAAGGTTAGCGATAAGACCGTCCTGCACAACGGCTGTAAACACACCGCTGAAGCCGCTTGAAGATGCTGCGGCATAAACCACGCCGCCTGTCAGTATGCCTACGAAAAGTGAGGAATAAACCTCCTTTGTGATAAGCGCAAGACCGATTGCGACAATCGGCGGAAGAAGCGACCAAAGCGTACCCACAGCTTCGGTGATAGGTGCTGTAACTGCACAAGCAATGATAAATGCAGCTACAAGCAGACCAAAAATTATTTTGTCAAGATGTTTTTTCATAAGTTTCCCCCTTAACTTCTCTTTTGTTTTTGGTTATATCCTTCAACTGTGCAAGTATCACAGCTACAAAAACCAACGCACAACCCGTAAATTCCTTTGCTGTCATTATTTCATTAAGTAGCAGCCAGCCTGACAGTGCCGCAAAGACCGACTCCAGACACATTATCAGTGAAGCTGAGGCGGGGTCGGTATTTCTCTGCCCCAAAATCTGCAGCGTAAATGCAACACCGCTTGACAGCACGCCAGCATAAAGGATAGTATACTTAGCGTCAAGAATATTACTCATACTCGGCTGTTCAAAAATAAACATTGCCGCTGTCATAAGCACCGCCGCTGTAAAAAACTGCACGCAGGACATAATCATTCCGTCAGCACCCTTACTGTTGAAATGGTCGATAACCATAATATGCGCTGTAAACCCAAAGGCACTGTACAACACAATCAAATCGCCCTGATTTACCGCCATACCCTCATTTACGCAAAGCAGATACAGACCTGCCATTGCAATCAATGCGCATATCCACACCATAACCGATTTCTTTCTAAAAATGAAAAACTCAGCAATCGGCACAGCTATGATATATATTGCGCTGATAAAGCCCGCCTTGCCTGCGGTTGTCATACTTATTCCGATTTGCTGAAGCGCACCCGATATTCCAAGTATTACTCCGCAAATCAAACCGCCGATTATCGTATGCTTTATTGACGTTTTTTCCTTTGAAGCGTCCCTGAATTTACTGCTTTTAAAAAGAAGTATAACAGGTATCAGCACCAATGTGCCCAAAATATTTCTTGCAGCGCAATATGTAAAAGGCTCAACATAGTTCATACCCTCGCTTTGCGCCACGAAAGCCGTACCCCATATAAATGCGGTAATCAGCAGCATAAAATTTCCTTTTGCTTTTCTGCTCATACAACACCTTAATTTCTACACAAATTTACATAATTATACCACATATCCGACTTTCTATCAATATACTTATACAACAAAAACACGGGTACAATTTTGTTTGCACCCGTGGTATGTATACTTTACATCTGATAGGAAACTCCGTTTCCCTTTATATGGCGTGAGTCGTTGGCAAGCTCAATCTGCGGTGCGGTAAGTGTCCCCTTTTCATCTGAAAGATTAAGCACCGTTATTGACGTAAAGTCGGGACAGATTGCCCTGCAAAGATAGAAAAACGGCAGGTTAAGCAGGTGTGCAAACAACGCCGAGGATGAGCCGCCGTGACTGAAAAGGGCGATAGTCCTGTTTGTATTATCACCCACAACACGGTAATTTGCCCCCTCACGCTTATAGCCGAGGCTTTCAAACCATTCGTCTGACTCTCTTGCGACACGCTCTATTTCCTCAAAGACAACATTATTGCAGAAAGGGGCTTCTTTAGTCCAGCTTTCGTCCATAAGGGAGTAACCCTGCGAAATGGCATACAGCGATGTATCCCAAGGGTGGCCATCGGCGTAAACCTCATTTCCGTCAGACGTGCCCCACTTAATTTCTCTCATAAAATCAACCTTTGTAACGTCCTTTGAAATCAGCTCAGCTGTATGTAAGGCTGTTTCGTATGCTCTGCCGAAAGGAGAGGAAAAAATCTGCTCAATACCCTCATCTTTAAGTCGGAGAGCCGCTTGCTCAGCCTGCTTATGACCAAGCTCAGTAAGGCAGTCATTGACGTAGTCGGGGTGACCGTGACGAACAAAAATAATTTTCATATTGCACCTCTTTGATTTAAAATAATGTGACTTTGTCACAGAAAAAATGCGAAAAATCGGTTATACTAAAGCCATAAAAGGAAACAAAAAATGTTTCTTATGAAAGGAAGTAATTTTATGGCAGTTGTAAAAGTAAACATAAATAATTTTGAAGAAATCCGAAACAGCGGCAAGCCCGTGCTTCTCGACTTCTACGCAGACTGGTGCGGACCGTGCCGAATGGTTTCCCCTATCGTTGATGAAATTGCAGAGGAAAATCCTCAGTATCTTGTAGGCAAAATCAATGTTGATGAAGAACCTGAGCTTGCACAGAAGTTCGGTGTAGCAAGCATACCTACTCTCATTGCTCTTAAGGACGGTGAGATTGCAGGCAAGTCTGTCGGCGCAAAGCCAAAGGCACAAATTCTTGCAATATTAGAGGGCTAACTCACGAAGTTTGCTCTTATCAAGAATTTTAACTCCCTTTCGTGACGCTTCAACAATTCCCTCGTTTGAAAAATATTTCATCGTGCGTGACACAACCTCACGGGCAGAGCCCATATACTTTGCAATCTGCTCGTGAGTGAGATTTACCACATCTGAGCCTGTCCGTGCACACTCGTCCGAAAGAAAAATTGCAAGGCGCTTGTCCATACTCATAAACAAAATCTGCTGCATAACCCACATCACGTCGGAAAAACGTGTTACTGCAAGTTCAAGAGCGAAAATCTTCACGTCGGGATTATTCTCTGAAACTTCAGCAAATGCGTTTCCGTTTACTATGTAGCATTCGCTGTCCTCCTCAACGTCGATAAAAACGTCAAAGGTTACAGCCTGCAAAACACAGGAAGCTGCAAGCATACACATATCACCTGCGTGCAGACGATAAAGCGTGACAGCCTTGCCCTCCTCGGACATTATGTAGACACGCAGACAGCCTGAGCGCACGAAGAATATTCCTGAACATTCCGTGCCATCGTGAATTGTTGTGCCTTTCAAATATGAAACTGCAACCGAATGCTTGCAGATAAATTCACGTTCATCTTCGGAAATGCTGTCCCAGAAAGGAAAGCTTTCTTTATATACAGGTTCAAACATTGCTCTTGGCATAATGCTCACTCCTTAGATATTACTACTTATATTTTACTCTTATCATTCGCACTTGTCAACAAATGAAAGGATAGAAAATATGGAACACATTTACGATATGCTTATAATTGGCGGCGGTCCTGCAGGTTACACGGCTGCACTTTATGCCGCAAGAGCAGGACTTGACGCTGTACTGATTGAAAGAATGTCGGCAGGAGGTCAGATGGCACTCACGGGCGATATTGACAATTACCCAGGCTTTGACGAAGGCATAGACGGCTTTACTCTCGGAATGAGAATGCAGAAAGGCGCTGAACGTTTTGGTG
>JAFTWI010000017.1 GCA_017465345.1 Oscillospiraceae bacterium
GAGGACATCGAGGGCGAGGCTCTCTCCACACTTATCGTAAACAAGCTCCGCGGCACATTCACCTGCGTTGCTGTCAAGGCTCCAGGCTTCGGCGACAGACGTAAGGAAATGCTCCAGGATATCGCTATCCTCACAGGCGGTCAGGTTATCTCCGAGGAAATCGGTCTTGAGCTCAAGGACGCTCAGATGATGCAGCTTGGCCGTGCTAAGCAGGTTAAGATTACAAAGGAAACAACTATCATTGTTGACGGCGCCGGCGACAAGCAGGCTATCAAGGACAGAATCGGTCAGATTAAGGCTCAGATTGAAGTTACAACATCTGATTTCGACAAGGAAAAGCTTCAGGAAAGACTTGCTAAGCTCAGCGGCGGTGTTGCAGTAATCAAGGTTGGTGCTGCTACTGAAATCGAAATGAAGGAAAAGAAGCTCCGTATTGAGGACGCTCTCGCTGCTACAAAGGCTGCAGTTGAAGAGGGTATCGTTGCAGGCGGCGGTACAGCTTACGTTAACGCTATGCCAGCTGTTAAGAAGCTTACAGACTCCCTCAGCGGCGATGAAAAGACAGGCGCGGCTATCGTGCTCAAGGCACTTGAAGAGCCTGTTCGTCAGATTGCCGCAAACGCAGGTCTCGAAGGCAGCGTAATTCTCGACAAGATTGTACGCTCCAGAAAGGTTGGCTACGGCTTTGACGCTTACAGCGAAGCTTACGGCGATATGATTCCTGCTGGTATCGTTGACCCGACTAAGGTTACACGTTCCGCTCTCCAGAATGCAGCTTCCGTTGCGGCTATGGTTCTTACAACTGAGAGCCTTGTTGCTGACATCAAGGAAGATGTTCCTGCTGCTCCTGCAATGCCAGCTGGCGGAATGTATTGATAATTCGGATTTCGGAATGCGGAATTCGGAATGAAATGATAAAAGGCACCGAGATTTTCGGTGCCTTTTGTTATTTCTTATTATATTTTATAATCTCGTCAGGTGAGCAATCCAGAACATAGCAAATTCGTGCAAGCACATCAAGGTCAAGCTTTTCAACTTCATTGCTGTACCATTTATTTATAACCTCAAATCGTGTATTTGCGGCTTTGGCAAGGTAATTTCGTGTAATATTTCTCGCTAACATAAGCTCTTTAAGGCAGATGTCAATTTTACC
This sequence comes from Oscillospiraceae bacterium, assembly GCA_017465345.1. GTDB lineage: Bacteria > Bacillota > Clostridia > Oscillospirales > Ruminococcaceae > RGIG8773. The sequence continues at coordinate 1,154 of JAFTWI010000017.1, forward strand.
GTATTCGTTTATTGAAACAACAGACTTTGAATTACTCACATAATCACCTCATACTTTAATTCTATTATTAAAGTTACAGGTTGACAATATACATATATAATGTTACTATATTAATAGTAATGAGGTGATTATTATGAAACACGTTTGCTTTACGGGACACAGAAGCATAAAAATTAATCAAGACCTTGCACTACACCTTGAAGAAATTTTGCGTAAGCTTATTCAAGAGGAAAATGTTGTAGAATTTTATTCGGGCGGTGCAATAGGTTGGGATACGTTGTGCGCTCAAACTGTCTTAAAATTGCGAAATGAATTTCCGTATATAAAATTGAAATTAATTCTGCCGTGCGGAAACGAAGAACAGACAGCTTTATGGAATGACTCGGATAAAAAGATGTTTATGGAAATTCTGTCTGCCGCTGACTCAGTTGAATTTACATCTGACAAATATTATAACGGCTGTATGAAAAAACGTAATCAACGTCTTGTGGAATTATCAGATTGCTGCGTTTGCTACTACAATATACGAAACAAATTCAGCGGAACAGGGCAGACAATTCGCTTAGCTGAGAATAAAGGAATTCCTATTATTAATTTATACTGACCAGTATAATGCAGACAGGAGGGCACTCTCGTTTGAGGATGCCTTTCTGTTTGACAGAATTCCCCATTTGTGATATAATTAATTATGAATTATTAACGGGGGCGTGAGACATATTGGAAATTCTGATAATACGTGAGGAAATAATATGCATGGTTGTATTGATTTTTCTCATTTGTTACCACATTTTCTATCGCAACAAAAACAGCGAAAACTCTTTTCTTCTGGTTTCATCAATGGGCTTGGGACATATAGTTTTTGACCTGATTACTGTTATCACGGTAAATAACAGGGATATTGTTCCCGATACTGTCAATGACTTGCTTCATTTCGGTTTTTACATATTCAGTATGCTCTTTATTATGGGTTTCTACAATTATGTTGTAAAGCTTACACTACCGCTCAATATGCATAAAAAGCTCCGTTATATAGGGTATATTCCACTGCTGATATTTGTTGTACTTTTCTTCTTCCTGCCTATTGAGTATGTCAGCGGAAACGGCACCGATTACAGCTATGGACCGCTTCTCTTTGCGGGGTATTCCATTTTTGCTGTATACTGCATGATATGTCTTGCTCTGGCGATAATTAAAAGAAACCAGCTTGACCTTAAGACACGTATTGCTATTCTTCCAACATCACTCCTGATGGCTGTTTTTGTGGTTGTACAGGCAATAATACCTGAACTGCTTATGACAAGTGCAGGCATTACAATTGTCTGCATAGGTCTGTTCACAACAGTAAACAATCCTGTTGAAAGTTACAAGGAGCAGGCTTACTGGGACGAAGCTACGGGTGTCCAGAATAAAAACGGCTTCAAGAAGCAGCTCAGCTATATGGAGAAAAAGTACAGCAAAAAGCAGGTCAATATCGGGTTCATAATCTGCGATATGAACGGTATGAAGCTGATTAACGACAACTATGGCCACGCCGAAGGTGACAAGCTCATCAGGGCGGCTGCAATTGTAATGAAAAACTGCTTCAAGAGTGCTTACAACATATACAGGGTCGGCGGAGATGAGTTTGCGGTTATGTATGTTTCTCCCGACGAAAAGGCTGTTCAAAAAGAACTTGAAAATGCACGAGAGGCTTGTGAACGTTATAAGGACAGTCCGATAAAACTGAGCATTGCTATGGGCTATGCTTCGGGTATATATTCTCCCGATTATATGGAAATTTACAATAAGGCTGACGAGCTTATGTACAAAGACAAGCTGGAAATCAAAAAACTTCACCCTGAATTTAACAGGTAAAACAAAAGGCGTTCTCAATCGAGAGCGCCTTTTTGAAATATTGCATTGTTGTAAATCTTATACATAATTGCGCTGAATTGGTGGAATATTATTGACATTTGCTATAAAAAGTGCTATAATTCAACTATACAATAATTTTGATGGGAGATGTTCTTATGACCTTTAATCACGGTGCTCAGACTATCACTACATACGCAGGAAAGAAGGTTATCAAATCCGCGGCTGTTGGAGCAACAACTGTTGAGGAAGTAAACTGGCTTATTGAAAAGCTTATTTCACTTTCTGCACCCTGGAAAAATTCGGGCTGGGCTTACATTGTTGAAATCAGCAAGATGTCCCCTGCTTCCCCTGAGGTAAGCGAGGTACTCGTTACCCTTCACAAGCGTCTTGCAGATGCAGGCTGTACAACTATGGCTTTTGTAAACTTTGCTTCCTTTATTACGGGAGCTCAGGCTAAAGAACATCAGAAAAAATCCAACACTGGCATCATTGAGAACACGTTCCGCACTGAAGAAGAAGCAATGAAATGGATTGAAACTGTACTTAAATAATCTGTTCTGGCACCGAATTATCGGTGCCTTTATTTTTTTGAATTCACTGCAGAGTTTTTGCATATAATCACGCTGTAAAAATCGTGCAAAAGTGCCTTTGAAAAAATCTGCTCGTTATGTTAAAATTTATATAATGAGTTAAAATCAGTTATCGGAGGTTACAATATGTTTGAATGCGGTGAATATGTTGTTTACGGTTCGGGAGAAATATGCTGCATTGAAGAAATTACCGAACGCTGCTTTGACGGAGTTAACAAAAATAAATACTACAAAATTGTACCGAAGGAATTCAGAAATTCGGCTTACTATGTTCCTTTCGAAAGTGCGGAAAAGGAAATGCGCATGGTGCTCACAAAGGAGGAAATCATTGAAATTATTGACAGTATTCCTCAGGCGGAGGCTGTCTGGTATGATGATAAGAATGAGCGCAAGAGTTACTTTGAGTCGGTGCTCAGAGGTGATGATTTCACGAGCCTTGTGGGAATGATAAAAGCCATTTATGAGGAGCGTATAAAGCGTTCAAGCGACGGAAAGAAGCTGATTGCTTCCGATGAAAGGGCATTTTCCGCTGCGGAACATATTATTCACGGTGAATTTGCTTTTGTCCTCGGAATGTCAGAGGCTGAGGTCGGCAGCTTTATTCGTGACAGAATTGAAATATAACAAGTTGGGGCACTTGGTTTTCATGTGCCCTTAATTTATGTACAAACTGTTTCTGTGTTGTACAAAAATTCTTATTCCTAAAGTCCGTGTGATGTACAAAGTACCTAAAAAAAATGGGATAAATCAAGCAAAATGGTTATTGACTATATGTGCGTAAATATGGTATAATTTTAGAAACCCTTTATATATAGAACATGATGAGGTGGATTTGTAATGAGAAAGCCTAATATTAAAATACCAAAATTTAAATTGCCAAAAATAAATTTTTCAAAAATAAAGCTTCCGCAGGTTAATCTCGGTGCACTGAAGGTAACAAAAATCGAAGCACTTATGTGTATGATTGTTGGTATCATTATCACCTTCAGTATCGCTGTTACGCTGATTATTTCCATTTCCCTCAGCTCCAGCCACAATGATAATACATATACTTCAATGTCAAGCATCGGCGTTAACGTACTTAAGGCTGACGTTGCTACAAAACAACACGAGTTGGAAAATGTATTCAAGCTCTGGAACTCAGGTACACAGATGAGAAACGCTCTCAAGAACGGCTATGTAGGCACATTCGCTGAAATTTATGATGCTGCTGAACTTGATGAGAATACTTTCTGTATGTTTACTGACGCAGAGGGTAACATCGTCTGGAAGAGTGATAACTACAATCTTGCTACATACGACGTTTCACTTTCACTTTCCTGTGACCCTAAGGTTGTAGATGAATTTGATGCATCACGTCATACACAGTTCAATCAGTATGGCTTCTACGCTGACGAAAATGTTCCTATCAGCGTTGTGTTTACTGCTCCTGTTGTTTTCGGCGGTAATATGCTTCTCGGTGTTTGTTATCTCGGCTATGACCTGAGTGCTTCCGCTTACCTTGACACAATCAAGGAACAGACAGGCTGTGAGGTTGCTCTTTTCGGCAGTGAGCTCATTGGCGGTACTACAATTATGAATGCTGATGAAACAAGAGTTACTGACGCTCCTCTTAATGCAGATGTTGCTGAGGTGGTTCTTGCAAAGGAAGAGATTTTCAGCGGCAAGGACAAGATTAACAAGGTTGCATACTACTCTACATATGAGCCTATTATTGATATCCACGGCGACGCTTGCGGTGCTTACTTTGCGGGTATCCCTACAAGCGAAAGTACAAAGGCTTTCAACAGAGTAATTATTACAGCTGTTATTATAGCAATTATAATTATTGTTGCTGCTTTCGTTGTTGTCGCTATCTTCATGAAGAAGGTTATTGCACGTCCTATTATGGCTGTAAGCGAGCTTGCTGACAACATGAGCCGCGGTCAGCTCAGTCTCCCTGATTCCAACTACAAGTTCCGTAACGATGAGGTGGGTGACTTTGCACGTTCACTTCAGAACACAAAGTACAGCCTTTCCGCTTACATTCAGGATATTTCCAACGTACTCAACTCTATGGCCGACGGTGACTTTACTGCGAAGCCAGGCATCAGATATGACGGTGACTTTGAACAAATCGAAGAATCCTTTGAGCAGATTCAGAGCAAGCTCTCCGATGTTGTAAGAAATATCAACGAATCCTCTGAACAGGTTCTTACAGGTGCTGAACAGATGGCTAACGGTTCTCAGATGCTTGCTGAGGGTACTACAACTCAGGCAGGTGCTATCGAAGAACTCAACAGCACTATTACATCTATCTACGACAAGACTCAGGTCAATGCACAGCACGCTCTCCATGCAAAGGAACTTTCTGCAGGCGTGGAAGAAAAGGCTATTCTCCAGAACGAAGATATGCAGCGTGTTATGGACGCTATGCGTGATATTGAAGCTAAGTCTTCTCAGATTGGCAACATTATTCAGACTATCGAGGACATTGCGTTCCAGACAAATATTCTTGCGCTTAACGCTGCTGTTGAGGCTGCAAGAGCAGGCGACGCAGGCAGAGGCTTTGCGGTTGTTGCTGACGAGGTAAGAAACCTCGCAGAGATGAGCTCCGAAGCTGCACAGAATACTACAGACCTTATTTCTGCAACAGTTCTCGCTGTAAACGACGGTGCTGAGCTTGTTCGTGCAGCGGTTGAATCCATGAATGAAATTACTGACAAGGCTAAGGAAACAAGCAACCTCATTGATGAGATTTCCGACGCTTCAAATGTTCAGGCAGAAGCTATTCAGCAGGTTACAATCGGTATCGAAAAGATTTCCGAGGTTGTTCAGCAGAACTCCGCTACAGCGGAAGAAACAGCGGCTTCCTGTGAACAGCTCAGCGGGCAGTCTCAGGTTCTCAGAGCACAGGTCAGCAAGCTCAAGGCATAATAAAATTATTAATCGGGAGTACCGTTTGGTGCTCCCGATTTTTTTATAAAAATAATCCTCATACACATTAAAATGCATGAGGATTTTGGCGCGCCCGACTGGATTCGAACCAGCGACCTTCAGAGTCGGAGTCTGACGCTCTATCCAACTGAGCTACGGGCGCAAATATTAATCTGCCGAGCAAGTTCTTTACTCGGCAGATTTATTATAACACATTAATTTGAAATATTCAACCTTTTCCCTTTATTGACATTTATATTCGTTTTGGAAAAATAGTTGATTACTTTCTTTCCCTTTGCGGACTGTTCAAGCTTTTCCCAGATTTCATCGCGCATTTCACCGAGACGTTTTATTGCTGCGGAATCTTTTTCGATAATCTGCTCTCTGAGCTGATTAATCTGAGATATCTTTTCCTGAAGTTCAAGTAACTCGCCGTTAAGCTCACCGATATCCTCAAACTTCATAAGCTTATTGAGGGTATCCTGCTGCTCAATTGACTGCTCGCTGATATATTTTTTTATATCAACCGATATGCCGTCCATTGAGGTTATTATGCTTTGACGTTCTTCAATCAGTTCGCCTACTCCGTCGATATCTTCATACAGCATACGGTTGGTAATTTCGCTGTATCTTTCCATCTCACGGATTTTTCTGTCCACAAGGTTAAGCAGAGGTTTATTGTTCATATGAACCTCCTTGATTAAAATCCCTTGGAAGCTTGTGCAAATGCATCTCTCAGCTCCTGAAAGAATGGGAGAAGCGTTTTAAGTATTTCCGCATCTTTTTTTACATTAGCCTGAATCAGATTTTCACGGAAATACTGATACATTGCTGCAAGGCTCTTGGAAATCTCATACTTTTCTTTAAGGTGAGCGTCGAGGGTATCCACGATATCAGCTACTCTTGTTATTGAGTTATGAGCTTTTGGGATACTCGGCTCCTCTTCGATGAAATATATTGCTTTATTCAGTTCGGTTATTGCCTTATCATAAAGTGCAACTACAATCTGACCAGGAGTCATGGTTGTAACTGTTTGCTGCATATATTTCTGGTATGGATTCTGCTGTATCATAATACAAATCCTTTCGGAAAAAATCTATTAATAGCCCTGCATGAAGTAGGACTGCTGCTGCTGAGCCTGACCCATATATTTTTCAAGAGCGGTAAAACGCTGCCAGTAGCTATCCTGTTCCTTTTCGTACTTATCGTTGAGTCTGTCGATAAGGTCCTGAATGGATTCCATCTGTCTGTAAATCTGGTTATCCTTGTCTGTCTTGGTATTCTTCATACCAGCGAGAGATGTGAGGTAACCATATTTATTTGTCTTGGTAGAGATAGCTCTTTCAATGCTGTTGTCAAGCTTTGCGGCGAGACCATTTTCGGAAGTGAAGAAGTCAGCAATCTTATCGCCATAGGTTTCGATAGCGTTGTCCAGCTTGCTTTCGTCAATCTGGAGCTTACCGTGGTCAGACCAGGTGTCTGTAAGGGTGATACCCATAGCACCGAGAGTCATACCATCAACTGCGGAAGCCATTGCACCTCTGAAATCAGAGAGGAATCTCTGTACGCTTGAGTCACGGTAGAGGAGACCCTTCTTGGCATTTTCGTTCCAGTTCTTGATTTCGTCCTCGGACATTTCTTCCTTCTGCTCCTCTGTGAGAGGGTCATAGTAAGAGCCGCTGGACTTTGGTCTGTTGGTTGTAACTTCGCCATAAAGGTCATCAAGAAGCTTGTTGTAGTCATCAATAAACTTAACGATAACGTCCTTGACGCCGCTTGTATCTTTGGCAGTATCAATTGTGATATACTCGTCTTCTGTAAGTGCTTCAAATTCCTTTGCGTTTGAAAGGTTGATGTTTGTTCCGTCAAAGCTGAAGGAGTTATTTGCACTTGTATAAGTAACAAAGTTTTCGCCGTCTGTGCTTACAGTGATGGAGCTGTTTGAGCCGTAAGCTGTGATTGTATCTGTATCGTTAGCGCCCTGGATACCTGTATCCTTGCCGAAAATATCGTTAAGGAGAGACTTTGCTTCGTCGCTTACGCCGTCGATATCAGCAGCTGCAGTGATGTTGCCTGCGTTATCGATAGTAACGATACCTGCATCAACGAGGTCCTGCATCTTGATGCCTTCGGTGCTGCTTGCATTTACTGTAACTTCGCTGCCGTCAACATTGAATGTCATGGAAGAAACGCCTGCTGCTGCGAGGTAGGAAGCGTCAGCCTTCTTTGTTTCAACGTTTGTTGTATCCTTTGCGATGTAGAAGTCGTTCTCGCCGAAAGTTACAGCGGAATCGGACTTGATGCTGAGGTTATAAGTGCTCTTCTGAGTTTTGTCATCTGTAACAGTTGTAAAACCGAATTCAACACCTGTAAGCTCTTCGCCTGTCTTATCGTTGTAAGCCTTCTTCAGAGCGTCATTGAGAGCTGTTGTAACTTCTTCATCAGTGTAAGCGTCCTCAGTGCTTTCCTTACGTGTAAGAGCACTCAGGTCAAGCTCAAGCTCATGCTCTGTGCCGTCGATGCTGATGTTTACAGTATACTTTGAGGATTCAGCATCATCGGTCTTGAAGCCATATCGCATTTTATTTGCGATATCATTGGTAATACGTGTGCTGAAATCATTGTTTACTTCTGTATATTCAATCTTACCCTTATCAGCGTTTGTAATGGAAAGCTTATCAGAACCGATATTGAAAAGTGAGTTAAGCAGGTTGCCGCTTGACTGGGACATATTGATTTCAGCGGAAGCACCTGTATTCTTTGTAGCAATTTCAAAACTCTGAGACACGCTGCTGAAAGAAAGCTTAACGCCTGCATCGGAGGTGTTTACCTTATTGATAAGGTCACCGATTGTAGTGTTGCCGTCAACCTCAAAATCAGTACCGTTGATAGTGAACTTATACTTGCCGTCGGAGCCTGCAACGAGAGTTTCGCTGAAATCAACAGAACCAAGCTTTGTAGAAGTTGTGATTTTGCTGGAAGCACTGAAATCGAGACCTACAGCTTTGCTTGCACCAACACCGAATGTATGGTATACACCATCGTTGTTGCCATTGAAAACGAGGGTTGAAGTGCCGTCCTTGAATTCAAAGCCCTGAGCTGAATTCTTGATATCAGCAACTGCGCTGTTTGCGGAATTAAGGAAGTTAGCCTTTGTAGCTTCCACATCTGCGCCTGCTGTAAAGGAAATATTCTTTGTTACGCCGTCAAAGTTGAGTTCAACGGTATAGCTCTTGCCTGCTTCTGCATTTGAGAAGTCAAGCTTTACAGCGCCTTCGGAAACTGCGCCGTTGGAATCAAAGCTTGCAGACTTTGCAGCTGTTGCCTTGGAAATTGTATACTTTGCAGCCGTTGCACCTGCAGAAGCTGTTGCAGTAATAACTTTATCGTTGGAAGAAGTAGCTGTACACTTCTTCATAACAGCATTTGCCTTGATAGAGTCTGCTGAGAGGATATCAAGGTACTTATTCTTGAATTCAGAAACCTTGGAGATGATTGAACGGTAGCTTTCCTGCTTCCATTCAAGCTTCTGAAGCTTCTGCTTCTGGGAATTGAGACGAGCCTTTGTATTGGCAGACATCGCCTTTACAAGTTCCTCTGTATCAAGACCTGACATAAGTCCTGCCATCCTGTTGGTTTCACGGATTGTTGACATAACATTACCGCCTTTCTGTGATACGATTATTCTCCGATGTTTTGTGGTTTTCGCAGAAAATTTCTCGCTTTAGCGAGAAAAACAAAACTCGGGTCTGAAAATTTATTTTCAGACTTCCTGCTGACTGCGGAGCAATGAAAGCAGGTCTGCGGCAGGCTTATGTACAGCTGCCTGAATGTTGAACCTTTCGGTATCGAAAAGCTCGTTTCGGATAATTCTCACGTTTGAGGGAGCGTCTATACCGATTTTAACCCTGTCCTTTGAAGTTTCAACAACAGTAACGGTAATGTTTTCCCCTATACGGAGTCCCTCGTTGTTTTTACGGGTTATGACCAGCATTTATTCTCCCTCCTTTTTGAAGATAGGGAATTTTATAGGATAATTTTCTACGGCAATAGTCTGAACCGCAAGCATTTTCTCCGTATTGATAAGTATCGGGCTTTTAAGGTTTACTGTTGTATCCTTATACTCCTCCGGTACAACTGCCAGCACAAGATACTGTGGCTCATCATTCTCACCCAGTTCGGCAGCTGCAAGACTTTCAGCGTCAGCTGTAATTCTATAGTTTTCAACAATCTGCTCGGGTGAATACACTATAAAGCAAAGATTTTCATTATCTACGCTCTGAAGCCATGCGGGGTATTTGTCGTCACCCAAAGGTGAGAACATAATAAATCTGTGCTCATCTTCGAATGCAAAAATTCCGTGAGGAAACGTTATAATTTTATCCTCGGCAATTACCTGCTCGCCGAAATCTCTTGTTTTTATAGTCATGATACTGTTTCCTTTCTGCCCGTTTACAGCCGCTTACGCCTTTACATCAAGGGGAGCTTCGTAATTTGGGTCTGCACTTCTTGGGAAGTAAATCGGGTCACCGAGGTACTCAATGTCGATTTCAGGCATCTGTGTTACAACAAACTCGATGCTGCCCGGAACAAACTCAAATCCTGCCATATCTGCTTCAATGTCATTTCCGCCCTGCATCTGATAGTTGATGCTGAGTGTGCCGTCAGCATAGCTTACGGCATTGTTCTTTCCCTTTGGAAGAGACTGAAGCACTGATTCAATGCTCTTTGACTTCTGTGCAGCGAACTGGCTGTTATCTACACCCTGAGCTGCTCCGCCTTCTGCGATTTTAGCAATGGCATCATAAGTAAGAGAGAAACCTTCACCGTTTGGCGATGGTGTATAGGAGTCGAAATTTCTGCTTTCGGAAAGATCAACTCTGTAAGGGTTAGCCTGAACCCTTAAACCGCCTCCCTGCTTTGCGGAAACCTGTACAGATGGTGCACTGCTTGTGTTGTTTTCAACAGGCTTAAGCTCGGCTCTCTGAACCTTTACTTCAACCTTGATAGGAACATGCTTAATACTTAACAACTGCTCCATATTATTACCGCCTTCCCGGGCAGCTGTCCCTGCCGCCCTTTTAAAAATTTAAATCCTTTATAAGTTGAGCACCGTATTAAAGGAAATCGAAGATGCTCTTTGGAAGAAGCTGTGCGCCGATATTGAGGGAAGCATCGTAAGCTGCCATAACTGACTCATAATTGATAATTTCTTCTTCCATATTTGTACCCTCAACGAGATTCTGTCTGTCTTTAAGGTTAAATCTGTAATCCTCAGTCTTACCGAGCTGGAAGTCAATGCTTGACTGCTTTGTTCCGAGCTTTGCAATCTGGGTAAGAATGTGGTTATTTGCAGTATTTGCACGGTCGATGATAGCATTTACCTTTGCTCTGTCACCTTCTCTTAAAGCAGCAGCAGCGTCGTAGGTAAGCTGGATAAGGTTACGGCTGTATCCACCATCTGTACCGCAGCCGAGGATTTCCGCACCGTTAAGGGAAATATCAAGAGCTGTCTGACCGTCAACCTCATAGTTTTCGTTATACTTGATGCCAAGGCCGATATCTACATAAATCGGATTTGAACCCGGATATGTGCTTGGGTCATCAGAGGCATTAATCGGAACGCCGTTATAGGTAACAACCTTTTTTGTAACAACCTCACCGTTTTCAGCTGTAATTGGGTTGCCGTTTGCATCGAGAACAGGCTCGTCAATAGCTTCATAAGGGGTCTTGCCGTTGCTTGTTCCGCCGAAGAGCTGTCTTTCAGCGAAGTCGATGTTCATTGTATTTACCATATGTTCAGCAAGCTGTTCAACCTCTGTTGCAAAGATATCAAGGTCAAAGTCATCGTAGGTGCTGTTTACGGCAGCAACCAACTTTTCTTCGAGGTTGATATAAACATCGTGAGCAATTGTATAGAGGTTTGTTTCAGCAGCTGAGAAGAGTTCCTTTGATGTGCTGAGGTTATCCTCGTAGATATCAAGGTCACGGAGCTGGCGACGGATTGTCATTGCCTTGCTTCCGTTGATGGAGTCCTCGGAAACTCTGTTGAACTTACGCTGAGTAGTAATTCTGTTCTGGCTTCTGAGCATTGAAGTAAGAGTTCTTCTGTTGTTTCTCAGAAACTGTCCTGTAGTAATATTAGTGGTAACTCTCATAGAGGTTCAGTCCTTTCCTACTTCAAATCTTACAGACCAACGCGTCCTGTACCGTTGATAAGCTTATCAAGAGCCTCATCAAGAGCAGTAACCATACGAGCGATAGCGTTGTACCATTTCTGATAGTTCATCATATTGATACCCTCTTCGTCCATACTTACGTCCATTACTTCACTTCTTGAAGTTTCAACGCTTGTGAGCATAATATCTGTAGCGTTATATACACCTGTTTCGTATTCAACCTGTGAACCGAGGTTGTCGCAGATATGTGCAACGAACTTTTCGGGAGTAAACTGCTGAGGGTCGGATACTCTTCCGTCACCGTACTCCTGAGGAGAATTAAGAACGCCGAGCATTTTCTGAATGTAGGTATTATCCAGCTCTGCAAATTCGTTATTCTTTGTAGGGTTGGAGATAAGCTCAGGGTAATCCTTCCAGTCATCTGCAACTCTGAAGTTGTTTGCAGCTGTTCTGAAATCAGCGTTGCCATCGGCATTTTCGTATGTGAAAATTTCGCCGTAGCCGTCAAAGATTTCATTCATTTCGTTTGTCATTGTTCTTACGAAGGAATTAAGCATATCACGGTAATATTCGATACCCTGATATGGGTTTGTGATATCTGTGGAGCTGATTTCGTTGCCGTTGGCATCAGTCTTCACATCATTTACTGTTTCGGTAAAAATTCCTCTGCCGTTGTAAACATCAGCACTGCCTCTGAGGGAGCCTGAATCAAGAAGATATGCGCCCTTATTATCCTTGCCCGTGATATTGACTGTATCACCTGCATTGCCTTCTCTTACAAGGAACTGAGACTTTCCGCCTGTATCGAACTTCACGTTAAGATCGTACCATTCGTCCTTGTCACGGAGAGTTGTTGCGATTTCGTAAGCAAGCTCTGTAGGCTCAGGATTTTCCTTTGTAATAGCCATCTGAGCGTAATCCTTACCTGAAACAACAGTCTGATTTGCAAACTCAACAGTGAATGTACCGTCGTTTTCCTCTTCAACGTGTATATTGCCGTACTGGGAAAGCTCATCGAGGAGGCTGTGCATTTCGTCCTTGAGCTCAAGCGGACCGTAGTCATTCATAACATGGTAGTTACCCATATCACTCTCGATATAACCCATTGTGATATATGCGTCCTTAATCTGCTTATTAAGGTTACCCATTTCAGCAAAGATAGAATTTACTCTGTCTACAGTAGCCTGAGTATCACCGAGAACCTGCTGAGAGATATCTGTAAGCTTGGAATCATAGTTTACAATTGCCTGAACAAGGCTTTCAGCGTTGTTGATAGCGATATTAGCCATTTCAACTCTGTCTGCGTTATCAACAGAGAAGCTCTGGAGTGACTCCTTGAACTGGTTTACGATAGAAGCAAAGCTTGCGCCCAGCTCATCGGTTTCGATAGCGTCGAAAACGTCCTCAACGTCTGCAAGAGTTGAAGTTTTCATGCCGCTGTCGCAGAGGTCACCGCTGTAGTTTCTTACCTTTTCATCAAGAAGTCTGTCACGAATCTGAGCTACACCCACAGCCTCGGAGCCCTTACCTGCGAGGGTAACTGCTGTATTATATCCGAGTGTACCCTTTATGTTTGCCACTGAGCAAACGTCCAGTCTCTGTCTTGTGTAACCCGGTGTGTTGATATTTGAAATATTGTTGCCTGTGATATCCAGCGCCTTCTGTGAAAGAAGAAGTGCCTCACGCTGAACATAAAGACCTAAGAAGCTTGATGCCATTTATATCAATCCTTTCTCATACGTTCTTTGAAATCGCCAGTCTTGAAGCGTGCTCACGCTTGACTGTGCCCTTGCCGTCATAAACGTCAAGTTCCGCTGTTCTTCTCTGAATTTTTTTCAGACGTTCCGTAACTGTAATTTTAGCGGAATCGTTAAGCTCTTTGATTCTGAAAACTATCTCGGACAACTCCTTATGCTGAGCGGTAAGCTTTTCCCTGTATTCCTCGGGAGCATTCTGCGCGATTTCAGCAAAGGTTGAACCCGTTGTACCTTCGAGAACCTTAAGACGCTTTGTTTCGTAAACATTGGTTTTCATAATGAGAGCCTGCTCGGTTGAGAGCGATGTGCTGAGTTTTTCAATCTGATTATGGTTTATCATATCCATTTTCAGATATTCAAACTGCAGGAATTCTCTGTAATGAGTGATGTACTCATCGAAAAAAGCAATTATTTTATTGTAATCGGGCATAATATTTTCCTTTCGTAATAATTATACAAAATATTACAAATTGTATAATTCAATCTTATCCCTTTTAACCCTCAAATATTGAAGCCGCAACATCATCTGCGGAGATATTGTAAGAACCGTCAGAAATCATTGACTTGAGAGCTGCGATTCTTTCGGGTGAAGCAAAGCTTTCAACGGACTTCTTGGCGGAAGCCTTGGCATTTGTGAGAGCACCTGCTCCTGAAGCAGCGGAAAATTCAGCCTTATCGGTATTCTTTGCCGCAGGTGAGCCTATCTTTTTCTTAGCCGGCTCGTATGCATTTTTCATATACGCGGACATAACCGAACTGTAATTCTTAATTTCCATAAAAGCAATCCCGTCCTTTCGTGTTTGCATTGGCGTACAAACATAGTTACAGCGATAAAAATCCCTCTATTAGTTTTATCGGCACGCTCCGTAAAAACTTTAATAAAATTATTTGTTTTTTCAGAAAAATTTTTTAGGTTGATAATATATTTCAGATATTATACCGTACGTATAATTCTCTTGCTTTGATACACAATTTGTAAGTAACATTTTTGTCAAAATGACGGTTTACTGTTATTATTTTAACGTTGTATTGACTGTGTTGACGGAATATTGTAAAATAAATATGAATGATAATATCAAGGAAGTGAATTACATATGGCAAATTTCCGTTTCAGCAGAATCACTGCTGCCGTATCAGCTTTATTTATGCTGACTTCTTGCGGTAAAACGGACAGTATTGCCGAAAATTCCGACTTTCTTTTTGACACCTACTCCCACATGATTATCTGTGGGAGTAATTCGGAAGAAACAATGAAAGCGCTTACACAAATTCATGCTGACCTTGATGCATCGTTTAAGCTTTGTTACACTACTGAAGCAATAAAACTTCCAAATGATGAGGCTTATTCGGACTGCACTGCAATAACCAATGAACTTGCTGATAAATACGGTACAGGAATAAACATTGCATGCGGTGAGTTAACGGAACTATGGGGCATCTCAACAACTGACCCGACAGTGCCGACAGAAAGAGATATATTGGAAACGCTTACAAAAATTCCCGATGACAACAGTTATACAGAAACAACAATGCTGGATTTCGGTGCTGTTGCAAAAGGGTATGCCTGTGACAAAGCATATGAACTGTTAACAACAACCGAAACAGATTATGCAACGGTTTCTCTTGGCTCATCTACACTGCTGTATGGTGAAAAACCAAACGGAAAATTTCGTGCGGGAGTAACTAATCCTGACAAGGAAAACAGCTATCTTGGAATAATTGAAACCGATGCCGCATTTATTTCCACAAGCGGCGGATACGAAAGATTTTTTGAAGCTGACGGCAAGCGCTACAGCCACATTCTTGATATGGAAACAGGATATCCTGTTGAAACTGATTTGACCTCGGTTACTGTGATAGTCCCTGCGGAAACGGCTGACGGAGGGATAATGTCCGACTTTCTCTCGACGCTGATTTACATTCAGGGCACGGCACAGCTTGACAAGTGGCTTGCTTATGAGGAGTTCGAGGTTATTGCCGCTGATGAAAACGGCGTTGTCTACTCCGACTGCAGCGGATTTATACTTGATGAAAACAGTGGTTACAGCTATGGAAAATAAAGAAAGAAAAGTCATAAACAAGCGCGATACCATTATAATAGTATTGATAATAATTATTGCTCTTGCTTGTCTATTCATTCCGAAACTTGCGGACAGAGGCGGTTGTGCGGTTATAAAATGCGGTGATGAGGCTGTTGCTGAAATTTCACTTGACAAAGATGGTGACTACACCTTCCCCGAATTTGAGGGAATGATTTTCACTGTTGCAGACGGGGCAATCTCCGTTACCGAAAGCAGCTGCGGCGACCATACCTGTATGCGCACGGGTGCAATCTCCCGAAGCGGAGAGGTAATCGTCTGCGTGCCCAACAAGGCGGCAGTAACAATTGAAAGCAAGGAACAGAGCGATTTAGACGTGGTACTGAAATGATTGGATTAAAACCTGAAAAGGTTTCGGCGGCAAGATATGTTGCGGTAATGGGTATGCTTTTTGCGGCAACTGCGGCGCTGAACCTTATAGAAAGCATTTTATCGGCTGCTTTGCCTGCGGGAATGAGAGTGGGACTTGCAAACATAGTAATTATGGCGGCAATCCTAAGCATAAATCTCCCCTCGGCGGCGTTGCTGGTTATACTGAAAGCGGCTTTTGTCTTTCTGACGAGGGGCTTTTCCGCAGGGGTACTGTCCCTTTGCGGAGGTGCATTTGCCTTCGTGGTAACAGCTTTGCTGTTCCGAAAAACAAACTCGACATACATATTGATAAGCGTACTCGGTTCAATTGCCCACACCCTCGGTCAGCTTCTTGCGGCACGAGTCATACTGGGCACGGGAGCAATTTTCGCATACGCTCCCATACTTGCGGTTAGCTCAATTGCGGCAGGTGTCTGCACGGGTATCGTGCTGAAAGCGGTTTTCCCGCAGATTGAAAGGGTACTGAAAAAGAAAATATAAACACTTAATGTATATTATGACACAAACTATACAAGGAGGATTATAAATGAACAAGCTTAACGGTATTCACCTTGCTCATAATAAGGGTACCAAGAAGTGCGAAACGATTGATTTTCCGCTTCCGAAAAGCGTGATAATTCCTATGTCACAGCATATGGGTGCACCTTGCGACAGCCTTGTTAAAAAGGGTGACGAGGTTACTGTGGGTCAGAAAATCGGTGACTCGGGTGCATTTATGTCAGCACCTATCCATTCTTCCGTTTCGGGTAAGGTTTCGGACGTAACCGACTACCTGCTCCCAAACGGCTCCGTCTGCAAGGCGGTTGTAATCGAAACGGACGGTTTACAGACAGTATGTCCCGACCTGCGTCCTCCTGTCATCAATGACAGACAATCCCTTATAGCCGCTGTCCGTGACTGTGGTCTGACAGGTCTGGGCGGTGCAGGCTTCCCTACTCACGTCAAGCTTAACTACGACCCCGCAAAGACTCCCGTTGATACTCTTGTAATCAACGCCGCTGAGTGCGAGCCGTACATAACAAGCGACTACCGTGAGCTTATGGAAAATCCCAACGACATCATCGAAGGTATTCTCCTTGTTCAGAAGTATATGGGCATTCCGATGTGCAAGGTCTGCATCGAAAACAACAAGCCTGACGCTATCGAGCTTATGAAGGAGAAAACCGCTGAAATCAGTTCGATTGATATTGTCACTCTCCCCTCTGAGTATCCTCAGGGTGCGGAAAAGGTTATCGTTTATTCCGCAACGGGAAGAATTGTTGCAGAGGGCGAGCTTCCGTCGCATCAGGGCGTAATGGTTATGAACGTTTCAACTGTTTCCCATATCTACCGCTACTCTCAGGACGGTATTCCTCTTGTAAAGCGCCGCATTACATTTGACGGCGACGCTGTTACCGAAAACAAGGGCAACTATTTCGTACCAATCGGTACAAGGGTTTCCGAGCTTCTTTCCCACGGAAAGGCTGAGGACGCTAAGAAAATCCTTTACGGCGGTCCGATGATGGGTATGTGCCTTTATGACACCGAGCAGCCTGTTACAAAGACAACAAACGCAATCCTTGCTTTCCGCAAGGGTGAGCTTCCTAAGACTACAGCTTGTATCCGCTGCGGAAAATGTGTGAGAACCTGTCCGTTCGGACTTATGCCGCTGATGATTGAAAAGGCATACAATGCAAAGGACGTGGAGGAGCTGAAAAAGCTGAAGGTTATGCTTTGTATGAACTGCGGCTGCTGTTCATATGCGTGTCCTGCACACAGACCTCTTGCTGAAATCAATCAGCTTGCAAAGGGGCTTATCCCCAGAAAGTAATAAAACAAAATTTACATAAAGGAACTGATTATATGAACGGATTATTTGTATCCCCGTCACCGCATCGTGCAACCACGATGTCAACGACGAAGATTATGCTGATGGTTATTATCGCACTTCTTCCGTCGGCTGCGGCAGGCTGTGTGTTCTTCGGAGCAAATGCGGCAATAGTACTGGCGGTCTGCATATCCTCCTGCGTTGTTTTTGAGTATCTTTCAAGAATTATTATGAAGCGTGAACAGACCATCTCCGACCTTTCGGCTGTGGTTACGGGTCTGCTTTTGGGCATGAATTTACCTGCTACAACACCGATTTATGTTGCTATAATCGGCAGCTTTATTGCGATTGTAATCGTAAAACAGCTTTTCGGCGGTATCGGTCAGAATTTCGCAAATCCTGCAATTGCCGCAAGAGTTGTGCTCATGTTATCTTTTGCTGACAGCATGACAAGCTGGGTTGTTCCGTACTGGTACAGCGATGTTGTGGACGTTACAACGGGAGCTACCCCTCTTACAGCAAGCTGGATAAACTACACCGAAAGCGGAGAAGCTTACAAAATGGCTCCATTTACGCTGGGTGAAATGCTTTGGGGTGAGACTGGTGGCTGTATCGGTGAAACCTGTGCGGTTGCTCTTATTGCAGGCGGTGTTTTCCTTATCGTGACAGGAATCATCTCTGCGGCAACTCCTGTGGCTTTCATCGGTTCATTTGCTCTGCTGACATTTATCTATACGGGAAGTGCGGTTGAAACTGTTTATGGTGTCCTTGCAGGCGGTCTGCTTATAGGCGCATTCTTTATGGCTACTGACTATGCAACGACTCCTGTTACAACAAAGGGCAAAATCATCTTCGGTATCGGCTGTGGACTTATGACATTTATCATTCGTAATTTCGGCAGCTTCCCTGAGGGTGTATCCTTTGCAATTCTTCTTATGAATCTGCTGACACCTTACATCGACAAGCTTACACTTACAACACCTTTCGGTGCAAAGAAACCTGTCAAGGCAGAAAAAACAACAGGAAAGGAGTAACCGCAGTATGTTCTTTAAAGAAAAAATCAAGCCGCCTCTGGTGCTTACGCTGATTTGCCTTATCACCTGCGGGCTTCTTGTTGCGGCTTATGAGGCAACCTACGTTGACACAACAGGTATTATTACAGACAAACTCCAGACAGGTCTTACTGATGTTTACGGCAAATTTGAGGATTTTGAAATGCTACTCAATGATGACGGAACAGTTCGCACCTATGATGGTGTAACTTCAATTCTCTCTGACGGAAAATACACAGCCTTTGAAATTACAGCTGACGGCTACTCAAAGGGAGGTCTCCACGTTCTTGTGGGACTTGACGAAAACGGTACTGTAAAAGGTGTATCTATAATGACAATCGGAGAAACTCCGGGTCTTGGTACTAAGGTGCAAAATGCTGACTTCCTTGGTCAGTTCAGTGGAGTAACCTACGAACAAACAACTGCAAAGGAAGACACCGAGCCTGTCAAGGCAAAGGCTGTATGGGGAAGCCGTGCGGAGATAAACTCCCTTGAGCTTGAGAATTCCATAAGCAGCACAGGCAACAGCAGCAGCTTTGAGCTTGATGCTATCACAGGTGCGACATTCTCCTCAAACGGTATGTATGATGCTGTTAAAACCGCACTTGCGGCATATAATCAGATGGAAGGAGGCGCTGAGTAATGGCTGAACAGAAAAAAGGCAATCTTTATGAACTTACCAAAGGTATCATAAAGGAAAACCCTACTCTCGTAACTCTCCTCGGTATGTGTCCGACTCTCGCTGTTACTACAATGGCTTCCAACGGTATCGGTATGGGACTTGCAACAACCTTCGTTCTCGTTTGCTCCAACATTGCTATTTCCCTGCTGAAAAATATCATTCCTAAGGCTGTTCGTCTGCCTTGCTTCATTGTTGTAATCGCAAGCTTCGTAACGCTTATCGAATTTATTCTGAAAGGCTACATACCTGCACTTTATGACAGCCTTGGTCTGTTCCTTTCACTTATCACAGTTAACTGTATCATTCTCGGACGTGCGGAAGCTTTCGCTTCAAAGAACAATGTACTCAAATCCGCACTTGACGGTCTTGGAATGGGTCTTGGATTTACACTTGCCCTGTTTACAATGGGTACAATCCGTGAAATTCTCGGCACAGGTCAGTGGATGGGTCTTGACCTTCATCTGCCGTCAACCATGACTCTGTTCATTATGCCAGCAGGCGGCTTCTTTACGCTGGGCGTAATCATTGCACTTGTAAACAAGCTTGCAAACAAGAAGCCTCCTCAGGAAATCGGCTGTGCGGCTTGTCCGAACGCAAA
>JAFTWI010000160.1 GCA_017465345.1 Oscillospiraceae bacterium
GTGGAGCCGCCTTCTGTTGTACCACCTGTGGAGCCACCTTCTGTTGTGCCACCTGTAGAACCGCCTGCTGGTTTTTCCTCATCAGGACTGCTACTTGTTGGACTATCATAATCTTCAAAATCTTCAAGTTCAAGCTGGAGATCACCGTGGAAATCCCATCTGTGAGACTCACCGCCGTCAATTGCTACATTCTGAGCAATAACATTACCGTCAAAATTTGAACCTGCAAAAGTAATATCCGCATTAGGAGCAAGAACACAGCCTGAGAAAATATTTTTTATAGTGATATTGTTTGTGTTGATGAAATTCCAAAGGATTCTGGAATCGGTAAAATTAGTTACTTCATCATTTTTACGCTCGGTTCCATCCTCATAATAAACCTTAACCTGGCTATTGATTACAACATCTGTGCCCTCGCCGTCAACATTAATGAGAAGAGTCTGGTCGCTGTCATCATCGCAGCCAACAAGATTGCGGATGTTAAACAAAGCAATATTCGCAAAGTCAGAAGCCTTCATATTAACAACGCTGAGACCATCCTCGTTGATTACGATATAAGAATTGTTAATATCGCTGAAGTCTTTTTTAACATCAGCACCATCATATTCTGCATTATATTTATTTGCAAGAACATCTGAAAACATCTCGTACTGTTTCATTTCAGTGTCAAGGTCGATATACTTTGTATCTTCCTGCTCAACGAAGACATTATCTTTATAGTTTTCAGAATAAATTTCGTTTCCTTCTGAATCAACAACCATATAACCGTTTTCATGGTTATACTCTTCGATTGTAACATCAGAACCTAAAACAATTGTCATCTCTGTATTTGTTCGATTGATCTTAGTGTCAACATTTTCAATATAGACAATATCCGCTTCATATAAATCATTTGTGCCAAAGTTTTTATCAGAACCAAGCTTGTTAGCAGCAATATTACCATTTACATGAGCATTGTTTTCAACAGTACCGTTAGTAAAGATATGGAAGTCGTTGGCGATACCAAGTTCTGCATTCTCGTCATAGAAATCAGAATCTTTATAAGTTACGCCAACTTCTTTACCGTTAGAATTCTTAAGGGTGTTATTAACCTCAGGAACAATCTCTTCTTCCTCTTCTTTCTCCTCAATAGAAGTCATATTGTTCAGCTCAACAGCATCTTCTCCCATAGCACTTGCAGTAGGAGACTGAGCAGCAAACATACTCATTGCAAAGGTAAATGCGGCAACGGATTTGAGCAATGCTTTTTTCTTGTTGTTATCCATTGTAGTATCCTCCCATAAAATTACATTTTTCAATATATTACACGAACAGATATTAACCTACTTTAACTATAAAAATTATATCATGAAAACTATAAAAAATCTACACTTTTTCTCCCGAAAAATTAACAATTATTTAACACGCTTTTAGACATTGTGCATAAGAAATCGCTTACACGTTGAAATGTCAACAAATTCAATTGCTGACACGCTTTGCCATGATGTCCTGATTGTATGCAAAATTAACCGCTGTCTCCGCTGTTATAATTCTGTCACGGTACAATTTCAGCAGTGAGCTGTCCATAGTCTGCATTTCAGGCTCAGACTGAAGCACGGTGTCGATCTGATGGGTTTTCTGCTCTCTTATCATTGTTCTGATTGCGTTGTTCACAACCATTATCTCGAACGCAGGAACAAGTCCTCCGTCGATAGCCGGAACAAGCTGCTGGGAGACAACAGCACGAAGCACCATGGAAAGCTGAATTCTGATTTGATGCTGCTGATTTGTAGGGAACACGTCGATAATTCTGTCTACAGTATTTGCTGCACCATTTGTATGAAGCGTTGAGAGTACAAGCTGACCTGTTTCAGCCGCTGTCATAGCAATATTGATAGTTTCAAAGTCACGCATTTCACCCAGTAAAATTACATTAGGAGATTGACGAAGAGCTGCTCTCAATGCGTCAACATAGCTTTCTGTATCAATACCGATTTCACGCTGGCTGATAATACTTTTTTTATGCTTGTGAAGAAATTCAATAGGGTCTTCTATTGTTATTATATGCCCCTCGGAGGTTGAGTTGATTTTGTCAATCATGCATGAAAGCGTTGTGGACTTACCGTTTCCTGCCGCACCGGTAACAAGAATAATTCCGCTTTTTGTATCAGAAAGATTCATTACTGTTTCAGGGATACCAAGCTTTGAACTGTCAGGAAGCTCAAACGGAACACATCTCAGCACCGCTGAAAAAGAACCTCTCTGACGATAGATATTGGCTCTGAAGCGTCCAGTACCCTTGATTGAAAATGAGAAGTCCATCTCACTTCTTAAATCATCAGGACTGTTAATATCAATCTGTGCAAGTGAAAAAATTTCAAAAACAGCAAGCCGTGTATCATCAGGCATGAGGATATCGCCTCCTGCCGATACCACGCGGCCGTGAATTTTATACGCCAGTGCAGCACCTGAAATCATAAAAATATCCGATGCTCCCTTGTTCACTGCATCAATCATAATTTCTTTCATATTCATTGCTCAAATTCTCCAATCTACTCACCGAGCCATACATTAAGAGGTTCTTCCTCAGGAACATTTCCCTGAATTGTACGCCAGTCGGTTATATCAATTCCTGATTTCGTAATTTTTATCTGGGAATAAATATTCTGTCTGTCGTTTATCGGTGTTGTCCAGCTTATTTCAATTCCGACGGGAGTGCTTTCATAGCTTACTCCGTCAATCATGTCAAGTTCACCAAGAAACATAAAATCGCTGTAGTCATCATATTCAGCCGCAATCTCAGCAACCTTTGCAAAAGTTCTCTTTGCTGCTGCATCGGCATCGTAGTAGGACTTTGTATATTCAGCACTTTTTTCGCTGTACTTTCTTTCAGACTCAGCTGCTGAAAATGAGAGTGCTGCAAGCATTGTCAGACAAAGCACCACAAAAATCATCATCAACGACAGATAACCGGTACCGATGCCTGCCGGACGTGTTTTATTCTTCATCAAACAACACCGTCCTTTCGGGCACATACGCCGCAGTGTTTATTTCATAAAGCACATTTCCCTCATCATCCTTGAAGGAAATATTCATAGCCTTAAACTTGCCCTCATATTCACTTTCCGTGACCTTCATTGTCATAAACAGCGATACGTCCTTCAGATACGAGTAATTGCATTTTTCATCAAGCGGAATATCAATCCTTGTTGCACCCTCAAATCTTTCGGAATCAATCTCAAAAAGGATTTCAGCCGTTTCAGCTATATCTCCTGTGTCTGAAAAAATCTCAGCAGCGGACTGCGCACAGAAAGACATTCTTTCCAGCCTTATATTTTCAGCCGACATTCTGTCCGCCGCAACAAATGCTTTCAGAATTACCGCTGAAGCAACACTGAAAAAAAGCAGCACAATAATCATTTCCAGCAGAAAAAGATTCAGCCTTCCGCCCTTTGAAGCCACCTTTATAGGACTACGCATTTCCGTCACCTCCGTCTGATACACGGCAATACGCTTCAAAGCTGCTGCCCTTATCGTCGGTTACGCTGACTGAAACAAGCCCGTTCTCGTTTTTCACGGACAGAATTTCAACAGTAAACAGCGCTTCTCCGCCCTCGGCAATGATAATGTCATCTTCAATAAAAAGCCGCTCGTAAACAACACCATCCTGCTGATAAATAAGGGTGCAGTAACCCGAATTTTCAAGCAGAAGCTGACTTTCCGCAAGAACCTCCGCACTCTCGCTTGCACGGATTTTATTTGTTATGTAACGCACTGCTGCCGTCGAATTGAAGGTACTGCCATAATTGTCATTAATACGTCCGTACGCAGTTGCCGCAACAGTAATCATTACCAGACAGCATACCGCAAACAGCAGAAACAGCGTCATATTCGCCGCTGAGCTGATTGTTTCCGTCAGACGTTTTGTTTCAGGTCTGTCCATCTCAACCCTCCGTTTTTTCAGCAACAACCACCGTCGGACGGATATTTGCGCCGAAATATCTGTAATCAACTACGTATCTGTCGCTGTCAACAATTACCCCGTAATTCTCTTTAAGATAATCAAGGTCAGCAGGATATTCTCCTTCTATTGAGTAGCAAAGCACTGCACCGTTCATTACCGAGCTGTAAACCGAATCAGTGCGCTTTTTGTCAGCTGCATTTCCTGCGTTTCCGACAGAAACAATAAACCACACTACCACCAGCACAAACAGAATTACCGAAAGCACCGTAAGTCTGCTGATACGCTTCTTTCCCATTTCAAACACTCCTTAAATCAACCTACCGTCGTAATTATATCTGTCATCGGGAGCATTACCGCAAGCAGTACCGAACCGATAATTACCGCAAGAATTCCGATTATTACAGGCTCAATAAATGATACCGCACCATAGATTTTTCTGTCACATTCCTGAGTGAAACGCTCACTGATTTTCTGCCACGCCGAATCAAACGAACCCGACTTGTAAGCTACCTTGAGAGAATGTGCATAAATAGACGGGAGCAGCTTTGATTTTGCAATTGCATCAGCAAAATATTCTCCGTCAAGAACCAGCTTTTCGCACTCCTTGATACGCTTGCGGACAGCCTTGTTTTCAGTTAAATCGTACACCATCTCCAGCGACTGTTCGGGAGAAATTCCGCAGGAAGCCATCATGCTTACAGCATTTGTAACATCTGCCATAGCCATAGATTCCGACAGCTTTTTTGTAAAAATCATATTGGACACAAATCCGTAAAGAGACTTTCTTGTGGTCGGAATACGCATGAGCACTGCCGTAACAAGAGTTATCACCAACACTGCCGCAAGGATAATCATTACCCCCACACCAACGCTGTACGCAAATGAAATGCTTCCCTCAACAGCAGCTGCAGCACTGTCATCAAACTGGAAGAAAATATCTCTGAACATCGGAATAATCTTGATAACCATAACCACAATAACAACAGTCATCATCGCAAGCAGCATAAGCGGATGCGAAACAGCGCTTTTTATTGTCTGACGAAGCTCTGCACGCTTTGAATAATAATCAGCAAGCCCGTTCAGTGCGTCCTCCAAGCGTCCTGTAAGCGAGCCGATTTTGACCATCTTTACCGCATAA
>JAFTWI010000161.1 GCA_017465345.1 Oscillospiraceae bacterium
AGGCGTTATTGATGATGTAACATTATTAAATAACATAACGATTTATCCTCCTGTTGATGAAGAAATTAAGGAATTGCTTGAAAGTCCCTATGCTGACGGTATGCTTGCAGATGATGATTTATACAATTATGTAATGGACTACCTTGATGAAGGTGTAAATCTTGATACGCAAGGTACGGGCGTTCTCATCGGTGAGGATGTTATCAACAAGGAAGCAGATGAAAACGGTAATGCAACCGAAACACAGAAGTTTACTTCCGGTGAAAAGGTAATGTACTCTGTTGCTACCCGTGACGGCAGTATTTTCTATATAATCATTGATAAGGGTGCAAACGGCGAAAATGTGTATTTTCTTAATTCCGTAGATATTGTTGACCTCGCTTCTCTGATTAACACAGAAGATGAAAATCTGAGCACACAGGAAAAGGAAATCCTTAATAGTGCAAATGCCGTTACAGGCTCTTACAATTATACTGAAAATGTCCCGGATGAAGAAAACAGCGATAATGGTGCAGATAAAAATAGCAACACAAACAACAATTCTGGAAACACAAAAGCACCCACACAGGGCAACAATAATACTCTTTATATAGTGCTTGGTATAGGTGTTGTAGTAGCTATCGGTATCGGTTGGTACTTCAAGGTAGGACCCGGTAAGAAGAAAAATGTCGGCTTCGATGAAGAAGATGACGAGGATGAGGAAGAAGAATACTACGAGGAAGAAGCCGAGGAAGAATATACCGAAGCTCCTGCCGAAGAAGCATACGATGAAGATGACAATATGTAATTCGCCAATGGCGAATTGAAGTTAAAGCGGAGTGTAAATACTCCGCTTTTTTTCTTCGGAAAGGATTTTATGAGCAATATTCCACATTTCACAGGGCGCAATGTTCCGATAGAAGAAATTGCAACAGCTCTGAGCGTTCCCGAAGATGTTATAGTTCTGGGAATAGAATATGATACATTAAAATTCGGAACGATAGTTAGGTTTGGTGGTACAAATTATTATATTTGTCCCGATAAAAAAGTTTGGGAAGAAACAGGATATTTCAAGGAAGGATAATATTATGGCTTCACATAAATTAGTTATTGCAGAAAAACCCTCTGTGGCTCAGACCATAGCCAAAGTTCTTGGTGCAACCAAGAAAGGCGATGGCTGTGTTACAGGTAATGGATATATAGTTTCGTGGTGTGTAGGGCATTTAGTAGGTCTTGCAACTCCCGAAGCATACGACGAAAAATTCAAGACGTGGAGTTTTGACACACTCCCGATTATGCCGCAAAGTTTTAAGTTTGTTGTAAAACAGGCTACGAAAAAGCAATTTGATGTGCTCAAAAAGTTAATGTCTGACGATACCGTTGACGAAATCATCTGTGCAACGGATGCAGGACGTGAGGGTGAATGTATTTTCCGTTATGTATATAACGTGGCAAAATGCAAAAAGCCGTTTAAAAGGCTCTGGGTTTCATCTATGGAAGAAGTGGCTATTAAAGACGGTTTTGACAATCTCCGGAACGGTAAGGATTATGACAATCTCTATGAAGCAGGTTTGTGCCGTGCCAAAGCCGATTGGCTTGTAGGTATGAACGCTTCACGTTTATTTACCTTGCGCTACGACACAAAGCTCACTATCGGTCGAGTTCAGACCCCAACCCTTGCAATGCTCGTTGACCGTGATTATAAGGTCAAGAACTTTGTCAAAGAAAAATATTATACCGTTGAAATCGGTACAGTAGATAATCCATACTTCGCTTCATCGGAAAGAATTGACGATGAAATCAAGGCAGGAACACTTCTTTCAGAGTGTGACGGCTCTCCTGCAACTGTAAAAAGCGTAAAGACGGAAAAGAAAACAGCAAATCCACCTAAGCTGTATGACCTCACTACGCTTCAGCGTGAAGCAAACAGATACTATGGATATACGGCACAGCAAACTCTTGATTATGTTCAATCCCTGTATGAAGCAAAGCTGTGTACCTATCCGAGAACAGACAGCCAGTATATCACAGATGATATGCGTGATACGTTTATATCTGTTACAGGTATTGCAAAGGAGTTTACCGAAATAAGCTCCGACAGCATAAACGCTGAGCCTGTTATAAACAATAGCAAGGTATCAGACCACCACGCTTTACTCATTACAGCCGAAGTTGGCAAGAAAGATATTTCCAGTTTGCCGACAGGCGAAAGAAATGTTTTGTTCCTTATAGCTGCAAGAATGATACTTGCTTCATCAACGCCGCATATCTATGAAGCTACGTCTGTTAAGCTCTCTTGCGCTGATACAGAGTTTTCAGCCAAAGGCAAGGTTATCCTTGAAAACGGTTGGAAGCAGCAGGAACAGCTTTTAAAATCAAAAATCAAGAATGAAAACACAGACGATACGGAAACACAGGATAATGAAAAGGCTCTGCCGCCGTTATCCGAAGGCGATGTTATTTCGCCTGTTGTTCCTCGTATTTCGGAACATTTTACAAGCCCCCCGAAGCCCTACACAGAAGATACGTTGCTCTCCGCAATGGAAACAGCAGGAAACAAAGACTACTCTGAGGACTCAGATGTAGAAAAGAAAGGGCTTGGTACTCCTGCTACAAGAGCAGGAATAATTGAAAACCTTATCAAAGGCGAATATGTTGAGCGTAAGAAAAAGCAGCTTATTCCTACAGATAAGGGTATCAATCTTATCAAGGTTGTTCCCGATGAGGTGAAATCTCCGAAAATGACAGCTGATTGGGAATCACGCTTACAAGCCATTGAAAAAGGCAAAGAAAGTGCTGCCGCCTTTATGGGCGAAATCGGCGGTTATGTCGGCGGTCTTGTTTCTGCCTATGGCTCTACTGTAGAAAACAGCGGTTTCCAGACGAGAAAAGAAGCTGCCGTCCTCGGCAAGTGTCCGAACTGCGGCAATGAAGTCAAAAAAGGTAAATTCGGTTTTTATTGTACAGGCAAATGTGGAATGAATCTTGCAAAAGTTTACGGAAAAGAACTTACAGAAGCACAGCTTATCAAGTTGCTTGACGGTAAGGAAATTTCTTTCACAAGAAACGACAAGAAAACTAC
>JAFTWI010000162.1 GCA_017465345.1 Oscillospiraceae bacterium
ATCCTCAATAATAAGCGTGTTCACGTTAGGCACGTCAACACCCGTTTCAATAAGCGTTGTACAAACAAGAATATCAATCTCGTGCTCAATAAGCTGGCGCCAAATTTCCGACAGCTTTTCCTCGCCAATCTGACCGTGGGCAATACCGATACGTGCATCGGGAACAAGCTCCTGAATTTTCGACGCACACAAATCAATGCTGTCGATACGGTTGTGGATATAGTAAACCTGCCCCCCGCGGCGGAGCTCCTTCGTAATCGCCTGTGCAATAACACCCATATTGTGCTCGATAACGTAGGTCTGCACTGGGTGACGGTCAATAGGCGGCTCCTCGATAACGCTCATATCACGGATACCGCTCATTGCCATATTAAGAGTACGGGGGATAGGTGTTGCCGAAAGGGTCAGCACGTCAACCCCAGCAAAGGCTTCCTTGAAGCGCTCCTTGTGGGCAACGCCGAAACGCTGCTCCTCGTCAATAATTACCAGACCGAGATTGAGGAATTTTACGTCCTTCTGCACAAGTCTGTGCGTGCCGATAATCATATCAATCTCGCCACGCTTCAGCTGACGGAGGATTTCCTCCTGCTGTTTCGGAGTACGGAAACGTGAAAGCAGTTCAATCTTCATAGGGAAATGCTCAAAGCGTTTCAGTGCCGTCTGATAGTGCTGCCACGCAAGAACAGTTGTCGGAGCAAGAATTGCACACTGTCTGCTGTCCTCCATGCACTTAAATGCCGCACGGAAAGCAACCTCGGTTTTGCCGAAGCCAACGTCACCGCAGAGAAGTCTGTCCATAGGTATCGGCTTCTGCATATCCTCCTTGATTTCCTGAATTGAGCGGAGCTGGTCGTCGGTTTCCGAGTAGGGGAAACGTGCCTCGAAGTCGTGCTGCCAGTCGTCGTCCTCAGAGAAGGCAAAGCCCTTTGTCTGACTGCGCTTTGCGTAAAGCTTGATAAGCTCATCAGCCATATCTTTTACAGCCTTCTTGACGCGGCTTCTTGTTTTCTGCCACTCCATTGATGACAGCTTGTTAAGCTTAACCGAGCCGTTGTCACGGGGACCGATATATTTCGACACCATATCAAGCTGGTTTACAGGCACGTAAAGCACGTCTGTACCAGCATACTGAATGGTGATATAATCCTTTGTAATGCCCTCCATTTCAAGCTTGCGTATACCAACAAACTTGCCGATACCGTGCAATGCGTGTACCACAAGGTCGCCCTGCACAATGTCGGAAAGGGACTTGATTTCCTCGCCCTTTTTGGCTTTCTTGAATTTCTTTTTGGAGTTTGCCGCCCTCGCCTGCGTAATCAGCACCGTCTTTATGTCGGGGTAATCATAACCCGAGCTTACGCAACCCGTTGTCAGCAGGACGTGTCCCTTTGCAAGTGCAGATTTCTCCGTCATTATCGAGCAGGAAACTCCCTCATCCTGCAAGTCCTTAGCAATAATCGGCAGAGTCTTTTCCGAGCCTGCCATAACGATTGCGGAGTAGCCGTTTCCGCAGTAGGACTGCAAATCCTCGATAAGCTGACGGATTTCGCCGCCCCAAGGTGCTGTCTGATTTGCGGTAGCGGAAATAAGCTTCTTGAATTTCAAGTCTGCTCCACGAAGAAACGTGTCAAAATGAAGCAGGGGGAAGTGACAGGCCTTTGAGTAAATCTCCCCGAAATCGAGCAGGTAACCCTCCATACCCTTGCAGAGCTCACCTGTTTCAAGGAGCATTTTCAAATCCTCAGCGTGATGCTTCATAACGCTTGAAGATTTTTCAAGGCAGTTTGCGTACTCACAGAAAATTACGGGACTTGCCCCATCAAGATAGTCGAAAATCGTCTCCGTTTTTTCGTATGCAAAAGGCAGATACTTGTCGATATTGCCAAGCTCCAGACCCGTATTCACACGGTCGCTGTCCTTTGCAAGAGCGTTTCGTACCATTTCAGTACGCTTACCCCTTGCCGCTGACGAAAGCTTTTCGATTACTGATTTGAGGTGGTCAGCGTCGTCAAAAAGCGTTTCCATTGCGGGAGAAATCAGCACGCTGTCCAGCAATTTCTCATTACGACGCTGTGTTTCGATATCAAAGTTTGCGATTGAGTCAATCTCGTCGCCCCAAAGCTCAATACGGACAGGCTGTGCACTTCCTACGGGGAAAACGTCTGCAATTGCGCCACGCACCGCAAACTGACTCACACCCTCGACCTTGTCACAGCGTGTATATCCTGCCGCAATAAGTCTGCGTGTGAAGTCCTCAAGGTTTAGCTCACCGCTGCTTTCAAGGGTAATCGTCCTTGATTTCAGCACCTCGCATGGCAGGGTTGCCTGCATAACAGCTTCAGCAGAAGCGCAGACAAAAATCTTCTCGCCACGTGCAAGTCTGCTCAGTACACCAAGACGTGCGTGCTCATATTCACGGGACACGGTTTCAACGGCTGTGAAAGTGAAATCTTTTGCAGGGTAGGTGTACGCACAGACTTCACCGCACATTGCATTCAAATCCTCAGCAAGCTTTGAAGCCGCCGCTTCCGTGTCGAAAATCATCAGCACAGGTGCATCTGAAAGCAGACCAAGAGCAAACTGCGCCTTGTGAATTGCCGAAATGCCCGAAACGGAAACTGGGGTGTACCCACGTTTCACCGCTTCAAGCATATCACGGTACGGCGTAAAATTTTCTATTGCAGATTTAAAGATAGTTGACATAAAAATACCCTCGACATATCAATTCCGAATTACGAATTAAATTTGTTCATCGCCTCGTCGGTCTTGCCCTTTACCATAAGTTCAAGGGACGCAACAGCCTTGTCTGTGCCCTCATTCATCTTTTCCAACTCTTCCTTTGTGAAGTGGGACAGCACCCAATCAGCGAGGTTGTAATCCTTGTGAGGCTTCTTGCCGACACCGATTTTCACGCGTGGGAAATTGTCAAATCCCGTAAGATAAATGATTGACTTGATGCCATTGTGACCGCCGTCCGAGCCTTTGCGGCGGATACGGATAAAGGACGGCTCAAGGCTGATATCGTCATAGCAGACAATAACCTTTTCCGCAGGAATCTTGTAGAAATTCATCGCCTCAACAACCGCCTCACCGCTGTTGTTCATAAAAGTCGTAGGCTTCATCAGCAGGCATGGTACACCATTCACAACAGCGTCAGCAGTGTTGGACTTGAAACGGAGCTTTTTAATCTGCACGCCACACTTCTCCGCAAGCTTGTCAATCGCCATAAATCCGGCATTGTGACGTGTCCCGTCATATTTTTCGCCGATGTTGCCCAAGCCAACAATAAGGTATTCAGGCTTTGCACCAACAGGAGCTTCCTTTTCCTTGCTAATCTGATTGAAAATATCGAAAATGCTCATTTTATTGTTCCTTTCAAAAGTTAAAGTTATAAAACCTTAAAATAAAGAGTTGCCAAGAATCTGCGGCGTTTTGCGAAGCAAAACCCGTAAACGAAATCTTTGATTTCGTTTTAATTACGCATTAAACTGCAATAACCCCTAATCCGCACACATAGGGTATGCGGACAAGGGGTGAATTACTATATGTATTTATAAGAATTATGCGTTGAAAAGTGGGGAAACAGGCTTGTCAGCGTAAATTCTCTGGATTGCCTGTGCGAATACAGGTGCAACAGGGAGAGTTGTAATCTTGTCAATCTGCTTTTCCTTAGGAAGTGCGATTGTATCGAGAAGTACAAGCTCCTTGATTACGCTGTTCTGAATTCTTTCAATAGCAGGACCTGAAAGTACGCCGTGTGTTGCGCAAGCGTAAACTTCCTTTGCGCCGCCGATTTCAATGATAGCCTTTGCAGCGTTGCAGAGTGTACCTGCTGTATCAATCATATCGTCAACGAGAACAACGCTCTTATCTCTTACGTCACCGATAATGTTCATTACCTCACAAACGTTAGCCTTCTGACGGCGCTTGTCAACGATTGCGAATGGCACACCGAGACGCTGAGCAAAGTTTCTTGCTCTTGTTACAGAACCAAGGTCAGGGGAAACAACCATTACGTCGTCCTTGTTGTCCTTGAACTTTTCAACGAAGTATGGTGCAAGAATCGGCACACCAAGGAGGTGGTCAACAGGGATATCGAAGAAGCCCTGAATCTGTGGGCAGTGGAGGTCCATAGAGAGGACTCTGTCTGCACCTGCAGCTGTAATAAGGTCAGCAACGAGCTTTGCGGAAATCGGGTCTCTTGCCTTAGCCTTTCTGTCCTGACGAGCGTAGCCCATGTAAGGAATAACAGCTGTAATTCTACCAGCGGAAGCTCTCTTGAATGCGTCAATCATAATGAGGAGTTCCATAAGGTGGTCGTTAACAGGTGAGCTTGTGGACTGAACAACGAAAACGTCGGAGCCACGAACGGATTCCTGAATGGAAACGGAAACCTCACCGTCAGAGAATGTTACAACCTCGGACTGACCAACAGGAAGACCAAGGTTCTGTGCGATTTCAGCAGCAACCTTAGGGTTTGAGTTAGCGGTAAAAATTTTAATATCCTTGCCGTGCAGATTCATTTTAAAAAATCCCCTTTACAAAATTTATACTATAATTATTTTTAATTGCAAATTGCCTTTGCAAAACTTACCTTGATTTTATTGCTTCTTTTTCAGCTTTCTCTCAGCAAAGCCTTCCTTGATGCACTGCTTGCCGCGCTCGATACCAAGAGCACCATCAGGAACGTCCTCGGTAATTGTTGAGCCAGCCGCTGTGTAAGCGCAGTTGCCGATTTTAACGGGAGCGATAAGGTTTGTGTTGCAGCCGATGAAAGCTCCGTCACCGATAACGGTTCTGTACTTGTTTGCACCGTCATAGTTGCTTGTAACCGTGCCGCAGCCGAAGTTTACACCGCTTCCCACGTCGCTGTCGCCCACGTAGGTGAGATGGGAAATTGCGGTCTTTTCACCGATTGTTGAGTTCTTGACCTCAACGAAATCGCCGATTTTAACACCCGACTTGATGTGGCTGTTGGGTCTTATATGTACAAACGGACCAATCTTCACTCCGTCCTCAATTCTTGACTCGTAAGCCTGAACGCTGTTGAGGATTGTCTTATCACCAATTGTGCAGTTTTCAACCAGCGTATTCGGACCAACAACGCAGTCGTTTCCGATAACTGTATTGCCACGGAGGATTGTACCCTGCAAAATGCGTGTACCTGCTCCCACAGCAACATCTCTGCCGATTGAAACGCCGTCTGTGCATACAAACTCAACGCCGTCATCCATAAGCTTTTCTATAACAGCCATTCTTGCCGCATCGTTAAGCTTCAGCAGACCCTTTCTGTCGTTTGCACCCATAACCACGTTAGGGTTAGGTGATATGTAAGCGTCAGCACGGTAACCTGCTCCGAGAAGAATTTCCACCGTATCGGTAAGGTAATACTCGCCCTGAGCGTTATTCGGCTCAAGCTTGTCAAGGGCTTCAAGAAGCTTTTCCGTATCAAACCAGTAAGCACCCGAATTAATCTCACGGATAGCCTTCTGCTCAGCACTTGCGTCCTTTTCCTCGACAATAGCGCTTATGCCGTTTCCTGTGCGGATAATTCTTCCGTAACCCGTAGGATTATCAATTTCAGCAGTTATAACCGTCACAGCGTTGCCCTGTGAGGTGTGCTGTTCAAGCGCCGCCTTTATAGTATCCTCATCAACAAAAGGAGCGTCACCGCACAGCACGATAACGTTGCTGCCGATATGCTTTTTCAGCCACTCCTCAGTCATCATAACTGCGTGACCCGTACCCTTGCGCTGGAGCTGGAAAACAGTTTCGCACTGTCCGTCAAGGTAATTCTCGATAACCTCGGAATTGTACCCTGTGACAACGCACATATCGTCAACTCCCGCCTTTTCGCATGCCGACATAACCCATTTCAGCATAGGCTCGCCCAGCACCTCGAACATAGGCTTGGGAAGCTCTGACTTCATTCGTTTTCCCTGACCTCCTGCAAGAATTACAGCGCAGGAAATTGGATTACTCATAGTATAATTCTCCTGATATATAAATATTTGTAGATTTACATAACAAAATGCCGTATATTCATTATTACCATACACAGCACACAACTACTGTATATTATGCCATATCTGAAACAAAATTTCAAGCGGATTTCACGTCTTTCCGCAACATTTATTTTAATTGTGCAAAGTACACAAAAAGAGTGTGGTAAATTTCTTTCGATTTGGTATGGAAAAAGTGCCAATTATCTGCTATAATATATCTATGACCGTGTGCCTTGAAAAAGACGCGTTTAAAAGAGATTTTAAGCAGCACGGTGAACTTAATTTTATTGGAGGTAATACCAATGGCAAAGCAGTATTGTTATTTGTTCTCCGAGGGTAACGCTAACATGCGTGAAATTCTCGGCGGTAAGGGTGCTAACCTTGCAGAAATGACCAACATGGGTCTTCCTGTACCACAGGGCTTCACAATTTCTACTGAAGCTTGCACAGCTTACTACGATGACGGCAGAAAGATCAACGACGAAATTCAGGCTCAGATTAACGAATATATCGTTAAGATGGAAGAAGTTACAGGCAAGAAGTTCGGCGACAAGACTAACCCTCTCCTCGTTTCCGTACGTTCCGGTGCTCGTGCATCCATGCCTGGTATGATGGATACAATCCTCAACCTCGGTCTTAACGAAGACGTTGTAAACTACATGGCTGAAGCTTCCAACAACCCACGTTGGGCTTGGGACTGCTACAGAAGATTTATCCAGATGTACTCCGACGTTGTTATGGAAGTTGGTAAGAAGTACTTCGA
>JAFTWI010000163.1 GCA_017465345.1 Oscillospiraceae bacterium
CAGCAAGCGAAATCAGACTCTCTCACGAGAACCCAGCTATCAAGTCCATCTATGATGAGTACTTTGAGAAGCCAGGCAGCCATAAGGCTCACGAAATTCTCCACACAAGCTATGTTAAGAGAGGTCTTTATTAATCCTTGAATTAACAGCAATAAAGGCACACGGAATTTAGTTTCCGTGTGCCTTATTTTTATTTCTTCCACCTACTCAAAGTAGGATAAAGCTTCTGCAAATATTTCCGTGCTTCCTCAACAGTTTCAAATTCCTCACCAACATAAAACGGAATACAGCTTTCAATCATTTCATCCATTGTTTCATCCTTGCCGAATTTGCCATCGATAAAACAATGCCTGCAATAATCCGAGTTCACACTACCGTCAGCATTTCTTCCGAAATCGCTGTTGTGCATCACCATTCCACAGCTCTGACAAATGTAGTAACCGCCCGTCACCTCAATAATGTTGTTGTCAGGGTCAGTAAGATGAAAATAATTATATGTTGGGTAAGCCTCAAGTATTTCCGTAACTTTACCAATGTTCAGATTCTTCACACGCTCATATTCCGTCAGCAAATCCTCAACCCAGTAGTTCTGTACAAACTTGTAAGGGCTGTCTAAATCCGTGCAGTGCCCAATAAGATTTTCCTCATTCATCAGCGCAAGACACTTGTTGTCAAAAAAGAATTCAACAAACTTGTTACCACTCCGACAGCGGTCGCCAACCTTTACACCAAGAAATTTTTCGTAAAACTCAATCGACCTCTCAAAATCTTTGACAATAAGATAAATACTGCCAAGGTGCAGTGGATTTTTATTAACCTGTTCATTTTCAGCGTTGCGGAGCAATAATGTGTCTGTTGAAACATTGAACAATTCACTCATACGAATGATTTTGTCAACGTCAGGTATAGCCTGACCAAGCTCCCACTTTGAAATTGATTGTCTTGAAACCTCAAGCATCTCCGCAAGCCGTTCCTGAGTTAACCCCTTTTGAATACGTAAATTTTGTATCTGTTCACCGATTGTCATACAACCGCCTCCTTTGAGTAAATTGTAACATATCCAGTGTTTTTAGTCCACCAATCCGAATTGGAACTTTTGCAACTGAGAGTTGCAAAATAAAAAGCCTCCAAGCAAAGCTTGAAGGCTGGTGCGGATAATGTGACTTGAACACACACGGTATTGCTACCACTAGAACCTGAATCTAGCGCGTCTGCCGATTCCGCCATATCCGCATTTAACAACTTAATTATTATACCAAATTATAAACAAATTGTCAATACCCAATCTGTGATTAATATATTTTTTACATTTATTGCTCAATATCCATAATTACAGCAGGATTAGTCCTTACGCAGAAAGTGTAAATGCAGACATTTTCTCCCCAGGTACAGGTAATTTCAAAACATCGCCATATCGCACCTTCTTGATAATCCTCTGAATTGGAGCTGAGCATAGCTGCCCAGTGATTATCCAAGGAAAAGCTTACAACATTCCCATCAATTTCGGGAGTAAGCACATTCACAGCCGCCTTCTTGTCATATTTAGGTGTGCCGTCCTCACGTATAAGCGTGTCAGTAACAGTCACCGAATCAGGAGTAGCTGTCTTTTCGGGAATTGTAACACGGAAAATCGTTCCTAATGGAAAGAAAACAGGTTCACCGTATTTGCCGAGCCAGTCGGAAGATGTTCCATTGATCAGATAAACAGTGTTATCCCAAGCTGAAATGTTAACCGTATTTGAAACCGAAACTCCGCCTGCGTCAATCTCTACAGCAGGAGGCGTTTCGGGACTTTTTTGGCCGCAGCCTGTCAGTAAAACAGCGCCAAGAAGCACCGCAATTATTTTTGATTTCATATGTATATTCTCCACTGATTTAATATAATAATTTTAGCACCCCTGCAAATTCATGTCAAGTTACAATGCAGTAACATTTTTTGTGTTAATAAGATGAAACTTTTCTTACAATAATTGACACTGATTTTGTCCAGTGTTATAATTAATAACATTGTAAATGAAAAATAGGAGGAATCCGATGATAAAAATACTTAAACATCTGGGAAAATCAGCGCTTTGGATACCTGTAATTATAGTCCTTCTGATAATTCAGGCAGCCTGCGATCTGGCACTTCCACAGTATACATCAGATATAGTTGATGTGGGTATCCAGCAAGGCGGTATCGAATCCGCAGCAATTGGAACAATCCGTGACGAATCATTTCAGAAACTGATGCTGTTTGATAAAAGCAGTCTGCTGGCAGAATGTTATTCCACCAGTGATAGCGGAGAGTATAACATTGTTAGTAGTGAGGGTGCCGAGGAAGCAATTCTGTATCCTGCCGCAGTAGTCTATACCCTTGATAATGCTGATTTGTCACAAATGGAAAGCATGCCGTCATTACCCGAGGGAGTTACCCTCACAGATGCTTTACTTGCATTGCCAGAGGAACAGCGTGCACCGATTATTGAGCAGATAAATGCAGGTTTTGAGTGCTACAGCGATATAATGCTGTCGCAGATGGCAATTGAGTTTGCAAGAGCAGAGCTTGAAGCGCAGGGTACTGATATGGACGCTTTGAAAATGAACTATATTTTCAGCACTGGAGCTAAAATGCTTGTTATCGCCTTTGTGATAATGCTTGTTACCATTTCTGTAGGCTTTCTCTCAGCACAGATTTGATCA
>JAFTWI010000164.1 GCA_017465345.1 Oscillospiraceae bacterium
CGCTGCAATCTCCTTTTTAGTGTATAGTTTCAAACAATACTCTCCTTGTAAAAATATCATTATCGGAGCTTTTCTTCCGATAATTCTATTTTATCACATCCGATGTGCAATGTCAAGGAGAATCTCCCGAATTTTACAGGAATTATAGCTGTTTTATACTGTTGACAATTCATGTGCGGCGTGATATAATAAAGGCGGTGCCGCAGAATGCGGCTGAATGGAGGAAAACAATGGATACAATCGTTATTATAGGAGCAATGCCATCGGAGCTTGCCGACATACGCAATATGCTTGGAGAAGGCGAAATCAGACGCTTTTCCGGATTTGATTTTCATATAAACGAGCTTGGAGGAAAGACCGTTATCAATGTCTGCTGCGGAATTGCAAAGGTAAACGCAGCCCTCTGCACACAGGCTGCTATTGACAATTTCCATCCCGACTGCGTTATCAATACAGGTATCGCAGGCGGAATGAACAGTGACGTCAAGGTGTGTGATATTGTTATCTCAACTGAGGTTCTTCCCCACGACCTTGATCTGCATTTCCTTAATGACTATCCGCCATACTGTGGAATTTTCAAGTCTGATGAAAGACTTATGGAGACAGCCGAGAAGGTATGCGGTGAATTCGGTGTGAAGAGTTTCAGAGGACGCATTGTTTCGGGAGAGGCATTCATTTCCGACAGCAAGGTCAAGGCTGAAATACAGAGTCGTCTTAATCCTCATGCAGTTGATATGGAGAGTGCTGCAGTCGGACATGCCTGCTATCTGAACGATATGCCGTATGTAAGTGTACGCTGCATTTCAGACAATGCCGATGACGAGGGTGCAATGTCCTTTGATGAATTCGAGAAGATTGCCGCAAAACGTGTAGCCGAAATCGTCCTCAGGATGACAGAGCTTCTTTAACGGAGGAAAATAATATGAAAAAATTAACTGCACTTTTTACATCCGCAGTAATTGCGGCTTGTACGATGACGTCTTTTGCAGCCAATGCACAGGGACAGGATTATTCTCCACGTCTTTATTTCAAGACGGAGAAAAGCGACGAATATGATGTTCTTCCAAGCGGAAAAATCTATATAAACACAAGCAGCACCGATGCGTCTGAGGTGTCTTTCAATGCGAATGTGTACATTGATGACAAGTGGGATAATGCGGGTATTGTCTTTGTTAAGTGGCAGGGAAGCGATAAGGGGATAAAGATTACTGAATTCCTTAACCCTGTTGAATACGCAGGCGGCTCGCCGTATGCTGAGTTTGAAAAAGCGGAGGACATCAGCTGGAGCCATAACAAGGAGG
The DNA here is from genome assembly GCA_017465345.1 of Oscillospiraceae bacterium. Taxonomy (GTDB): domain Bacteria; phylum Bacillota; class Clostridia; order Oscillospirales; family Ruminococcaceae; genus RGIG8773. Next base: position 1,302 of record JAFTWI010000164.1, read on the forward strand.
AAAATTTCATTGGCGTTGCATACGTCTGCATGATATTTAACCAGACCCTTACATTTAAGGGAGAGAAGTCTGATTCCTATCCGCTCGGTGGATTCAAGGCGAATGTTGACACATCGCTTCCTGCCGGAAATTACTCTGTAAATTTCATGAACGAGGATACTCAGAAATGTGATATCCTTTACAGATTTGAGGATAACAGTACATATGAAGTATATCCTGTAGGAAATTATGCAAAGCCGCTTCCTATCGGAATTTCGGACCGTATGCTCGGCGATGTTGACGGCACGGGAAAGCATGAAGCGTTTGATGCTTCAACGGTTCTTGCTGCATATGCTGACCTTTCCGCAAGCAAGGACACGGGTCTTTCCGACGCACAGCTTGTTGCGTCCGATGTTGACGGCGACGGAGTAATTACCGCAGCAGATGCATCAATGATTCTTTCGTACTATACATATCTGAACGGCGGCGGCAAGCTCAGTATTGTTGATTATCAGGCAGAACTTGTATAAAAACAGGATTTCTGTCAATCCTCATATACGAGGTGACAGAAATGAAAAAATATACAGGCATAATTATGACAGCATCAATGGTGCTGACGATACTTATTTCAAACGCATTATCATTTGTCGATGACGGACGTCGGCTTGACGAACTTCGTGGCAGTGTGCTTCGTCTTCATATTCTTGCAAACTCTGACAATGAGGAGGACCAGCGTCTGAAGCTCTGTGTCAGGGATGCGCTCCTTGAGCAAAGCGGAGAACTTTTTGCGTGTGCGGATTCTCTTGAGGAGGCGGAAGCTGCTGCTGAGGCGGAGCTTCATGAAATTGAACGCATTGCCCGTGAGACGCTCAAATCTCAGGGAAGCAGCCAGACCGTAACGGCGAAACTTGTTGATATGCACTTTGATGAACGATTTTACGACGGACTTACAATGCCCGCGGGTGACTACAAGGCATTAAGAGTGGAGCTCGGAGAGGCTGAGGGACATAACTGGTGGTGTGTGATGTATCCGCCGCTTTGTCTGCCTGCGGCGTGCCGTGTGACGATTAACAAGACCGCTGAGGAGGAGCATTTCAATAAGAAAGAGCTTGACATAATGTATCGTCCGAAGAAATACCGTATCCGTTTTGCTGTCTGGGACAAATTAAAGAGGCTGTTTGATTGAAATTTGTGCAATCTTACAAAAATAAAGCCTGTGCTTGACAAAAACAGATAAAAGTAGTATACTATTTGATGAAAACAAAGCAGAACAATTCGTTCTCACCGTCAGGCAAGGCTTAAACGGTCAATATTAACGTAATCCTCGGAAGAGGCAGGTTTGTATTGTTATGAGTGCGGATGTTTTCTGCACTCATTTTTGTTTTAAACCTATAATGGAGGTGCTTGACTATTAGCAAACAGGAACTGCAGATCAACGAAGAAATCCGGGATAAGGAAATTCTGGTGATCGACGCTGACGGAAAAAAGCTCGGTGTATTATCATCAAAAGAGGCACAGCAGATCGCTTTCGATCAGGAACTTGACCTTGTGAAGATTGCTCCCCAGGCTACACCGCCCGTATGCCGTATCATGGACTACGGAAAGTACTGCTTCGAACAGCAGAAGCGTGAAAAGGAAGCAAGAAAGAATCAGAAGGTTGTTTCTATCAAGGAGATCAGAATGTTCTCGACGATTGATACACACGATTTTGAAACAAAGGTTAATCAGGCAGTAAAGTTTTTGCAGGGCGGAGATAAGCTCAAGGTATCTGTAAGATTCAGAAAAAGAGCAATCGCACATCCACAGCTCGGCGAAGAACTGCTGGAACGTTTCAAGGAAGCAGTTTCATCGGTCGGCACTGTGGAAAAGCCAGCTAAAATGGAGGGACGCAGCATTGTAATGTTCGTTTCCCCAAAGGCTGCTAAGTAAGGAGGATAATAACAATGGCAAAGGTAAAGGTTAAAACTCACTCTGGCGCAAAGAAGCGTTTTAAGATTACAGGAAGCGGTAAGGTAAAGTACCAGCACACAAACAAGAGACACAGACTTACTCAGAAGGATACAAAGCGTAAGAGAATTGCTCGTAATGCAGGCGTTGCAGACGCATCAAACGCTCCTACAATCAAGAAGCTCGTTCCTTATATGTAAGACTGCGGAGCTGAGGCTCTGTTATCGTTTTTGTAATTTCAATATTGGAGGTAAAAGATTATGGCACGTATTAAAGGTGCAATGATGACTCGTAA
>JAFTWI010000165.1 GCA_017465345.1 Oscillospiraceae bacterium
ATAATCCATATGCTTGAAATGGTGTGGGCGGCGTACATTCTTGAATGGGTGCAGGTGCTTGTGCACTGTGATTTTGACGAGGTTGACAGGCTTAGCTTAAAGGAATGGGCAATGATTATATGCGGTTCAGCTGTGTATGCTGTTGCAGGACATTTTCTCGGCTGGTTTGACGGGAACGTTGCTGTTGTTGTCGGATTTGGTGCATATATGATAATCTGCTATCTCTGCACTTTCTGGGTGTATGCAATCAAGCGTTCCATTGATGCAAAAATGCTTAATAGTGACCTTAAAAAATTTCAGGAAAGAGAAATAAGGTGACGATATGAATAAGGAAAAATATTTGCATTTGAGAAAGCTTTTTATTATAGGAATTATTGTTTCGGCAGTAACCGTATTGGGCGGTGAAATTCCAATCGGATGGGTTGTAAATCCCGAAGCTGATAACGAGATAATGTCAATACTGATGGGTTATGCTGAACTTTCAATTGCACAGCTTGCCTGTGGAGTGTTTTTCGGCGGCATAGGAATTCCATTGCAATATTACGGCTACAAGGCTATCGGTGAGATTGCTGAAGCAGGCGGCAATAAAAAGTGCAGCTGGCTCATTAATCTCGGTGCAAAATTCATAGCTTTTTTCGGTGGAATTGTTCATGTGATATGTATAGCTCTTATGTTTATTCTTAAAATGGAACAACCGCTTCCGAATGATACAATTCCACAGAGTGCACTTGATTTTACACTATGGCTTGTTCTTCCGATTTCTGCGGTTTTTATGACAGTTTATACAGTAATGACAATCGCTATGATTATACCTGTAATCAAGGGCAGGACTATATTTCCAAAATGAGCAGTGATATTCAATCCGCTTATTGCAAAAGTTATTATTCCTGTTGTTGCAGTATTCCTGCCGAACACAAAATTTGTGAATGCACTTAATATGGCAGATATGGGAATTGGTTCATTTATAACCTTTGTCGGATTGCTTGTGTTGCTGAACAAATACACAAAGAATGAAAAAATAGTTTGAGGATATAGCTATGAAGATTTATGAATTCGGCAGGGAAAACAAAATAACAATAATGTGTCTCCCTGGCAATTTTATGACACACAGACAGTTTGAAAATATAGTTCCGCTTCTGGAGAATGACTACCACGTTATTACGGTATCCTTTGACGGCTATGATGAAACAGGTGAAACTTTCTACACAACAGCAAAAGAACAGGCCGAAAAGCTCACCACGTTCATAAAAGAAACCCTCGGAGGAAGAATTGACCTTGTTTATGCTGAATCATTGGGAAGTGTTCCTGCGGCTTGGCTTACACAGATGGATATAAGTATCGGCGGAGTAATTTTGAGCGGTGCGGAATATATGAACTATGGTATCTTCAACAAGCCTGCGATTGCAATGTTTTCTCCGTTTACATACAAGCTGATGAACAAAATGGTTACCACTGAAAATGTAAAGTTTCCGAAATTCCTGCAAATCAAAATGGGCATTACTAACGATACCTTCAAACCTATGCTTAAGCAGGCTTGCCAGAAGCTTACTCTTGAAACCACAAAGGCAACTTTCTGGGAAGGTGTGAGATTTTATCCCGAATATGTGAACAAGTGGGAGCCGAAAGATAAAATCCCTGTTGCCTGCTGGTACGGCGAAAAGGAAATGAATATGAAAAAGGCGATTAAGTGCCTGAAAAGAGCATTTCCGAAGCTTGATATCCATCCGTTTGCTAATATGGGACACGGTGAAAATATGCGGCATCCTGAACTTGTTGTTAGGGATTTAAAGGCGTTTATGATGAAAAATGGGATTATATAAAGCAAATAGGGATTGCTGTGTTGTGCAGCAATCCCTTAAATCATATCCGCATGAATTAGCAGTTTCGGATATGTTTTGCAATTCTTGACAGATTTTATTATTTCATGCTACAATGGCGTTAATAAGTATCAGATAAGAATTTGATAAGAAATTGATAGGAATATGATAAAGAAGAATCCTTCGGAGTGTGTTATACTGATTACAGTAAAACAGACAGGTAATGAAAAGGAGTGTTTCTATGAAGTCTTCAGTATTGCATACAGAAAAGCTGTGCAAGACCTTCTCCAACAGCGGTATTCAGCAGCACGTTATCAAGAATCTTGACCTGGAAATACATAAAGGTGATTTTACTGTAATTATGGGTTCTTCTGGTTCAGGCAAATCCACATTGCTCTATGCACTGTCAGGTATGGATAAGCCTACTCTCGGCAAGGTTTATTTCGGAGATGTGGATATCTCAGGTTACTCCAATGATGAGCTTGCCGTGTTCCGCAGAAAGCATTGCGGCTTTGTGTTTCAGAGTATATATCTGCTGGACAACATGACCGTGTTCGATAATGTTATGACTGCCGCTCTTGCGTTGCAGAAGAACTCTCCTGAGCTGGTAAGAAAAGCAGAGGAACTGCTCCGTAAGGTAGGTATATCGGAAGAAACCTGGAAAAAGTATCCTAACCAGCTTTCAGGCGGTGAGTGTCAGCGTGTGGGAATCGTCCGTGCTGTTATCAATGAGCCGCAGATTCTGTTTGCAGATGAGCCGACAGGCAGTCTGAATTCCGCATCAAGCTTTGATGTGCTGGATATTTTTACTGAGCTGCACGGTAAGGGGCAGAGCATCGTAATGGTTACTCACGATGTTAAGACTGCCATGCGCGGTAACCGTGTCATCTTTATTTCAGACGGTGCAGTAGTCGGAGAATATGAGATGCCGCCTTACGGTACGGATGACATTAAGAAACGCAGGGACGGTCTGCAGAGCTTCCTTGACAGAATGGGATGGTGACAGCGATGGGAAAAATCATCCGCCTTTCTCTGGCAAACATAAAAAAGCATAAGTTTGAAGCTGTTTCCCTGACATTGCTGGTTATGATGTGTATGCTGCTCATTGGCTCGTCACTCAGTTCCTCTGTGGGTATAAAAGCTATTTTTCAGAATGTGATGGAAAAGACAGGAAGCTATGAAAACTTCATTCTGATACTTGAAAAGAATTATGACAAGGAATATCTGAATATTCTTAAGGAATATCCACAGGTAGAGAAGGTTGACGCTGTAGAATTTATATACAGCATGAATACCAACTATCTTGATGAACAGGGCAAGGAACAGGCGTTGACGCTGGGCTTTATTACTGCGGACAATAATGCAAGGCTCGAAAGCTCTCCGATTGAAACAACGCTGTCAGATGAGGAGATTGCCGCACTTGAGCACCCGATATTTATGCCCTACACCATGCAGGACACTATGGAATATAATATCGGTGATACATTTGATATGATTTACGGAACACGAAGATTTTCTTTTACTGTTGCAGGCTTTTATGAGACGATGCTATTCAGTACTGTCAGTGACGGATTAAAGATGATTGTGTCTGATGCAGATTACCATATCCTCAAGAGTGTTCTTACAAGATACACCGTTATTGCCTATAATGACAATTGGGGCGAGGGCGGATTTGAGCTTGCCCAAAGCTTTATGGATGAATGTGAAGCGTATTCCAATTGTGATGTGAAAGGTAACATGATTTTTTATCCATTTAAAGATATGGAGTATTATATTAATTCCTCAGCAGAAATGGTACTGAATATAATGATTGCAATGGCGGTTGTTATCATTATCTCTGTTGCTGTTATGATACGTTACAGAATAGCAGGTGATATCAAGGAGCAGATTGTGAACATCGGTGTTCTTGAGGCACTTGGCTATACATCAAAGGAAATTACATTTTCTTATGTGCTGGAATACCTGCTTATTTCGGCTGTGGGCGTTCTTATCGGAACAGGCGGATGCTTCCTGCTTACACCTGTGCTTTTGCGTATGGGTGAGCTGATGACCGAACATCGCGGATGCGGCGATGCTGCAACCTTGCCGATTTTTCTGACGGGACTTGGTATACTTGTGTTTGTTGGACTAATAGCGCTTATCAGGGCGGGCATGGTGCGTAATTATCCGCCTGTCCGTGCTTTCCGCAAGGGACAGGGTGACCACCGCTTCGGCAGAGAGCATTTTCCTCTTCGCAATACAAAGCACAGCGTTCATCTGCGTCTTGCATTGAAGGCTTTTGTTCAGAACTTCAGACAGAATCTGGGGCTGACAATATGTATTACGATTTCCGCTGTGACGGTTGTATTCAGCTTTATTGTTTTCAACTTTTTTAACAGTGGGTTAGATGCAATCTGTGCAACCGCAGGTATGGAAATGAGCGACCTGCATATTGAACTCATGCCTTATGCCGATGCTACAGAATTGGCAGAGGAACTGGAACAGATGCCTGAGGTGCGTAAGGCAACACCTACTTCGGGATATAACGTTTTTGTCAGCATTTCTGATTTTAACAACGAGGTTATGATTCCAATGGCGTTTTCAGATTTTGCTGTTACGGAAAATATCTTTCCGATGGAAGGTCGTTTCCCTGAGCACGATAACGAGATTATGCTTACAAGTCAGTTTGCAAAAGTGAAGAATGTCAGAACGGGCGACAGCCTTACACTTGAACATCTCAACGTTGAAAAAAGCTACATTGTCAGCGGAATTGTTACTTCAAGTGTAAACGGCGGAGTCAATCTCTATATTACCGAGGACGGTATGAAGCGTCTTGTTCCTACATATCATCACGATACTATAGAGCTTTATCTTGAAGATGGTGTTGACACTGAATCTTTCCGCAATGTGCTTACATCTGAATATGGCAGAAGTCTTTCTGATGCATCGAAGGGTGGAAGCGGTACAGGTAGCTACGAAGAACGTATCCGCGCTGAGGCGGAACAGCAGATTGCGGAGCTTATGGCGACCTACGGTGTGACACATATCGAGTATTCTATTCAGACGGGTGACACCGTCATTTCAGGCAACAGCAGCGGTTTTCTGATCAGTGCAATAACGGATATGAAGGATGTTTTGCAAACACAGCTTGGCGGACTTGTTGTTGCTGTTCGTATCGTGACAAGTATACTTATGGCTCTGTCTGCGGTAGTGGTTATGATTATCCTCTTTATCCTGATGGAATCCGCAATTCGTCGTGACCGAAAGGAGTTCGGCATAATGAAGGGGCTTGGCTATACCTCGCATGAGCTGATGTTCCAGCTTGCCTGCCGAATTGTTCCTTCAGCGGTAATTTCTGTAATTGCGGGAACCGCAATCGGTGTTACGGCGACAGGTTTGTTGACCAGCTTTATCGGCGTTGTCAGAATAGATATGCCGAGGGTTATAGTATTGGATATAGTTATGCTGATATTCTGTTTTGTATGTGCCTATATCGGCGCAAGAAAAATCAAGAGAATCTCGGTTTACGAACTGATGACGGAGTAAGGAGGAACAATATGAAAAAACACAGAATTGTTCCGCTGCTGGCTGCGGCAGTGCTAACAGTTACAATGACAATGCTTGCACAGGCGGCTGAGCAGGTTAATAAAACATATGAAACCAATAACACTCTCATCGGCATCGGTTCGGTAAGCAAGATGTTTGTAACAACAGCGGTTATGCAGCTTGCGGAACAGGGAAAGGTTGATATCGACGCTCCCGTGACGGACTATCTGCCCGAATTCAGTATGGCGGATCCACGCTATAAGGACATAACCGTGCGGATGCTGATGAATCATACTTCAGGCTTGATGGGCACTACCGTAGGTGATTTCCTGCTTTTTGATGACAGGGATATGCAGCACCATAATACAATGCTGGAAGAACTCCGAACTCAGCGTCTCAAGGCCGACCCAGGCGAGTTCGGTGCATATTGCAACGACGGCTTTGAATTGCTGGAGCTTGTTGTGGAAAACGTTTCTGGGATGAGCTTTACGGATTATGTTGAAGAAAACATCTGCAAGCCTCTCAATATGCAGCAGACAGGCTCGCCCTGGAATGTCTTCCGTACAGATGAAATGGTTGATACCTATATTAACGGTAATATCCGTGTAGCACCTGATTACTGTATGGACATCGGCTCAGGCGGAATTCTCTCCACAGCTGAGGAGCTTACACGCTTCGGCAGCAGCTTCTTCAAGGGTGATAATACGCTTCTTTCCGAAGAATCCAAGCAGGAGATGGCGTCAACAGATATTACTGACAAATACGAGGACGGCTTCGGTCTTGGCTGGGACAGAGTAGCTTATTCAGATTATGAAAATGCAGGTGTTAAGGTTCTCAGCAAGGGTGGAGATATTGTCAATCAGCATGCAAGCCTTGTAGTTGCACCTGATGAGGAAATCAGCATTTCTGTTCTGTCCTCAGGCGGAAGCAGTTCAGGCAATCATATGATGGCAATGGCACTGATGGATATTGCACTTGCCGAAAAAGGGATTACCGTTGAGCATTCCGTGCCTCAAACTATGGAAACGCTTGATACCGTACCCGATAAATATCTTGATTATGCGGATGTTTATATCTCTGACGGCGGTGTGAGTATTGTTTCCTTCCCCGAACAGAAGTATATGGAAATTAATGACCTGAGCGGTGACAGACCTGACATAAAGCAGTTCCTTTATACCACAGAGGATAATTTCGTTCTGATGGACGGTTCAATTGAATCAGGCAATGCAGTTCAGGCAAAGAATCAGACGCTGGCGCAGTTTCAGAATCGTAACGGCACGGATTATATCTGTGTAGATGAATATATGGAGGGTGGAAGCAATGGCGGTGTTTTTGAATCCTATTATGCTTTGCAGAGGGCAGAGGATATTACCGTCAGCGATGAGGCACAGGCAGCGTGGAATGCCCGTAACGGAAAGAAATATTACCTTTATTCAGGAAAATATTCCAACGCATATTATATGGATGCTCCATCAATCGAAATCAGGACTTATCCCGAAGCAAGAGGATATGCAAACGGCGATAAGATTGTAGACAGCGATAATATACAGTCTGCACTTGCAATGCCGGGCGGCAGAGATCTTCGTGATATTAAGATGCGGCGTGAAAATGGCGTTGAAATAATGGACATTACAAATTATGCAATGGAATATATTTCAGAGGAGTCCATCGGCATACTTTCTGACGATCTGACTGAGGTTCAGCTGCATACGAATCAGGCGGTATGGTACAGCGTCGGTGATAAGGTAAGCAGGACTATTACGCTTGAAATTCCTGATAATGCGGCAGTGTATGTATATGATGCCTATGACCGTGTGACATATTCAAGCTATATGATGGACTATGGCAATACCGTGCCGCTCCCTGCAAACGGAAAAATAGTTTTCGTTGGAGAGGACGGCGGAAAAATCCTAATTACTCAATAAAGGAGAATACAGATGAAGTATCAGTGTCTGATGATTGACGACGATGTTACTATTGCTGAAACAACAGCAGAGTATTTCAATATCTTTGATATTAAAACCGCATACGTGAACAGCTATGAGGAGGCAGTAGCATTTCTTCAGGAGCATCATGTTTCGCTGCTTCTGCTTGATATAAATCTTGGAGAGCGTTCGGGGTTCGAACTGTGTAAGCAGATACGTGCGGAATTTGATATGCCTATCCTGTTTATAAGTGCAAGAACAAGCGATGATGATATCCTCACGGCACTCAATATCGGCGGTGATGATTACATAAAAAAGCCATATACACTGAATATTCTCCTTGCAAAGGTCAAGGCAATTCTCAAACGTTATGAAAACAGCAGCGTCAGACAGCAAATGTCTGACGCCACAGCTGTTTCTGCGGATGAACGAACAGCTCATATTCAGCAGCGTGAAATTCCGATTGCTCAAAATATCTTCCTTGATACAGCAACGCACAAGCTAATGAAAAACGGCGAGCTTGTACCGTTGAAAGCAATGGAATACAAAATGCTTCTTTATCTTCTTGAGCACCGAGGCAGGGTTATTTCAAAGGACGAGTTCCTGAAAAATGTCTGGGAGGATGAATTCATTGGAGAGGGAACTCTTGCTGTGCATATCAGGCATCTGCGTGAAAAGATTGAGGTTGACAGCAATGAGCCTGCGCTGCTCAGAACCGTGTGGGGTGTAGGCTATATCATGGAGGAATGGCACATATATGAAGGAATACAGTAAGACCCTGCTTGGAATAATTATACTGATTATGGCAGGTGTTGCAGCGTTTGCACTGATTACGTTCTCCTATCGTGAAGAGCAGGTCGATATGCTTATGGTCAACGACCTTGTTGAGACTGTAAAAGAGAACTGGGATTCACTTGATACGCTTGATATGAACAGATTCGGGACAGAAATTATTGTGTTCAGCAGTGATAATTCAATCGTTTGTTCAACGGCGGTACATGAGCTGAAGGATATAAATTCTGCAGATGATGCTTTGCGGGAGGGCTGTATCTGTCTGAGCATTCATAAGGAAAGCCGTTTTATGGGAACAATCGTTATTCCGAATCCTGACAGGACAGGTTTTAAAACTGTGCGGATTCGTCTGCTGGCAGCATCGGGTATTCTTATACTTGTGACACTATCAGCAGGTCTGATTTACGGAAGTTATGTTCAGCGAACGATTATCCGACCGTTCCGCAAAATGGAACAGTTTGCAGAGAATGTGGCATACGGTAATCTCGACGAACCGCTTATGCTTGAACAGAATAATCTCTTCGGAAAATTTACGGGAAGCTTTGATATTATGCGTGAGGAGCTGAAAGCGTCCAGACGCCGCGAAACAGCGTTGAAGCTCAAGGAAAAGGAATTGATTGCTTCTCTTAGTCACGACATTAAGACTCCGATAACGGGCATCAAGCTTTTGTGTGAGCTTCTTAGCGTAAAGACAGAGGACAGGTACCTGCTTGAAAAAATCAACAACATTCATCAGAAGGCAGAGCAGATAAATGTGCTTGTCAGCGATCTGCTGACATCTTCGCTGGATGACCTTGGAGAGATGAATGTTGATTGCCACGATGAGTCATCGGCAATTCTGCATCAGTTGGTGACAGAGCATGATTCTCGTAACCTTGTGAATGAATTGTCAGTTCCCGAATGTATGCTGGCTGTGGACAGAATTCGTCTTTCTCAGATTATCGGTAATATTATCAGCAACTCATACAAATACGCAGGCACCGCTATAGATATTGGATACAGATTTCGGGATAACTATCTTGAGATGTCAATACGTGATTATGGCAAAGGTATTTCTGAGGAGGAAATCAGTCTTGTAATCAACCGCTTCTACCGTGGTAGTAATGCTGTAGGAAAGGACGGAAGCGGTCTTGGACTTTACATCTCAAGCCAGCTGATGGAGAAAATGAACGGAGAACTTATCTGTTCAAATTTGGAGGATGGGTTTCAAGTTACGATTTTGATTGCACTTTCTTGAAAATGAAATTCTCATTTATGTAAAATATAGGAATAATACAAGTGAGCCGAAAAAGTAAAAATGTACAAATACAAAAAACCTCCTATGGTATAATAAAACCATAGGAGGTTTTGGTATGGCAAGAAGTTACAAACCGCAGTATGAAAAAGAATTACTTGAATCAAAAGAACAAGAAATGATGTATAAAGAAATAGGAAATACATTGTGATTTATCCGAATGCAAGTAAAAAATAATATATCAGCCATTTATAACAATGAAGCGGGTGATTGATTATTGCTCGTCAGTTTCGGAAAATATTTGGCAGGGGAGAATTGTTTTGCTTGGAATAACCAAAATCAAGCTGATGAATTATTATCTGCAATGTTTGTGCCTACCGAGTTGTGTATGTTTATAAAGTGATTTTGTGCTAATATGACAATTTGTTTTGCGGATGAATAGTTTTAAATGTGAAAAATAACAAATTGATTTTCAACTCTTGACATTATCAGTTTACAGTGCTAAAATGTATACATAAATTAAATAACAAAGGCGTTGACGAAGACGGAAGCTATAAAGCTGTTTTACCAGAGAGTCGGGGACGGTGTAATCCCGATAAAACACAATAGATTTTCCCATCCCTTCTGAGCCGGAAGCCCCAAAGGTTTTCACACCCAGTAGGCGTTTCCCGTGAATGCTGCGTAAATGCATAGAGGTTGTCAGACTTCGAAGAGGTGGCGGATTTTTGTCCGCAATTTGAGTGGTACCGCGAGTGATAAGTAATTTTCACCCGTCTCAAAGCAAGGCTTTGGGGCGGGTTTTTATTTTGCCTTAAAGCATGTAAACAAAGCATATAATTAATTGAAAGGCGGAATGAATTATGTTATCTCTCGACAAGGTTTTCAATGCTCAGACGGTGCTGAAAAGCATTATCCGTGAAACAAATATGGTGCGTGCCTATGGAATTGCTCCCGACTGTGAGCTTTATCTCAAACCTGAAAATCTCCAGATTACTGGCTCCTTCAAGGTAAGGGGCTCAGCTTACAAAATCGCAATGCTTTCCGATGAGGAAAAGGTGAAGGGTGTAATTGCCTGCTCAGCGGGTAACCATGCTCAGGGTGTTGCTCTTGCAGCTACAAAAAATGGTATCAAATCCCTTATCTGTCTGCCCGACAGCGCACCTATCTCAAAGGTTGAAGCAACAAAGGGATTTGGTGCTGATGTTTGCCTTGTAGAAGGCTGTTACGATGACGCTTATCAGAAAGCACTTGAATTAAAGGAAAGTGAGGGTTACACATTCGTACACCCATTTGATGATGAGAATGTTATTGCAGGTCAGGGGACGATTGCTCTTGAAATTCTCAGTGAGCTTGACAATATCGACGCTGTTGTAGTGCCAATCGGAGGCGGCGGACTTATCTCAGGTATCGCTTATACAGTAAAGCAGATACGCCCTTCCGTCAAGGTTTACGGCGTACAGGTTGCGGGCGCACCAAGTATGTTTAACTCCATCAACAATGGTGAAATCGAGTGCCTTTCTTCCGTGTCCACAATTGCTGACGGTATCGCTGTTAAAAAGCCGGGCGAAAACACGTACGCACTTGTCAAAGAGTACGTCGATGAAATAGCCCTTGTAAGCGACGATGAGGTTGCAAGCGCAATCCTTGCTCTTGTTGAAAAGCAGAAGATGATTGCCGAGGGTGCAGGAGCAACAGCTGTTGCGGCGGTTATGTTCAATAAATTTGACTTGAAGGGTAAGCGTGTTGCGGCGGTTGTATCAGGCGGCAATATCGACGTAACAAGCCTTTCCCGTGTCATCGACAGAGGTCTGCGCAACTCGGGACGTTCATCAAGCCTGCTTATTGAACTTATCGATAAGCCCGGTCAGCTGAAGGAAATCTCACGCATTATCGCTGATTGCGGCGGCAACGTTACAGGTGTGCACTACGAAAAGGGAAACACCGAAAGCGTAAACGGCTGTTTCCTCCGTATTGAAATGGAAACAAGAGATTATATGCACGTCAACCTAATCACGAGAACACTTCGTGATGAAGGCTTCAAGCTTGTTTAAAACTGAAAGGAGTAATTCTTATGAGCAGCAAAATCCACACAAACAACGCACCTGCAGCAATCGGCCCTTACTCTCAGGCAATTGTCACAGGAAATCTCATCTTCACATCAGGTCAGATTGCGCTCAATCCTGAAACTGGTGCACTTGAGGGTGAAAACATTACCGAGCAGACTCATCGTGTCTGCAAGAATCTTTCTGCTGTACTTACTGAGGCAGGCGGCTCACTTGAAAGCGCTGTGAAGACAGTTTGCTTTTTGAGTGATATGGCTGAATTTGCGGAATTCAACGCTGTTTACGGTCAGTATTTCACTGAAAAACCTGCACGCTCCTGCGTTGCTGTAAAGGAACTTCCTAAGGGCGCGCTTGTTGAAGTAGAGGTTGTTGCGGAAATTTGTTGAAAGGCTGAAAACAGTATCATAATATTATAAAAACAAGGGCTTGCTGAGTATTACAGTAAGCCCTTAAACTATATCCAACCGTCTACAAAAATTGTATTTTCTAATTTGCGACAGCCATATGCACATTGAAACTGATATATTTGTTACAGATTCAACAACTTCTTTGTAATTAATAAGTGGAATAAGTTGATCAACAACCAATCCCTCCTCAGTCACGAAACGAGGGGATACATTTTTTACAAAATAATAATTTGTAATGTGAGAAAGGAGTTTTTTGCAAAAAGTTGCAAAAAAATACAGATATGGCACTGAATATAAAAAAATACTGTTTAAAAATATTGTTCCGTTCTCTTTTGATGCCACAGATACAGTCGCTTTGACAAATAACAACAACTGCCTCGCCAAGACGCCCCTCACACATAAGTGAGTAAAAAGATGCTTCTGCCAAACTGTCAAAAACATTGAATAGCATTACCGTTTTAGTGTCCTGATATACAGATTCGATGTAACTGCGCTGTTCAGCAGTAAACCCTTTGCTGCGGCGGGTGAGAAACGTGTTGCAGACAATATCCGCAAGCATAAGTTTCTTGTTTTTGCGTGCAGAATCTGTTCGGATTGTCCTGACACGTTCATCAATGCTGTTTTCAAGCCCAAGGATTATGAGTCTGGATTCGATAGCTTTAAGATACGTGTCAATCGGAACAACTGCTTTACTGTATTCAAGACCAAGAGTAGTATTAACCCTGTTGGCTATAATTATATCAAGATGAAATTCACCGTACTTGCTTTTGAAATTTTTCAGCAGCTTTATGATTTCACCGACAAAGGAACAGTTGAATCCCTTTTTACTTTGTCTGCGTCTTTTTCAAAATTGCCTGATTCATCAAGCCATAATTCAAATTTTTTATTTGGCTCACCATAACTTTTAATATGTTTTGAAGATAAAAATAATATACAGCTTCAGATAAAATTCGTCAAGTTTTTTGATACAGGACAAAATTCATGATGACAACTTCTGGATAAACAAAAATATGCAAAAGATTTATTGTTAGTAAATCTTAAAGTAAAGATAATTAACTCTCCTTAGCTTTAATCAAAGTGAGTTGTCATATATGTAAATAGATATGATCTGACGTATTATCTATCATTTTATTGACATATTTTTATAAAAATCAAGATATTTGAGAGAGGAAAATGTTGTAAATTGATATTGACAATCTTTAATGAGCTGTGATAAAATTTATGTGTTTATGATAAAATAAGGAGAGGGTAAAAATGAAGAAATTTGTAACATTGTTTCTGACGCTTGCAATGACAGCTTGTATATGTTCAGGCTGTGGTGCAGGTTCGTCATTAGCTGCAGGGGATTATGTTGAATTCGGTGATTATACGTGGCAGGTGTTGGCACTGGACGGAAATAAAGCATTTATAATCAGCGAACGCGTTATTGACGAAAAGCAATATGACAGTTCATCTGAAAACATAAACTGGGCTGAAAGTGATATCAGAGAGTATCTCAATGAGGATTTCTATAATTCATTCAGCGATAAGGACAAGAAAAAAATTGTATCTGTAAAGCTTTCAAATGATGATAATCCTTGGGATTTTTCAGAAAATGGCGGCGAAAAAAAGACTGATGGATGTAAGGATACCAAGGATAAGATTTTCTTGCTCAGCATAGATGAAGTTGCGGAATATATGGGTAATGATGAGTTCGATATGCTTGACAATCCTGATGCAGGTAAGACAGCTGAATATCTTGAAGATGGTTTAGCTGAGAACAGAATTGCATATAACATTATGGGAAGAATTGCATATATTGATGAGGGCTCTGACTGGATGTTACGTTCTCCTGGTAAGGATGGCAGCAGTATTGCATATGTTAATTCCATAGGCAGAGTTTCTGTAGCTGGTGCGGATTTCTCATCTGATTATGCAGGTGTGCGTCCTGCAATGTGGGTAAAGAAAAGTGCACTGAAAAAGTCAGAGATGATTTGTACTGATTCCGAGTGCGAAGCATGCAATAATGGTATTTTTACAGATACACCAGTAAATGAGGCACAGTGCCCATTCTGCAGATATGGTTATGACAGCCCTTGCAGTGACAGAGAAGTTCACTACAGACTTTATCATCTGTGGAAAGAAACATGGGTTGTTGACGAAGAGAAGATTGAAGAAGCAAACAGACTCTGGGATGGTTATGTTAATGCATGGCTTGAATTTGTAAGAACTGTTGATGAGGCAGGAGATATAGTTACAGCAAGAATAATCAGTGATAAAATCAGCAACAGAATTTCTGATAAATATATGTCTGAATGTCAGGTGCTCAGAAACTTCTATGTTTACACAATTCCGCAGCTTGACAATGAAATACAGAACATCAAAAATAAGACTGCAATTATAAAGGAAGCAAATAGTGTTGTCAGAAAAGCAATCTCAGACGCTCCTGAATTCAGCGTTGGAGCTGCTGCTTCGGATATATTCGGTGACTTTATTTTTGAGGTAACAAGGTCAACTATAAAGGATATTGCTTCCGAAAAATCTCAGACACTCTGGGATTCAGGCTATTTCCATAAAATTTTCGGTGAAGATGCTGTTGGAGATATGACCTATGAGGAATTCCAGGAAGAACTTGAAAATGGAATTGACGGAGCATTCGGAGAGAGCAGAATCTTTACAAGCGGTGATGGTGCTCTTGACTCTTACATTGAAGCATTGATTCTGAGCTGATAAGGGGGATTAAAATGAATAAAAAGATAATTATCATAATAGCCGGACTGGCTGTAGCTATGATTGCAGGTACAGCAATGCTCATAGCTTTGATCAGTAATTTAGTTTCAGGTGGTTCATCAGTAGGATTTGGTGATTGTGCAGTTTGTGCAAAGATAGCTGAGCTTAATAATGAACGTGCTGAAAAATATGTATATTTAGAAGAAAACAGAACAAGTATGGGAATGATTGATGAAACATATGCCTTGCGTGATATAGAGACCGTGGAACTTCAGCTTCAGATGCTTGGTGAACACGATTGCAGCAAGTCTGTAAAAAAGGTCGAGGATATGGAATTCAACTATAAGAATTATGCAGGCACATATACAGGCGAATGCAGGTCGGGTATTCCATGCGGTGAAGGAATATTTACAGGTACATATAAATTAAATAATGCAGTTGTTTATGAATACGAATACAGCGGCGAATGGTCAGGTGCTACACCAAACGGAAACGGTGAGTACGAGGATTATTACAATAATGACTTTGGTTTTGTTTACAAGTATTACAGCGGTGGTATCAAGAATGGCGTGCGTGACGGTGATGGATATTACTATTTTAAAAACCAGTACTTCAGCCGTGAATGCATTAACGGTACATATGAAAATGATGTCCTTATAGGTCAGTCTGATTTTATTGAATATGATGAATACGGTGAAATGTCTGACAGAGGCGTGGTTGAAGGTGATGAGTTTACTGTTGTAGCAAGTGAACGCCGTGAATATGAAAAACAGCAGCAGGAACTCCAGAATCAGCAGATCCAGCAATGGCAGGACGACTTGTTCGCTTCTATTGGTAACAGCATCATTGATGGTCTTGGTGATTATCTTGCAGGCGACAGCGGCGGAAGCTATTACTCAGGCGGTTCCGGCGGAGGTTCATCATATGCATATAGTGAACCGGCAGTAGATAACAGCGCAGCAATAGAGGAGTTTGAATCCCTGGCTATTTACTGGGAAGATGAATATTACAGACTGCTGCAGGATGACCCGCAGTGTCTGAATTACCAGACCAAGGATGCGGAGTATAACATGAATTATTTCCGCAGACGTGCAAGAGAATTATATTAATATGTTGATTGTAGAACTGGCTTCATTTTTTGTGAGGCCAGTTCATAATATTTATAATGTTGAATTCATTAATATTTCTATGTGATTTTACAGTAGCTGCATTCTCTCGTATGACAGCACATTCTTCAATACTTTGGATGGGCTTTATGGTACTCATACTTTCATACGGAAACACTATATAAACGGTTGTTGTTTTAACAGCGTAATATAAACATTATATAGCACTAATTCTTATAGTTTAATGCGCAATTAATGATAATCGTTTTTGTAAGACTTTTGGGTGCTATATCTATAGATAATCTGAGAAGTTGTACAATATATTCAGCTTCGTTGTTACGCTTTTCCAAACACTGTTGTAACACACATAAATCCGTCTTTGATTTCTGCAAAGATTTCTCCGTTCATCTTGTGCATAAGCTGACGGCAGATGTAAAGACCAAGACCGCTTCCTTTTTCTTTTTCAGCGTTTGTGCCTCTCCAGAAACTGTCGAAAATGTGTGGCAAATCTGTATCGGGAAGGGTACACCCGCTGTTTCTTACAGCAACAAGGACACAGCCGTCATCCTCGGAAAAGCTGATTTCAATGCTTTTTCCATCGCCGTATTTTATGGCATTTTCCACTATATTCTGCATAACCTCAATGCTTCGGTCAATGTCACCGCTTATCAGACAATCGGAGTAGCCTCCAACTATGAAATCAGTCTTAATAAGGGACAGCTTTTCAGTGTAATAAATGCTGATTTTGCTCACAAGCTCTGAAAGATAGAACTCACCCATGTTTACTTCCAAGCTGAGGAAATCCTCTCTTGAAGCAGTGATGATTTCTGAAACATAGTTTTCTATTTCATCTGCTTTTGCGTTTATGCTTTCAGCAATTTCAAGCTGTTTTTCCTTGCTGTCATATAGTCCCTTTGACAGTGCCTTTGAATAAAGCTTTATTGCGGAAAGCGGTGTTTTTATGTCGTGGGACAAGGACAGCAAAAGCATTTTCTTATCCTTCTGCAGATTTAATTCGCGCTCTTTCTGTTGTTCCATGTTTTCACGGAGCATATCAACTCCCCAGATAAAACGTCCGAAGAAGCGGTTTTTTGTTTCCTTGACAGGTGCGGTAAGATTACCCTTTGACAGTTCGTAGGGCACGTCTGTAAGCTGTTCAAAGGGCTTGAGAATTTTCACTCTTATATAAAGCATAATCGCAATAATTAAAACAGTCATAATTCCGAGACTTGAATTTACGATTGCAATCAGCTTTGTATCGTCAGAGTCGCTGCTTGCTGTATATTCAAAACGATACAGCTCACCTTTTATCTCACGAACAACATAATCGCTGTCAGAATTGTAAAAGTCATCGCCGTATTCAACAACAGCTGTCACATATTCGCACGTTGAAACATCAGGTGCTGAACCATTTTCAATTTTGTGCACCAATCTTGATATCTCCACAAGATATGGTCTGTCGCTGTCGTTGTTGTTTGTCAGTAATATCATGTTTGCAGTAACGAATACAACGATTATTAGGACTGTCACAACAGCAAAAATCCTATTGAATGTTTTCATATTTATAGCCAACTCCCCACACCGTCAGAATATGTTTCGGATTTTTCGGGTCGTCCTCGATTTTCTGACGGAGCCATTTTATATGTACGGTCAGGGTCTGCTGCTCAGAAAAGCTGTCGCTGCCCCATATCTGATTGAACAGGTATTCCTTTGTAAGTGTCTTGCCCTTATTCTCAATTAACAGCACCAGCAGGTCAAATTCCTTTGCGGTCATTTCAAGTTTTACATCGTTTTTGCAAACCGTACGACTCACTTTGTTGATACGTATATCGCCGTCAACAAGCTCGTCAACAGCATATCTTCGCTTGAAAATACCGCCGATTTTCGCAAGCATTATATCAATATCGTAGGGCTTTTCAATGTAATCGTCAGCACCCAGCATAAGTCCGTTAAGCTTGTCCTCCTTGTCGGTTTTAGCACTGACAATAAGGATAGGCGTGTTGCTGTCCTCACGGATTTTTTTGCATACCGCAAAACCATCAATCCCAGGCAGCATTATATCAAGCACAACAAGCCTTGCGCCGTATTTTTCATACAGCGACAAGGCTTTTTCTCCCGATTCAGCAAACGATACCGTGTAATTTTCCGCACGGAGAAAATCACACAGCAGGCCTGCAAGCTCTTTGTTATCTTCAACAATTAAAATATCAGTCATAAGTATTACCCGCTTTTTTCAGTTTGTGGTATTGCCTGAAGGTAGATTTCAATAATGATTAACAGAAATGCATACAGCATTGGCTCACAGTTTGAGCGTATTCCTATGGTGTAGGTCACGTCACCGTAAATTCCCGTAAAGCTTTCATTCAACATATTCACTTCAACAAGTCCGAGAAGATTGAATATCACAGAGGATACAGCCAGCGCAAGTGCCGCCAGCTTAAGTCGACGGCGGTTTTCAGCGGTATTTATCTGTCCGTCTGCGGCAGAGTGCATAAGTTTTATCAAGGCAATCACCGCAATTGCCGAAGCTACAAATACAGGCAAATCCTTGACAAATCTGAACACAAGCACCTTTGTGTAAGCACTGTCCGAAACACATTCCGATTTCGGCAGGTCAAGCAATACGGAGTAAAACGGCAAACGTGCATTATCCTCGCTGAAAAGTTCATAACAGCGTACAATAAATCTCCACAGCATAAACCCGAAGGCAGAAATTCCTGTTGCCCACGTACATATTTTTAGCATGCGCTGTACGGGAATAACGCTTTTGCCGCGGGAAATCTGCTCGTAATAAAGCAGAATAAGACCGTAACCGATAATCAGGAGTGGTATTCCGTAAACAGCATAAAGCTGTGGGTAATAGCTTTGTGTAGCCATAACTCCTTTTATGCCGTCAGTCTGAGACGTAAGCAGCTGTATTTCAATAACAGTGTTTCCTGCCGCATACAATCCACCCGAAAGCAACAGCAGCCACGCTGTACGTTTGCTGTGCATTGTCTGCTTGTCGGCACGATGAAGAAAAATCAACAGCGAAAGCACCATCACCACAGAAGCTGTATCAAGCAGGATATCCTGTATTACGGGATTGCTGTCAGGCTGAATTGCCTTAGTGTAACTTTCCTCGTCAACAAAGGAATTGTCACGCGTTATATCAATAAAGAATGTCCCGCAGTAGTTGTGCCCGTAAAAGCCTGAACTGTCAGGCTGTACAGTATCATCATTGACTATATGGAGCGCAAGCATCTGCACCGCACAGAATACCAAAAATCCGATTATCAGCATTCTGACGGTAAAATTTATGAGATGAAATTTTTTCTGCAGATTATCTGTGACCATAACAATGCTCCTCAGAAAGTATTACCAGCCCATTTCCATAAGCCAGTTATTCAGTGCACGTTCACGCTCCCTAATCTGTGAAGCACTTTCGCACTTACCTAAATTATACTCTCCTTTTATGTTTCCGTCAACTATATAGAGCACTCTTGTGCATTTTGCCGCAACCTTCGAATCGTGAGTTACCATCATAATTGTTGTACCGTCATTGTTCAGCTTTGCAAGTTCCTCCATAACCTCATCGGAGGAAGTGCGGTTGAGAGCACCTGTAGGCTCATCAGCAAAAATCATCTTAGGGTTATTTATCATACTGCGGCAGATGCAGGCACGCTGTAACTGACCGCCTGAAACCTCGTTGATGTCATTGTCGGCGATGTCAATGATGCCGAGCTTGCGCATAAGCTCCTGGCCGCGCTGTACGGTTTCCTTGCGTGTTTCAGTGTTCTTGCTCGACTGTACGGCAGGGAGAATGATGTTGTCAAGCACGGTGAGATTTTTCAGCATATACATCTGCTGGAAGATAAAGACCATCTCGTCAAGTCTGAGGTCGGCAAGCTCCTTTGCACCCATCTTTGCGATATTCTTGCCGCAGAATAAAGCCTCGCCTGCGGTGATGCTGTCCATACCTGAAACAGCATAAAGCAAAGTGGATTTACCCGAACCTGACGGGCCCATAACTGCCACCATTTCGCCCTCGCTGACGGTGAAGTTCACGTTCTTGAGCACGTTGTTCTGACGCTTGTTTACGATATATGTTTTGCAGAGGTCATTTACTTCTAAAATATTCATAATAATACCCTTTCTTACTCAATGTTAGCGGTGTCGGATGACTTGATTTTTCTTGTGTAAAGTGATGTAAGGAATGCGCTTGCTGTTGTTGTAAGGAGAATTACAAGCGGGAAGATGAGATACAGTTCAACAGGATTTGTAACATAATCAACCGCAAGTTCCATACCCATCATCTTGAAAATAGGGTCAATGCAGAGATGTGTCAGCGGCATTGCGAAAATCTCACCGATTACTACCGCAATAATTCCCACAAATGCAAATCTAAGTGCGTGATAAGCGTAGATTTTGCTGTTGCGTGTGCCGATAGCCTTCATAAGTGCAATTTCGCCTGTTTCCTTTGCAATGAAGGAACGCTCCATAAGTACGGTGATAAGCGCCGCAAGAACGATTGTGAGGATTGCAACCATTGATTTTACTGTATCAAGCACATCAGTAACGCCAAGCATATCTGCTATAAAATCTTCTGATATTTCTACATTTTCCGCTTCGGGATAAATCTCCTTTATTTTTTCAATTCTGTTCAGAATTTCTTCCTTATCGGGATTATCGGTAAAGATGATCTGTGCAGCTCCTGAACCGATTGACTGAACGTAGTTGATTTCTTCGTCACAGTGAAATAATATTCCTTCGCCGAAATTATTCATATTTTGGAAATACGCTGAAATGATATATTCCTTATCTCCGTCGACAGTATTAATAGTAACAGTATCGCCTATATTCGCACCAAGCATTTCAGCTGACATACGGGTTATAGCTATTTCATCTGTATTCTGAGGTGCAGTACCCGCAGTATATTGATACATATCCATTGTTGTTCCCGTGCATTGCTTAATGGGGATGTTGCATTTGTTTTCACCATAAATAACAGGCATGTTGAAAGCGACTTCCTGAACACATTTTGCTGGCATACCGTTTTCCGCAAGCTTTTCTTCCATAGCTTTAAGACTGTCTTTAAGTTTATCCTGTCCGTCTTCTGTTAAAAATTCCGTATCAAAGTTAGATATGAAAACATCGCAGTCTACCATACCGAAAGCGTGGATCAGAGTACCGCTGTTCATTGTATATACAGTATTTGAAAGAATAAGCAGGAGTGAAAGACAAAGTACAAAGGTGAGGGTGATTATACTGTATCTTTTAGGTGCACTCACGATGTCATTAAGCGCAAGGAAGGCTGTTGCACCAAGCTTTGATTTTCCAAGGCTCATAATACTCTTTTTGCGGAAGCGTTCACCTGTCTGACCATTTCTGATTGCGTCAATAGGAGTAAGCTTCTTCACCTTGCCTGTACATCCGTAGCAGAACAGCAGGATTACCGCTACCACAAACACAGCACAAAGAATGTTGATGAAAATAGGGTTCTGATTATTGATAATGATTGACTTCGAGGTAACACTCATCAGCATATTGCCGAACGGGAAGCTGAGTACAAGACCGACAATTGAACCGATTACGGAAAGTCCCATATACTTTACAAGGTACAGACCTCTGATTTTGAAATTACCGATACCGATTGCCTTCATAACACCAATTTCACGGAATTCTTCAGAAAGTGTGAATGTAATGGTGAAGCGGAGTACCACAAAAGCAATTGCGATAAGAATAATACTTACTACAAGAATAATACCCGTTACCATCATATCGAAAACGTAGGTGAATTTCAGTAAATCTTTGTCTCCTGTAAAAGCGAAGCTTTCAGAAGCGTCGGAAAGCTCCGATATTGTTTTATCAAGGTCGTTTGTATGAAGGTAATAAAGATTACCTGTATAATTATTGATTATTTCATTGGAAGTAAAGTATTCAAAATCCTCACCGTTTATGATATATCTGACCATAGAGTTCATACCTGAACCTAAAGCTGCATCCTTGACAGTTCCCGCAAAGGTAAATTCACGGCTTATGCCTTCGATTTCAATTTTGATTTTATCTCCTGTTTCAAGTCCGATCGGTCCCTTGCCATCGGTTATGTACATTTCACCCTTATTTACGGTTTCGAGAATGCTGCCATCTGACAGAAAATAATTCATTGAAAGATCCTTGTCACTATGAAGCATATTTGTGCCATTTACAGCAGTTATGCCTTCATCTTCAAAGGACATATGATCTGCTGTCAAAAATATAATTTTTTCAGAATCGGAGCGTTCAACTGACGGGGCTGAGCTTATTGCTTTATCAACATCCGCAGTTAATGATTTATCCATTGTCATAATCATATAGTCAGGAACATCTGCCGTTTCAAAATAATTATCCAGCGCTGATGTAACACTGATGATATTGTTCACGCTTGATGATACAAACATTGTCGCAAGTATAATGAACACCAGCAGGATTACGTTCATTGCCTTTTTTCTTTTCAGGTCTTTTTTCAGTATATTGAGATACATTTCAGTTCTCCTTTCCTTGTTGTGATTTCATTATAACAGGTAAATTATTAAATAATCCTTAAATCTGAAAACACAAAAAATCGTCGCAGTTTTTTGTAACTGCAACGATTTAATTATATATGCACTTATAAAGTGAAAAATTTAATTTCTGATTTGGGATAATTTTATAATCCAAGTCTGTTTTTTGTATACAAGAAGCTTTCACGATATTCCTCATCAGTGTTCAGATGCTCAATCAGTACGGGCATTTCAGGACTTGCTTCATCACAAAGCCTTGCAAGCAGCTCAATATCAAGCGTACCCTTGCCCACAGCACATTCTTCAAGCTGAAAGGTGAACTCCTCTTTAAGTCGGATATCTTTAAGATGGCAGCTGCAAATTCTGCCTTTGAGCAC
Source organism: Oscillospiraceae bacterium (assembly GCA_017465345.1). GTDB lineage: Bacteria > Bacillota > Clostridia > Oscillospirales > Ruminococcaceae > RGIG8773. The sequence continues at coordinate 22,477 of JAFTWI010000165.1, forward strand.
GTCAAAACATTCATGGAGAAACTCATCATTGAAGAAATATCTTCTCGGAGAAGTAATCATATTCACAATGTCAAGGTGTGCAGAAAATTGCGGGTGATTGACACGCTCAATAAGTTCAAGATATTCCTGAGGCCCTGACGGAATCATCCATGGCATTGACTCAATGCTGAAATGTGTACGCTTCGGGTCAGCCTGCTTCAACACATACTGCACCGTTTCTACCGTCATATCAAAGGTTTCCTTGCTGAAATTGTCACGATAACCGCCGTCCCAGCGTGGACCATGCGGTGTTCCCGCAATATTTACCGCACAGGTCGCATCTATTTCGTCAGCAAGAATAATCTGACGGATTGCGTAGTCAAGATTTGCTTTTCGCTTTTCAGAGTCAGCATCAAGCATATTGTTCCATATTCCAACCTCGGCAATAACAAGGTCATTTTCCTTTGCCGCCTCAGTGTAAGCCTTTATCGTGTCCTTGTCGCTGTTGCAGTTCACGGGAAATACAGCCGAGCGACAACCAAGCTCTTTGAGCTGTTTTGCCCAGTGAGCAGGGGAGGTATGCGAAAGTGCAGATGAAATACCTAACCTCATAATTATACCGTCCTTTTCCATATCACGCTTGAATCAATCTCGTCAAGCGTCTTGAATCCAGTCCTTGCCATAACCTTGATAAGCTCATTGTTCATCTCGTTTATGCGTCTTGTTACGCCGTCAGCACCATTTTTCAGCGGCTCCATAAGATTACGTCCCACGCATACACAGTCAGCACCCAGAGCAAGTGCCTTGAATACGTCCATACCGCTTTCAAAGCCGCAGTCAACCATAATTTTCATCTTGTCGCCAACAGCATTTACAATATCGGGCAAAATCTGAAGCGGAGGTACAGCGTAGTCCATAATGCCGTGATGATGTGAAACAACAATTCCCGCAACTCCCGCTTCTGCACATTTTACAGCGTCGGAAACGCTCAGCACACCCTTTACAACAAATGGAACAGACGATGCCTTGACAACGCTTTCAATTTCCGCACGGGATTTCGGACGCATAGGCAGGTCGCATACAACATCATATTTTCCGTCCCAGGAAATAGCGTGGTCAATGTCCATTCCAACCGCAAACGCACCGTGCTCAACAGCGTGTTCAATACGCTTGAAAACCTCGTTATTGTCAGCGTGAGGCTTGATTATGCGGACAGTTCTTGCCGCCGCATAAATCTGCTCCATCTCATCATATTCGCCCATACCAACCCAGTGAACTGCACCTGCATTTTTCGCACCCTTTGCAATCTCAACCATAGCGTTGTCGCATATATGGTGCAGATGAGAAAGCGCCGCTGTCATAATTGGAGTGGAGAATTTCTCTCCGAAAAGTTCAAGCTCCGTGCTTGGCAGGTCGGAGTCAATGTGCCGCATTTCAAGAAGAATTGAGTCAAAATAATCTCTTGTAATCTTGTTGGAATCACTATTCATAGCTATCCCTCCATCAGTTTTCCAGCTTTTCAACAGCTTCCTTCAGCAACTCAATAATCGGCAGGTGCTGAGGACAGACAGCCTCACACTGACCACATTCAATGCAGGAAGAAGCCTTTCCCGAATATCCTGTAAGACTTCCGTAGAAAAACTTAGGACGATTATCCTTCGGGAATTTTCTCGCCGTGTTTACTGCACCGAAAATATCAGGGATATGTATATTCTGAGGACAGCCATCAACACAGTAGCGGCAGGACGTGCAGCCGATAAGCGGTGTTGCAAGCATCTTTTCAAGTACCTTGTCAATGGTTGCCTTGTCGCTGTCAGTGAGAGGTTCAAAATCCGTAAATGTTGCGAGGTTGTCCTCAACCTGTTCCTCGTTGGACATACCACTGAGAATTGTTCCAATGCCGTCAAGGCTTCCGCAGAAGCGCATTGCCCATGAAGCCGCAGATTTGTCAGGACGGACAGATTTGAACATTTCTTCAAGGTCAGGGGAAAGGTTAGCAAGCGTGCCGCCCTTGACAGGCTCCATAATTATCATCGGAATTTTTCTTTCCAGCAGAATTTCGTAAAGTCTGCCTGAATGTACAACCTGATTGTTCCAGTCAGCATAGTTAAGCTGTATCTGAACGAACTCAACCTCAGGGTGCTTGTTCAGGACCCTTTCAAGCAGTTCAGGTGTGCCGTGGAAGGAGAATCCGAAATGACGGATTTTGCCTTCAGCCTTCTTGTTCATACACCAGTTGAAACAGTCCAGCTTTTCGTACACATCATAATTTGCTCCGTCTTCAAGGCTGTGGAGCAGGTAATAGTCAAAGTAATCCAGTCCCGTGCGATTGAGCTGTTCGCTGAATACTCTGTCACGGTCTTCCTTTGTTTTTATCGCCCATGCAGGAAGCTTTGTTGCAACCGTGAACGCCTCTCTCGGATAACGCTTCGCAAGAACTTCCTTGACAGCCTTTTCCGAGTTGCCGCCGTGGTAAACGTAAGCCGTGTCAAAATAATTGAAGCCTGCCTTCATATAGCGGTCAACCATATCGCAGACACGTTCAAGGTCGATTGCTCCATCCCTTTCGGGCAATCTCATCAATCCGAAGCCAAGTTTCGGCATTTTTGTTACATCAAGACTCATAGTAAAATCCTCCTTTACCGTTTGCATTATTTATATGGCATTGCTTTATTATAGTTTTTATTTTATAATATCATACGATTAGAAGTTTTACAAGATAAAGTGCGCTTTACAGGGAATATTTACGATATGCGGATGCTGAAAACAATATTATTGCAATTTAATAGAATGTGTGTTACTATTAATAAAATAATCTTTGGAGGTAATTGCTATGAGCGTATACATTGATGATAACCGTCTTGTAATAAGAAACGGAAATTCACAGGTGTGGATTGAACCGTGGGGTGAGAGCTCGTTTCGTGTGCGTATGACAGCTGAGCCTGAAATGGATAAGCACGACTGGGCTTTGTGCGAGCCTGTGAAAGAGTGCAAGGCTGAAATTCGCAAGGAAACTGTTGATACCACTGACCCATGGTATAAAAGCGATGAGTACGCTCATTACCATCAGACAGGTGATAATTATTATATTACAAACGGTAAGATTACCGCAAAGGTTGACTATGAGGGGCAAATCAGCTTCTATAATCAGCGTGGAGAGCTTCTTACCGAGGAATATTGGCGCAACAGAAACCGCCTCAACAGATATTGTACTTCGCTGAGATTGCCCGCAAGAGTGCTGAAATGCAGCAAGGGCGGTACTGATTATGAGCTTACCGCACGCTTTGAGGCGTATGACGATGAAAAGATTTTCGGTATGGGTCAGTATCAGGAAAAGCATCTCAATAAGAAGGGTGCGTCACTTGAGCTTGCTCATCGAAATTCACAGTCGAGCGTGCCGTTTTTCCTGTCCAGCAGAGGTTACGGCTTTCTGTGGAACAATCCTGCTGTTGGTACAGTTACATTTGGCACAAACAAAACAGAGTGGTACGCTAAATCAACACAGAAGCTGGACTATTTCATCACCGCTGGTGATACACCTGCTGAGATAGAAAAGAACTATACCGCTGCTGTCGGAAGAGCACCGAGAATGCCTGAATATGGTCTTGGCTACTGGCAGTGCAAGCTTCGCTACAGAAATCAGGAGGAGTTGCTGGCTGTTGCAAGAGAGCATAAGCGCAGAGGTTTGCCGATGGACGCAATAGTTGTGGACTTTTTTCACTGGACAAGACAGGGCGATTTCAAGTTTGAACCCCGCGACTGGCCTGACCCCGACGCTATGGTAAAGGAGCTTAAAGAGCTTGGCATCGAAACGGTAGTTTCCGTATGGCCAACCATTGATGAGCGAAGCGAAAACTTCGGTGAAATGGCAGACAAGGGCTATCTTGTTTCAACAGACAGAGGAAACGGTCTGCATATGACATGGATGGGCAATGTTGTTTTCTTTGACGCAACAAATCCAGGTGCACAGAAATTCGTGTGGGAGAAGTGCAAGGAAAACTATTACAAGAAGGGTATTCGCACATTCTGGCTTGATGAGGCTGAACCAGAGTACGATTCATATGAATTCGATATTTACCGTTACTATGCAGGCACAGCATTACAATGCACCAATATCTATCCGCTTATGTATGCAAAGGGCTTCTGGGACGGTCTGAAAGCTGAGGGCGAAAAAGACGTGTTGAGTCTTGTGAGATGTGCGTGGGTAGGAAGTCAGAAATATGGTGTGCTTGCCTGGTCGGGAGATATTCATTCTTCTTTCCGTGCAATGCGTGAACAGCTTCAGGCAGGTCTTAATATGGCTATTGCAGGTATCCCTTGGTGGACGTCGGACATAGGCGGTTTTATGGGAGGAGATATTTCCGACCCGAGTTTCAGAGAACTGCTTGTCCGTTGGTTCCAGTGGGGTGCGTTCAATCCTGTGTTCCGTATGCACGGAGAAAGAAGTCCTTGGTATGAGCGTGAACAGGAGTTCATCAACAACGTTCGTCAGCTTACCTCGGGACAGGATAATGAGGTGTGGAGCTTCGGCGAAGATAACTACGAAATACTAAAAAAGTACCTGTTCATCAGAGAAAAACTTCGTCCGTACATAAGAAAAACAATGGACGAGTGCAGTGAAAACGGTACACCTGTAATGCGTCCTGTATTTTACGATTTTTACAGCGACAAAACTGCTTGGAATGTTGAGGATGAGTATATGTTCGGCAGCGATATTCTTGTTGCACCGATTATGGAGGAGGGCGCAAGAGAGCGTACCGTATATCTTCCGGAAGGTGAGAAGTGGACTGACGCATATACAAAGAAAACTTATGACGGCGGTCAGTTTGTTACCGTCCCTGCACCTATTGATATTATTCCTGTTTTCACAAGAGGAAATTCAGAGCTTGATATTTATTAAAGCAAAGCCGCCGCAGTTACAAAAACTGCGGCGGCTGAACTATATTTGTATGTATTCAATCTTTTGAAATTCAGATATTGAATTGCGCTGCTCATTTCATAAATACAAAGCTTTCCAGTTCAAAAAGGTATCTGTCCTTATACCAGTCCACAAACCAGCCTGTATAATTATGTTCAATTTTGAAGAACACGGAATGTCTGCCCGTTATGCTTTTTACTACAGCGGAATATGTTCCGCTTGCTGCACCGACTACACATCTGCCGATTTCTTCGCCGTTTTCACTGTCAAGCAGAATTCTGATTGTGGCATTGCAGCCCGAGCCGTTTATCTTTGCGGCAAACTCCATAGTCTTTGAGCTGTAATCCTCGCCGAAATCAAAGTATTTGTACCCGATAACACATTCAGGCTTTATGCCTGTTATAACTCTCGTGAAATAATCAAGTTCAGTTATAAAGCATCCGCCCTTGAGTACGCAGGCAATGTCAGCAGGTGTAATTTTGTATGGGTTAAGTGACTCCTCAAATCCGAGAGAGGTCATCTCAACCTGCGGAATTGTACCGTCAGGAAGTATCTCTATTTTCTCCACGCAGGCACGTCTTGATGTAATGGTTGCGTTGGTCATTCTATGGTAGAAGATGTACCACTGTCCATTTATACAGCAGATTGAACCGTGATTGTTTCCGGCAGGGTAATCAATACCGTTGTCGATTATTGTTCCTCTGTATGTGAAAGGACCGCAAGGGGAGTCAGCGGTCATATATTCAAGCCTGTTTCCTTTGTTGGGAGAGTAAATAAGATAATATGTATCACCCACCTTGCGCATTGAACATGCTTCGAAAAATCCTTTTTCATCATTCTTGTCAGCAGGAATTATGTCTGCCTTGTAGCTGTCACTGATTACCTCATACATATTGCTTTTCAGCTCAGCCATATAGGATTTTTCAAATCCACAGTAAATGTATACACGCCCGTCATCGTCAACAAGTACCCCAGGGTCAACAAATACACCGTCCTCAACAAGATTATCAGGCAGGTCATATTTGTATTTCGAAAGCAGCTTGAAAGGTCCCTCAGGCTTGTCACTTACGGCAACACAGCCCTTGTTCCACAGGATATAGCAGTAAAGATAATACTTTCCGTCCTTTTCAACTACATCAGGAGCGTAAAGAGGATAATCTGTCCAATCGGTGTCGGAGGGGTGGTCGTGGTCGGGACGAGTGTGGAAAATGTCACCGTGACATACCCAGTTGTTAAGGTTATCAACTGGTGCAGACCAGACCTTCAGTTTGTAATCACAGAAGCTGTCTGAGCCTGCATTATCGTGTGAGCCATAAATATATACTCTGTCGCCGAACACTCTCGGCTCACCGTCAGGAATGTATTCCCAGTTTGGTAAAATAGGATTTGCCATAATTCTTCCTTTCCTTATTCAAAAGTAAGTCCGCTGATTGTAACGTTGTAGGTTACCGACGTAAACGGAACTTCCTCACCGTTTACCATAAGCGCAAGTCGGTAGCCTATCCAGTCAATATCTGTTTCTGCAGCAAAAATTCCGCATTCCTCCGTGCCGTAAATTAGTGCCCCGATTTCTGCACCCTTCCAGCCGTTTTCGAGTCCGTTTCCGTTGCTGCTTGCAGGGTCAAGCTCGACATCAACAGGAACTTCAACAATGCCATTTGCGGTTTCAAAGCCTAAGGACTTCACATATACCTTATATGTCGCATCTTTATCGTCAATAAAACCGAGGTTAAGCATATCGCTCTTGGCATCAAATGCTGTTGATTTTATGGAGTAGTCGCCGTCCTTAGTGATTTCAGCAACGGTTGACGGACTCGGCCCTGGATTTTCAGCTTGTGCGGAAATGATAATGGTTTTGTACTGCTGTTCTGTTTCTGAAATATCTTCTTCGGGACGAAGATTTTCTTCACCCTTTTCAAACTGCCACGATTTGAGTTCAATATCTGCACCTGAGAATACAAGATAAATATTATGGTTTCTTCCCTCAAACTGTGCAAAATCAGTTGAACGCACTTTGGTATATTCAGCACAGTCAAATTCGATGAATGTAACAGCCTCACTCTCAATATCATCAAGGCGCACTTCAATTCGTCCCTTGCCCTTTACCTCAGCGGTAAAGCTTTCTGCACCGTAGCCGAAATCTGCTCCCTTCACATAAATCCAAGCACCGTCAGCAATGCTTTTTACCGCAGGATTTGTTTCGTCTGTATAACTTATATCAGCTGATGTAAACATAACCGCACCGCTGTTTGCAGCGTAAGGGTCAAGAAGCTTTATCTGAGAAACACCGTTTCGTGTTGCAGCTGTAATAGGTATTTCACCTGATGCAGTGTCCATAGGAAGATAGTCAACCATCATACTGCGGAAGCCTGCCGTGCCGCCTGATAATTCTTCAAGCAGGAGTGTGTGGTGAAGAATGTAGTTCGTGCCCTGATATTCGCAGAAATGAGTGTGATTGTTGCCCCAACGCATACCTGACTGTCCGTCAGCATTCTGTCCCGAATTGTAGAAGTACGCACCTCTGTACTCCCAACTTTCAGCATCAAGAGGAGTCTTTGTTGTGAGATAAGCCATACTGCAGGAAGGCGGCTTTTCCATGCCCTCGTAGTCCCATTCTGCACCTCTTGTCTGCCAATCGTTGCAGTAGGTGTAGTAGTATGTACCGTCAATGTAGTTTAGCTCGCTTGCCTCAAAGAAATAAGGTGCGTCAATAGAAACAAATTCGCTGTCAAAGGAAATCATATCCTCTCCAAGCTTGACAACCTTCGGAACAAAGGAATGGATTTTACCGCCGTCGGCGTGAACACCGCCGCCGAAGCTGAGCCAGCCTGTTCCGTTTTCGTCAATGCAGACACCAGGGTCAAATGGTGCAGGACAATTTTCAAGTCCGGGCATATTCTGATAAACAAGGGGCTGTCCAAGAGGGTCACTCCAGCCTGTAACAGGGTCAGTTGATGTGAGTACACCTACACCGCTTCCATTGTGGGAGAAATAAAGATAGAAGTGTGTAAGTCCGTCGTCTTCAATCCTTGAAACAATTGACGGTGCCCATGAGGTGTTTACCCAAGGTGCAATTTCGCCCACTTCAATTCTTCCATGATAAATCCAGTTCGCCATATCATCAGTGGAGAAAACCACAAGTGAGTTTATCTGGTCATAGTCATTTGTTGTGTCAAGCTCAGACTGCTGATGGTCATTTGTGCCATAAACATAAAGGCGCCCCTCATATTCAACAGCAGTCGGGTCAGCGCAGAAAATGTTTCCGGAAATAGGGTTGGCATTGCGCTCAGTTTTGTAGACGTTACCACTCACTTCATCAATAACTATTCCGTTATTGATACTGTCAATTATTGCTGTTTCTGTTGCGTTTTCAGTTGTAACGATAGCATCGTTTGTCAAATCTGTAACTGTTCCATTGCTTTCAGCTTTTCCGCAGCCTGACATAAGCAATAATACTGTGCAGAATAGTGCTGTAAATTTGTTGCGTTTTTTCATAGCTTTTCCTCCCGTAAAGTTGCTTTTGATTTATTATACTAAAGCAACATATGAGATGCTAATCATTTATTGCTGTTTTCATGTCAATTTTTGCTGTGTTTTGGTAATGAAGCTATTGAAATATCGGTAAAATCGTGCTATAATACGATTGAATAAGCAATTTTTGAAAAGGTGGATTGCGATGGATGTCAACCATAATACTGCACTGGAAAATATTGAGTTTAACCGAACTCCTTGCTTCTGGATTTATGACAGTCCCGAATATAAAGAATATCCTATGCACTGGCACAATGCGGTGGAAATACTTATGCCTACGGAAAATGTTTTTCCGGTAATCTGCGGTGATAAGGAGTATATTCTGAACGAAAACGATATACTTATAATTCCTCCTGGAGAACTCCATAATCTTAAAGCACAGCACGGCAGACGAATTATCATGCTTTGTGATAACGCCATGTTCAAGGATAATCCTGCTCTTGCCGAAGTGTGCAGAATTTTTTCACAGCCTGTATGGATAAACGAAAATTACAGCAGGGGTTTCGTCTCTGAGTTGAATAAATCAGTTATGGAAATGGTGCGGATTTTTGACAGCTCACCTTCATTCTGTGAAATTCAGCTTTACGGAAAGCTGATTGAAATTCTGCTGAAAATTGCAAAGTACAACAAAAGTATGGATAATAAATCTGACGAAAAGAAAGAGCTTATCAAGCGCTATATAGATACGTTTTATATGAGTGCTATAACGCTGGACAGCCTTTCTGAAGCTATCGGATACAGTAAATTTCACCTGTCGCGTTTCTTTACAAAAAACAATACCTCTTTTTCCGATATGCTTAACGCAAGGCGGATAAAAGAGGCTGAAATTATGTTGAGAAATGAAAATACTCCTATAACACAGGTTGCAATGAATGTTGGTTTTTCTAGTATAACAACCTTTAACCGTGCGTTCCGCAAATTCAAGGACTGCACCCCCACTCAGTTCCGAAAAATGTACCGTGAGGGAAATGAATGAGTTTAACCGCTTTTGAACGCACTGCAATATCGTCTTAATAAGCCTTTGTTTTTTTACGGTATTCAGCAGGAGTGATATTTTCATAACTTTTGAATACCGTGCTGAAATAGCTTGCATCGGAAAATCCCGACTGTATGCATATTTCACGAACAGAAAGTGTAGTTTCAGCAAGCAGATGCTTTGCTTCCTGAAGCTTTCGGCAGGTTATGTATTCATTTGGTCGGATGTTCATGGTCTTATTGAAAATTCTGCAAAGATACTGCTGTGAAACTCCTGATACGTCTGCAAGGACGGTGATTGGAAAATCATTTCGGAAATTTTCTTCAATATAATTCAACGCAGGCATAAGTATATCGCTTTTGTCTGCTTTATTTTTAGCAGTGTTGTCCGAAGCAAGACGGTGAAATTCCAGTATATACTGATAAATCAAGCCTGCACATGTATAATTCCCGTAAACCTTATCGGTTTTTAATGCGACAAACATTTTGTCATAAAGCTTCTGCATTGCGCTGCTGTTGGCTGTTTTTACAACAATAGGCTTGCTCATATCGAATTCGTTGAAAATCTGTTCACATGCGTAGCCATCGAATACTACCCATCTCATATTCCATTTTACATCATCAGGTATATATTCGTGAGGATAGAAAGCAGGAAGAAAAATGAAACTGTTTTCTGTAATCTCAATAGTAATGTCATCATATCGCAGCACGCCGTTTCCGTTAGCACAGAACAAAATCTGATGCCAGCAGTAGCCTTCAGCACGATTTACAGCACCCTGATATTCTGTACCGCCTATTCCTGTCAAATATACAGGAAGATTTTTTACCTGTTCAATAAATGGATATGCATTCTGATTGATTTTTCTCGTCATATAGCAACACCTCAATAAAAGTATATTGCCAATAACAGAATTTGTCAACGATGATTTTGCTTTTTTAAAAGTTTAATCAGCCATAAAATGCAATCAAATCACAGTGTGTGCAAATTCACTTTAGTTTTTTGAAACTCTATTTTCATAATTTCAGATTGACGTCACTTTTATCAGATGTTATCATAAGAATAACAAATACTGAAAGGAAGATATATTATGAGCAAACCTCTCGCACATACACCGCCAATGGGCTGGAACTCCTGGAATACATTCAGCTGGAATATCAATGCTGACCTTATCAAGACAAGTGCAGACTATATGGTTTCAACGGGACTTAAAGATGCAGGCTACGAATACATTGTAATCGATGATTGCTGGAGCGAAAAACAGCGCGTGGGCGGCAGACTTGTTCCCGATAAGAATAAGTTTCCGGACGGCATCAAGCCTGTTGCGGATTACGTTCACTCAAAGGGACTGAAATTCGGTATGTATTCCTGTGCGGGCACACATACCTGTGCAGGCTATCCCGGAAGCTTTGAACATGAATTTGACGATGCCGAAACCTTTGCTGAGTGGGGTGTAGACTACCTCAAGTATGACTACTGCTACAAGCCTTCTGCAGCTGACGGGGCAAATCTCTACAAGAGAATGGGTATGGCACTTCGTAACTGCGGACGTGATATAGTTTTCTCCGCTTGTAACTGGGGCGGCGACGGCGTGCACGAATGGATAAGAGAAAGCGGTGCGCAGCTTTTCCGTTCAACAGGCGATATTCAGGATAACTGGGAGTCTGTAAAGCGACTTGCACTTTCACAGATTGGCAAGGAATGCTACGGCGGAGTTTATTGCCACAATGATATGGATATGCTTGTTGTAGGTATGCACGGCAACAGCGATAACGAGTGGATTGCTGACGTTGTAGGCGGCTGTTCTGATGTGGAATATAAGACGCATTTCGCACTCTGGGCAATTATGAATTCACCGCTTATGATTGGCTGTGATATCAGAAAAATGTCCGACGCAACAAAAGAAATCCTCATGAACAAGGATATCATCGCAATCAATCAGGATATCGAGTGCCGTGGTCCTTACTGCATCAAGCAGTGGAACAATCCTGAAAATGTATTTGCACTTATCAAGCCGTTAAGCGGCGGCGATTACGCAATCGGTATGTTCAACTTCGGTGATAAGACAAGCGAAATGTCACTTCAGTTCTATGATATCGGTCTGCCTGCGGCTTCGGGCAGAGGACTCGAAATCTACGATTGCTACAAGCACGAAACAATCGGAACGTATACAGAACGTCTTGCTGTGGAAATCCCTTCACACGATTGTATGATGTTCCGTGCAAAGGTTGTAAAGGCAAATGGCTAACTATAAAACCTGTAAGGAATGTGATGCAGGACTTCTTGATGATGATATTGCAATTTACAGAAAGCTTGTACATCGCGGTGCAGAGGAGTTCCTTTGCATAGATTGCCTCGGCAGACAGCTTGGCTGTACCCGTGAAAAGATTGAACGGCTGATTCAATATTACCGCGAAAGCGGACAGTGTACATTATTCAGATAATAGGTTATTTAACCTGTAATAAGAATATAACTTATGATTGCTGTTAGTTTTCATCGGTACAATTATGAGTATGGTAATAGTTTTTTCCTTTGTCTGTTTGTTATACCTGCAATAAATAAGCTTACAAATAAAATGTGCGGAATAAATATTCAAGGCCGACCTGAGTAATTCAGGTTGGCTTTATATTTTATCAGATGGTTTGATGAAATAAAAAGCACCCCTTGCGGAGTGCTAAATATTTAATATGTTTTGGAATTCTGATTTCCGATTCAGCTTTCATTGTCTGTAAGCGTTGTTCTTTCAGTCATATTATGTACAACTTCCTTGATAAGAAGCGGGAGAAATGGTTTAGTAACATAATCGTCACAGCCAAGTTCTGCAAATTCAGCAGAAGTTGCCAGATTCTTGTCACCTGTCATAAGAACAACAGGGGTCTGATGCTTTTTACGAATTTGCTTCAGAGTTTCAAGTCCATCCATATCAGGCATCATAAGGTCAAGCATAATAAGGTCAAAGCTTTGCTGGTCAAGAATTTTCACAGCATCTTTGCCGCTTTTTACTGATACGATTTCATACATTGGTTCATCTTTCATTATTTTTTCAATAAGCTTGTGATTGATAATTTCATCGTCAACAGTAAGAATTCTTCTTTGCATTGAATCCGCCTGCTGCATTTTATATTCCTTGTCCTCATCAATCATCTGAAGCATTATATCTGCAATATCAGGGTCAAACTGTGTTCCACGCCCTTTTACGATTTCGGCACGAACAACATCTTGTGGCAAAGCCTTACGATAGCTTCTGTTACTTGTCATAGCATCATATGAATCGGCAACGCCAAGAATTCGAGCCATTTCAGGGATTTGCTCGCCTTCAAGACCGTTAGGATAACCTCTGCCGTCATAGCGTTCATGATGGTATTTTGTAGCAAGAGCAATAAGGTTACTTCCTGAAATACCTCTGAGAATATGATAACCCGTAACAGGATGAATTTTAATTATATTGTATTCTTCATCACTGAGTTTTTCCGATTTGTTGATGATTTCAACAGGAATACGAATTTTTCCTATATCGTGAAGCAAACCTGCACGGTATATTTCTTCCTGTTCTTCTTTACTTTTTCCCATTCTTGCAGCAAGCATTCTGGAATATTCGGCAACACGCTTTGAGTGACCGCTCGTATATCTGTCTTTTGCATCAACCGCTTCACTGAGTGCAGTAACTGTCTGTACGAAAAGCTCTTTGATTGTTTTCTGCTGTTCATCAAGAATCTCAGTCTGTTCATATACCTTGTCCTGTAATTCTCCGTTATAAGTGGAAATAAGATTTATATATTTCCATTTTTCTGTGTCCTCAACCAGTTCCAGAATATATCCATGATTTTTTTCATTATGGAGTATTTTGCTTACGTGGCCCTCATAATGATTGTCATCAGTTTCAAAGGAAAAGATGCAACGACTATTGTCTTTTTTTATGCCTTCAAGTATTTCTTCAAGTTTTGGAATTCCTGTTATTTTTAAGTCAACACCGCAATTGGCAAGTTCAGGAAAAATGGTTTCTGCCATCTTGTTACAGCCCATGTAATTCATGTGCTTGTCAACAAGAATATATCCGTTTTTCTGATGTTTGCCAATTGTAGAAGCAACATTTTCATCAACATCATATATTCTGACTCTACTGTGGATATAAATGAGAACCCAACCGTCAAATGCATATAATGCAGGCATTATTTCAAAGTCCGGACTGATGATTCTTCCAACGAAGAACATGCTGACATTTACAATTTCCAGCAAAATCATCATCTTCAGATTTTTTCTTGAAACGTAGTTCTTTTTGACCATGCAATATATAAGCAGAGCAATCTGAATGATAATTGCACCATACAGAATAAGATAGAAAAGTGAGTGACCCCAGCCGTAAGAATTTACGAGAATTGTTGAGTCACCATATTGCTCAATATGATATTCGGTGTAATAAAGGTTATTGTAATCAACAGTCATTATCATACCGTAAACTATGAAGCAGTACATATATATACCGAATCTGTACCATTTGTTGATGGGAATTTTACAGACTGAGCATATAAGGAAAATCATAAGCGGTGATGTAAAGCAGCCGCCTATGTATGCAACTTTGTTTGCAAGTACAGCCTCTTCAACTGAACTTGCGAGTCCGAGTGCAAGATACCCTCCATTGGAAATCGCCATTATAAGCATCAGCATTGTAAAATAATAGTTTACTTTTTTGTTTTCAAAGGTAAATATAAGAATAAGAAGATTGACAAGGCTGAGTCCTGTTGTTATAAGGTAATAGGTAATCATAATATCGTATATCTCCATTTGATTTTATACAAATTCTGTAAATTTATTTTATACTTATTATACCATTTTTATTTGATTATGTCTACAAAATACCAGAAAATGTTGCACAAAATTATAGTGTAAAAAACAAGAACGTTGTAGTGTTTACCTACAAACTCAGGGGCTGAATTATCGGCAACTGTCGTTATTATCCAAACAGTGAAAGTAAAAATAACAAAAAATCATTCTCCTAATTATAACAACATCACATTTGTAAAAAATCACAGAACATTTTCCGATATCCTGAACAAGTTTTGCTTTTACAGCATTCATATATCATAGTTGTTTTTTGCTTTAATTAATAATAGGCAATTATCTGACAAAAACAATATCATTATAACATTGCTCGTGCTGAAAATGTGTTAAAGTATAATTACATTAATCGGAAACATTTTCAAGAAGGAGTGTTTATATGAAAAACTTTAAAAAATTAACAGCTATGATTTCCGCACTTGCAATGCTCGGTACATTTACAGCGTGCAGTTCCGATGAAGGAATTGCAAGCGAGGCAGAGGTAACAAGTGCAACAACTGCACCAAAGCAGCTCAGTGAAGAAGAACAGGCTGCCGTTCAGGAGGTTGAAATCACTGATGAAAAGCTTGAAAACGGCACAGTAAAGTGGCTTGCTACATACGATATCAACCCTGACAAGGGTAAGCCTAAGCTTTTTGCGCTTGAGCTTTTTGAAACAAAGTACGGCGGAAAGATTGAATACATTCCTACAACCTGGGAAAACCGCTACAATGACCTTTCTACAATGGTGCTTGGCGGAAGTGCTCCTGACCTTTTCCCTGCACAGGAATTCGATACATTCCCAAGCAAGGTTGTAGACGGTATGTTCCAGCCATTTGACGATTATCTTGACTTCAATGATGAGTCACTCTGGACTGAGGGTGCGTTGAAGCTTGCAAATGCTCATGTTATGGGCGGCAAGCACTATGTTGCTCCTGTAAATACAGACTCCAAGTGCCTTATGATTTACAATAAGAAGACAATGGAGGAAAACGGACTTACAGACCCTGCTGAGCTTCTTGCAGAAGGCAACTGGACATGGGATACTTTCCGTGAAATGTGCCTTGAATACTGTGACCGTGAAGCTGACCAGTTTGCTTATGACAGCTGGTATTTTGAAACACAGTTTGTTCTTACAACAGGCGTTGCTCCTATCGCTATGGAAAATGGTCTTGTAAAGAACAACATTGACAGTGCTGAACTTGAACGTGCTGAAAACTTCATGTATGAACTTAAAAAGGCTGATTTGCCGCTTCCTAAGGCAGAATTCAACTGGACAGAACAGCCTCAGCGTATTGCAGAAGGTAAGACACTCTTCTGGCCTTGTGCAACA
>JAFTWI010000166.1 GCA_017465345.1 Oscillospiraceae bacterium
GCTATAAGAAACCAAAGCGAGAAGATTTATCTTAAAGATAAATCGTAAGTTATACCACGCCATAATATTCTATAGTATATTCTTAATTATACTACAAAAAAGTCTTTACTACAAGCCAAAAATGTAATATAATAAGATTAAGACGGAAAAATTTTTTGATGATTTTTCGGTAAATTTACACAAATTCGCATAAATTCTGACAATTCCTTTGGCAAAATAGTAATTTTAGTGACAAATTTTACCAACGGATAGGATTATTAGGAAGGGTTGGCATATATGTCTGAAATGCTGAGAGTAACCACGCCGGTTGCTCCTAAGGACTACAATCTTAATCAGAACGTCAAGCCTCAAACGCCTGAGCAGGTGTTTGACCTCGGCAACGTTGATTATGTAAACAAAACCAACGTCCGTGATGAACAGCTGGGCGAGCAGAATCTCAAGGACGGTTCGGGTGCAGGCCTGCCGAAGCTTCAAACTGCAATATCCAAAGACCCTGCTCTTTCAGCGGCACTGCTGAAAGGCATTGTAAGCGGCGGAGCCATGTCGATTATCGGTGCATCAGGCGACGCTGAACTTCTGAACAAGGTTACGGAGTTTGCAAACGAGGTGCTTCTGTCTCCCGAAAAGCTTATGGACGATATTATTCGTCAGCAGGACGAGGCAACAATGTTCAGCGGAAAACTTTGGGGTGCGCTGAAGGATATGATAGCAGGACTTTCAGGCTCGTCAGTGAGCGAGGAGGTCAGCTCTGCCGTGCTTGATTTTCTCAAAGCTGCCGCAGCTGCAAATTCCCGAGACGATATTCTCACATCAATATCAGCGTCATTGCGTTTCCTTGCAAGTGAAACGGCTCAGAGCAGACAGATTGCCGATTTGCTTTTGCAGACTGCCGATAAGCTGAACGCCGAAAATTTCGGTACGGTAAAAAACGATATTCAGGCGCTGGTGAACTATCTTGAAAAAAGTCTCCTTCTTAATGATAAAACTCAGAATCTGCTTTCACTTATTACATATAATCTTTCACGCTTCAACGGCGACGCTTCCGCATTGGGAGAAAGCTTCAATTCGCTGCTGAATATGGCTCCCGATGCCGAAACAGCCGAAAAACTCAATACATTTTTTGCACAGTTTGTAGAGGAGTCAAATCTCCCTGCGGATATAAAGCTTGCAGCACTCCGTGATAACCCATCAGCAGCTGCTCAGCGCTCAATGACAATGCTGACCGAAAGACTTGCCGACGCAATTAATAAAGCGTTGGATGTTATATCTCCGGAAAAGCTTTCTCAGATGCTTTCGGAGAAGCTGCCCGAAAAGCTTTTAGCCGAAGGCGGAAAAATCGGAACATCTACTCTGCGTGATATACTTGCTCCGCTCCTTCCGGATAATATGAAGGGCGGACTGAACACACTGCTGAGAAGCTTTGAACATACCAAAGACCTCAACACTCTTATTGACCGTCTCAGCATAATCGTGAACCGCGTTGATAATATGGATAACAAGGTTACCCTTGCACAGAGTATCAATCTTGTTCTGACTGAAATGGCACAGGCGGCAGGTGTTGACTACCGTCCGCCTACGACAATGGAAAATATGCTGGACTTCCTTATCAAAAATATCAATGACCCGTCGCTGAAATCACTTTCGGCAATGGGCAGACCTGAAATGCTGCAGGGGTTGCTGAGTGCACCCGGCGTGTTTACTCCGCTTCTGCATTTCCTCGTACCTATAAATATGGACGATACAAAGGCGTTCGGCGAGCTTTGGGCTGACCCTGATGCAGGCACAGACCCCGAAACTGGCGAAAGTGACCGTCACCTGTTCCTCTGCTTTGAAATTGAGGAAGCAGGCTACTTTGAACTGGAAATCTACGCAAGAGGCAAGTCGGTAAATGTTGCACTGATGTGTCCCGAGGGCACACAGAGAAGCTACCTGCCGCTCAAGGAAACAATTCCTACCCTTGCAAGCGCCTGTGGTTATAATGCGGAGAAAATGATTATTGAGCCGCTGAAACGCAGACGTGACCTGACAAATGTATTTCCTAAGCTTAACGAAAGGAGGAGCGGACTGAATGTCAGTGTATAAAGGAAAAAAACCAAGCAACGCAGCTGTTGCGCTGAAATATAATCCCGAAAAGGACTACACACCGATAGTTGTAGCTTCGGGTCACGGACACGTCGCAGAAAAGATTATCAACCTCGCCGACGAAAACGGAGTGCCCGTGTATCGTGATGACTCCGCAACCGCTCTCCTCACAATGCTTAACGTAGGACAGGGAATACCCCCCGAGCTTTACCAGCTTGTAGCAGGTATATATGTGCAGGTTATGCAGATTGCAAAGGATAAGAACAAATTATAATTAAAACAAAACGGCTGTACCCAAAAGGTACAGCCGTACTTTTATTCATTAAGACAAATCTGGTCGTCGGGAGAAGGCTTGACAACAGGTATGTTTTCGTTAGGCTCGCCCTTGTACAGAAGCTTCATTATAATAGGTGTTGCAATGGAAGAACACATAATCAGCAGAATTACAGATGTGAAGTAAATCGGGTCGAGGAGTCCTACCGCAAGTCCCTTCTGGGAAACAATCAGCGCAACCTCGCCTCGTGTCATCATGCCAACGCCGATTTTGAGGCAGTCCTTACCACGATACTTGAACAGCATTGAAATGAGTCCGCAGCCGATAATTTTTGTAATAAGCGCAACAATTACAAATCCGATAGAGAACCACAGAATGTCAGTTGTGAAGTTGGAGAATGTTGTTTTCAGACCGATACTTGCGAAGAATACAGGTCCGAACAGCATATAGGAGTTGATGTCCATCTTTTCAGCAATGTATTCGCTGTCCTTGAGGTTGCAGAGAATAATACCTGCAACGTAAGCACCTGTAATATCAGCAATCCCGAAGAATGCTTCAGCAATAAATGCCAGTGCAAAGCAGAGACAAAGACCAAGAATAGGAATTCTTCTCTGATGGTAGTATCTCTTGTCCAGCATCTTGAAAATTTTGTAGATTACAAAGCCTACACCGATTGAGAATGCAAAGAAAAGAAGTGTGTTGATTACAACCTTCATCGGGCTTGCAGAAGCGTCCTTAAGACCGATTACGAATGTAAGTACGATAATGCCGATAACATCGTCAATGATTGCCGCACTTAAAATAAGTGTACCAACCTTGCCCTTCAGCTTTCCAAGCTCACGGAGAGTCTGAACTGTGATACCGACAGAAGTAGCTGTCATAATTACACCTGTGAAAATAGCACGGTAGAATTCCTCCGACCCTGCAGGAGCAAAGCCGTAGAAGCAGGAGTAAAGCAGCCAGCCGCCGAAAAGCGGAACGCCGACACCTGCGCAGGCAATTGCCAGAGCGGTAGGACCTGTCTTGATAAGGTCCTTCAGGTCAGTTTCAAGACCTGCAGAGAACATCAGCAGCAGAACACCGATTTCAGCCATCTGTGTAATAAAGTCCGACTGTTCAACAAACCCCAGAACAGACGGTCCGATGATAAGACCTGCGATAATTTCACCCACAACCTGCGGAGCACGGAGCTTCTTTGCAAGAAGTCCGAACAGCTTTGCGAAAAGAATAATAATCGCCAAGTCCTTGAATAATTCGATTTGCATATAAAAGACCTTCCTTCAAAAAATCGCATATTAAATATGTATGTGCAAAAACAGCGCACAGTTTTGTATTATATACCTATTTAATTGCAAAATCAACCACTTTTTCGGTTAAAAAAAATTTTTGTCGGAAATTGCAATTTTACACATATTTCAACAGCTCTATATAGTTAAAATTCCGCCGTTTTCAATTTGTAACCTTTATTACAATGCGGAAACAACCTGTTTACAGTTCAGCGAAACTTATTGACGGCAAAAGCCTGTCTTGTTATACTGTATTCAGACACATAAAATCCGACACAAAAGGAGGGGTAGCCGTGAAAAGAAGATATGTTGTGGGAATATGTTTAATAGTATGGGCAGTCTGCATAGTGCTTTCCGCCTGCTCAAAAACAACCTATGAGCTTCCCTCGGACACCTCCGCTATTGAGGAATATATTGAGACAACTTCAGTATTTTTAACAGACTACACTGAGGAAAATGTTTTTGATGAAAATATTGCTGACGAAGATAAAATAGAAAAGCTTTTGTCGACAGATTAACACGCTCTCCTCCAACCATTTTTCATATAACTCCAAAACGAAACCGCTTCGGATTTCCCCCAGTCCGAGGCGGTTTTCGTTTTTTATGGTGTAAATACTTGACAAATCAGCGAGCAGGTGCTATTATATATGTGCAACGTTGTAATACTTATCTTTAATAAAGATTAGTACAAAATAAAATATTACTTAACAAGGGGAGCTTCGAAACCGAGGCTGAGAGGAAGCAGGCTGCTTCGACCCAAAAACCAGACATAGTCTGGTCTACCTGATTCGGATAATGCCGACGTAGGAAAATACATTTTGTATTGTTATGTGTATTCTGCGCCTTTGGATTTCCGAGGGCGCTTTTTGTGTCTTCGGGAATAAGGGTATTGTTGCGGAGCCTTTTGTTAAGAAACGGAGGTATACTATTATAATGAATAAAACATCAAAAACCAGAATTCTCGTTGAAGCGGCAATAATGATTGCTCTTGCAACAGTGCTGTGCTACATAAGAATAATCAAGCTGCCCTGGGGCGGCTCAGTGACCTTGCTGTCAATGCTGCCGATTATTATTTTCAGCATCAAGCACGGCGTCAAACACGGTATGTTCGCATCATTTGTCTTTTCACTTATCCAGTTCGGTCAGGGCGTAATGGACGGACTTTTCGCATGGGGACTTACCCCTGCGATGCTTATCGCCTGTATTCTGCTTGACTATATCGGTGCATACAGCGTAATCGGTATTGCAGGCGTGTTCAGAAGCAAAGGCTTCAAAGGCTGGATAGGCGGAACGGTTCTTGCAGTATTTCTGCGTTATATCGTTCATTTCCTCAGCGGTGTGATAATCTGGCATTCGATAGGTTCGATATGGGAGGGCTTTTCTACAGACAACGAAGTTATTTACAGCCTTGTCTATAACGGAGCGTATATGCTGCCTGAAATGATTTTCACGGTTGCAGGTGCAGCAGCACTTCTTAAAATTCCGCAAACTAAAAAAATTATCACGCAGGAATAATATAGAAAAGAGAGCTATTATGGCTCTCTTTTTCCTTATTTTGGAGCAGTGTTTGTGCAAGTTTTATATCAGAATGTCTGATTTGAATGGTGCAAGTTAGGAGTTCCTACAAATTGAAAAAAAGTGCTTGACAAAATGAGTCGAAAGAGGTATACTAATAAAGCTGACTCGCGAGGGAGTCGAAACCGAAAGAAAAATTTCGAAAAGAAATTTTGAAAAAAGTCTTGACAAACCCAAAAGAGTGTGATATAATAAAACACGCTTCTTCACGAAACGAGGAAAGCACCGAGAACTTTGAAAATTGAACA
The DNA here is from genome assembly GCA_017465345.1 of Oscillospiraceae bacterium. GTDB lineage: Bacteria > Bacillota > Clostridia > Oscillospirales > Ruminococcaceae > RGIG8773. Next base: position 5,466 of record JAFTWI010000166.1, read on the forward strand.
ATGGTTGAAGTAACGAATACAAACCTAAGAAAAGAACCCTGAAATTCCAGAGATGGAAAAGAAGAACTCAAGTGCAAGAGTATAAAAAGCACGGTCAGTTGACGAAGAAATGAGTTAACAGGATAAGATATTAAAACGGAGCAATCCGTTTTAACATACAAACTTTTTAAAGAGTTTGATCCTGGCTCAGGA
>JAFTWI010000167.1 GCA_017465345.1 Oscillospiraceae bacterium
CACGAAAAATGGTATACTATATTATGTATTTTTATAAATTGAAAGGACGGTTCAGAATGGGATACACATTAACTGAAAAAATTCTGAAGGCTCACCTTGTTGACGGCGAATTCGTCAAGGGTAAGGAAATCGGAATCCGCATTGACCAGACATTAACACAGGACGCTACAGGTACTATGGCTTACCTCGAATTTGAGGCTATGGGCGTTCCGAGAGTTAAGACAGAGCGTTCTGTCGCATATATCGACCACAACACACTTCAGTCAGGCTTCGAAAACGCTGACGACCACCGTTTCATCGGTTCTGTTGCTAAGAAACACGGCATTTACTTCTCACGTCCAGGTAACGGTATCTGCCATCAGGTACATCTTGAACGTTTCGGCATCCCTGGCAAGACTCTTATCGGCTCCGACAGCCACACTCCAACAGGCGGCGGTATCGGTATGATTGCTATCGGTGCAGGCGGTCTTGACGTTGCTGTTGCTATGGGCGGCGGCGCTTACTACATTACATATCCTAAGATTGTCAACGTTAAGCTCACTGGCAAGCTCAATCCTTGGGTTGCTGCAAAGGACGTTATTCTTGAAGTTCTCCGCATTATGTCTGTTAAGGGCGGTGTCGGCAAAGTTATCGAATACACAGGAGAAGGTGTAAAGACACTTTCCGTTCCTGAGCGTGCTACAATTACAAATATGGGTGCTGAGCTTGGTGCTACAACATCTATCTTCCCTTCCGATGAAATCACAAAGCAGTTCCTTGATGCTCAGAAGCGCGGTGAGGTTTGGACAGAGCTTTCTGCTGACCCTGACGCTGTTTATGATGAGGTTATTGAAATCAATCTTTCTGAACTTGCTCCTCTTGCTGCATGTCCTCACTCCCCTGACAATATCAAGTCTGCAACTGAACTTGCAGGTATGAAGATTGATCAGGTTTGTATCGGCTCCTGCACAAACAGCTCACTTATGGATATGATGAAGGTTGCTCACATTCTCAAGGGCAAGACTGTTCACCCTGACGTTTCACTTTCTATTGCTCCAGGTTCAAAGCAGGTTCTCAATATGCTTGCTCAGAACGGTGCTCTTGCTATTATGATTGACGCTGGTGCACGTATTCTTGAAAGTGCTTGCGGTCCATGTATCGGTATGGGTCAGTCCCCTAACTCCAAGGGTATTTCTCTCCGTACATTCAACAGAAACTTTGAAGGACGCTCCGGCACAAAGGACGGTCAGATTTATCTTGTATCTCCTGAGCTTGCTGCAGCTTCCGCTATTGCAGGTGTTCTTACAGACCCAAGAACTCTTGGCGACATGCCTGTATTTGAGATGCCTAAGGAATTTGTAATCAACGATAATATGGTTGCTGAACCTGCTCCTGTTGAGGAAATGGACAAGGTTGAAATTCTCCGTGGACCAAACATCAAGCCTTTCCCTGTTACAAAGCCGCTTGCAGACAGCATTGAAGCTCCTTGCTCCCTCAAGGTTGGCGACAACATCACAACTGACCACATTATGCCTGCTGGTGCGAAGATTCTTCCACTCCGTTCCAACATTCCTGCTATCTCCAAGTTCTGCTTCACAGTTTGCGACGAGGAATTCCCTGCTCGTGCTGAAAGCCTTGGAAAGAGCATTATCGTTGGTGGTGCAAACTACGGTCAGGGTTCATCCCGTGAACACGCTGCGCTTGCTCCTCTCCACCTCGGCGTAAAGGCTGTTCTTGTTAAGAGTTTTGCAAGAATTCACCGCAGCAACCTTATCAATGCAGGTATTCTCCCACTCACATTCGTGAACGAGGCTGACTACGAGAAGATTGCACAGGGCGATGAACTTGTACTTGCTAATGTTCGTGCTGATATTGAAGCTGGCAAGACTGAACTTGTTGTAAAGAACAAGACAACAGGTGCTGATATTCCTGTTCTCTGCGAACTTTCAGGCAGAACTAAGGATATCATTCTTGCTGGCGGCCTGCTTGACTATACAAGAGAGAGTCTCAAGTAATGGATATATTCAGATTTTTACGCTCAAGCACACCAAAAGCCCATCGTGTACCGCTGACGCTTGGATTTGTTATAGCAATTGCAGTCACATTAGCGGCTTTCTACTTTTCAAGTAAGTTTCTGGAAGAACGTTTTCCAAACCTTGATTCAGAAACAAGGGGCGTTATTGTAAAAATAATTTCTGCAGGTGTGCTTGTACTTATGATGTTTATTGTAACAAGATAGTAAAAGCTGTACACCGATTGCTTTAATCAATATGAATGAAATTTTGAATAAAACAGATGAAGTACAATCACGCTGCGGCAAGGATTGCTCACAGTGTGAAATGAAAATCGAAGAACTATGCGCAGGCTGTTTTGAGCTTGAGGAGGGTAACTGGGCAGGTGACTGCGAAATCAAGGATTGCTGTGAGGGCAAGGAGCTTGAACATTGTGGCTGCTGCTCACGTTTTCCCTGCGAATTACTCCGTAACACTGCTTTCGACGAAGATGAAGGCGATGATGGGGAGAGGCTTATTACGCTGAAACGCTGGGCGGAAGAAAATGACGTACAGAAAGAAAATTCACGCAGCTGCATTTTTGGTGGAATTGCTATCGGTGCGGTTGCAGGTGCACTTTTCGGTGCGTTGTCGGGAAGTTTTGCGGCAGTTATGTTTGCGTGTATTCTGGTTGGTGCTGCTGTTGGCGTTATGATTGATATTACTAAGAAAAATTATTAATCGGAGGTTTTTAAAATGGCTGATAAAATTAAAATGCTTACCCCTCTCGTTGAAATGGACGGCGACGAGATGACCCGTATCATCTGGAAGATGATTAAGGATATTCTCCTTACTCCTTATGTTGAGCTTAACACTGAATACTATGACCTTGGTCTTGTTCACCGTAACGAGACTAATGATCAGGTCACTTTTGACTCTGCTGAGGCTACAAAGAAATACGGCGTTGCTGTAAAGTGTGCTACTATCACACCTAATGCTGCTCGTATGCCTGAGTACAACCTCAAGGAAATGTGGAAGTCCCCTAACGGTACTATCCGTGCTATTCTTGACGGTACTGTTTTCCGTACACCTATCATTGTTAAGGGTATTACTCCATTTATTCCTACTTGGACAAAGCCTATCACTATCGCTCGTCACGCTTACGGCGATGTTTACAAGAACACTGAAATGCGTGTTGAAGAAGGCTGCAAGGCTGAACTTGTCGTTACTGACAAGGACGGCAACGAAACACGTTCCCTCATTCACGAATTCGGCGGCACTGACGGTATCATTCAGGGTCTTCACAACACAGACAAGTCCATCGGCAGCTTTGCAAGAGCTTGCTTCAACTATGCTCTTGACCTTAAGCAGGACCTTTGGTTTGCTACAAAGGACACTATTTCCAAGAAGTATGACCACCGCTTCAAGGATATTTTTGCTGAAATCTATGAGAATGAGTACAAGGAAAAGTTTGAGGCTCTTGGCATTGAATATTTCTACACACTCATCGATGACGCTGTTGCAAGAGTTGTTCGTTCCAACGGCGGTTACATCTGGGCTTGTAAGAACTATGACGGCGACGTAATGTCCGATATGGTTGCTACAGCTTACGGAAGCCTTGCTATGATGACTTCTGTTCTCGTTTCTCCTGATGGTGTTTACGAATACGAAGCTGCACACGGTACTGTTCAGCGTCACTACTACAAGCACCTCAAGGGTGAAAAGACTTCTACAAACAGTGTTGCTACAATCTTTGCTTGGAGCGGTGCGCTCCGCAAGAGAGGCGAACTTGACAACACACCTGACCTTGTTGAATTTGCTGACAAGCTTGAAAAGGCTACAATTCAGACAATTGAAGAGGGCGTTATGACAGGCGACCTTGCTGCTCTCTCCTCTATTGCAAATAAGCAGACTGTTGACACAGAAGCTTTCCTCGTTGCTATCAATGAAAGACTTGCAAAGTTAATGCAGTAATAAAAAAGGACGTGCACGTAAATGGCTAAGAAATCAGGTATATCAATCTCTGTTATCAAGCGACTGCCGCGTTACTATCGCTTTATAGGCGAGCTTGTTAAACAGGGTACGGTAAGGATTTCCTCCGGTGAACTTGCTGAGAAAATGTCGCTTACCGCATCACAGATCAGACAGGATTTAAACTGCTTCGGCGGCTTTGGTCAGCAGGGGTACGGTTACAACTTAATCGAGCTTCAGGCTGAAATCGGCAAAATTCTTGGGGTTACACAGGGGTATAAAACTGTGCTTATCGGTGCAGGTAACCTTGGACGTGCTATTGCTACGCATATGAATTTCAGCGAGTACGGCTGCAGGCTGGTGGGTATTTTCGACAGCGATGCGGCAAAGG
>JAFTWI010000168.1 GCA_017465345.1 Oscillospiraceae bacterium
AAACTGTCCGTCCTTTTGGTCAGCACCGACGTAAGTGATTTTGTCACCGTCGGTATGCACTTCACCGTTAAAAATATCCTTCCCTGCTTCGGTCAGCACAGAAGCGTTGTAAAATCTTATCTTCATAAAAACAATCCCTTCAAAGAAAGTCACTACTCAAATTATATCACACAAACAAAAAAATGTAAATGCTAATTTAAAAAAGCATTGCAGAAACCTGTTGAGGGAGACCCTTTTGGAAAAGGGTCCTCCCTCAAACTCCCTCCCTAAAACTTTTAATGTAAATCCCCATATAGGGCTATAGCCCTATATGGGGATTTAGACTGAAAGTCTTTGGAAAGGGGTCTGGTGAATAACCTTTCTTCAGAAAGGTTTGCCCCAGCAGATCTCCACAATGCTTCTTTAATCAGCTTGCTGTTGTGACGGTGGGTTCTTCGGCTGCTTCGCTGAATTTTTCGGTGATAACCTGTTTGAAGCGGTCGATAAGCTCAATAATCGGGTACTCAAATTCGAAGTAAGTGTGAGTCCACACGCCCTCGCTGAAATCGTAAGTCAGTTCGCCGCTGTCCGTTTCCGCAAGGAAGTCTTTTTCGTCAAAATACTCCTCGCCGTTAATCATCAGCAGGTCACCGTCCCAATGCACGTCATAATAAAGTGCATCGTCCTTGTTCTCCTTGATAGCCTGCTTGATGAGTCTCTTTATAGTTGTTTCCAGTCTTATAACCTCGCCGATGTCCTTGTCCATCTGATTAGGCTCAACATAAATCGCTACCTTACCCGATGACTTGTTCTGTACGTCCAGAACATAGCATCTGAAATAACCTGACGGTGAAACAAGACCTCCATCAGGGGTAAGAAGTGTATCAACCGTAGTAACTCTGAACACGTTCATAATAAGGAAGAAAGCAATTCCTCCGAGAATATACAGCAGCAGGAAAATCGTGCCGAAAACAGTTTTTATCGTGTCATTCATCTTACAGCTGAAAAAGCCGAAAACCGTTACCATTGCTGCAGGGATAAGAAGCGGCCAATTTCCCCAGTCCAGCAGAAGCGTCGGGAAAAAGGCTACCATATTCACCATTCCGATTATGCAGGTTATAAACGACCTTCTTGTATAGAAGAAGAACAGTCCCGATACAATTGAGAATGCCGCATAAGCGATTGCAAAAGTCATCTTGTCGATATAGACAATGTTATAAAAAAACACTGCATATGCAAAGTATCCCAGTACAATTGTATACGCCGCACAAAGCACACTTACCACAAGGATAAACCATTTATTTGTAAGAACCTTTTTTACTTTTTCCATTTTAACACTCCTCAGAGTAATAATATGTTACATATATAATATACCAAGTTTATGCAATAAAATCAAGAACAATTTGATTTCACATCGGTTACAATTTGAAAAAGAGCTGTTAAATCAGACTTCAATACACAAATCAAGGGTATCGAGTTTTCTGCTCGGTACCCTTGCAATTCCATATTTATTGAATTAAACTTACGAGAAACGTCTGATAGATGTCGAAACGATAAGTCCGATACCGCCTACGATAGCAAGAATAAGCAAAACCAGAAGAATAGTCATAAGAATATTCTGACCTGTTGAAGCAGCGTCCTCTGTTGAAACCTTTTCTCTTTCGTAGTCGCCCATATTTGCAACAACCTTACCGTCCTTATCTGTAACCACGAAATCATCGATATATACAATATCACCGACAAATGCCTTGAAGGTAGGAATTGTGAAACCTGCCTTTGAATTTTCAGCACCCTCTGAAATCTGCATTGTAACGGTAGTCCATTCATCAGTGCTGAGCTCAGGAACAGACTGTGAAAGCCATATCATACCGTCACTGAAAAGAGCGAGATTATCATAAAAACCGTCAGCACCCTCACAAAGCTTGATGCTCATTTCAATTGTACAGCTGTCAAAGTTTTTAAGTCCGAGAGTTGAAGCCTCCACATAGAAGCCGCCGAAGGTATCCTCAGCATCTCCTCCCGAATTTTCAGAAACAACGATACAGCCGTTTCCGTTAACGGATTCATAAATATTATGGGTAAGCTTCATTCCTGTCTGCTCCACAGAGCCAAAAGAAACAAAGTCGCTGATTTTAGCATCTGTATCGAAGCAATATGTAGCCTTGCCGTCCTCGACAGCAAAAGCGTTTGCCACGCACACACCTGCAGCGACAACGGAAGCAAGCACCGCAGAAACAATCTTCTTAAATTTCATTATAATCAAATCCTTTCGGCATAATCATCAAAAGGCTGTATTTCAAGTCATATAATAATTTTACTATTAAACAAAAAATTTGTCAATATGTTTGCTGTGAAACATATTGACAAATTTTATTGCAATTATTCGTTGTTATTGTCAACGCTCAGGATAACTTCGCTTACGAGGTTGCCCGGGAGCTGTTCATAGCGGAGATGTTCAAGGGAGAAGCTTCCTCTGCCTCTTGTAATCTGACGGAGCTGAGTTGTAAAGCTCTGCATTTCTCTCATCGGAACTTCAGCTTCGATAGTTGTTGTGCCCTTCTTAGCGGCAGGATTCATACCGATAACGCGTCCTCTTCTCTTGTTGAGGTCGCCCATGATATCGCCTGTGTTGTCATCTGGAGCTGTAACGAGAAGTTTGCCGATAGGTTCGAGGATCGTAGGCTCAGCCTGTTTCAGACCTTCCTTGAAAGCGATGGAAGCAGCTGTCTTGAACGCCATTTCGGAGCTGTCAACAGGGTGGTAGGAACCGTCAACGAGGATAGCCTTGAGACCTGTTACAGGGCAGCCTGCGAGAACACCCTTCTTCATAGAATCCTGAAGTCCCTTTTCAACAGCAGGGAAGAAGTTCTTAGGAACTGCACCGCCGAATACCTTTTCTTCGAATACGAGTTCATCGGAGAGGCAAGGCTCAAATTCAATCCATACGTGACCGTACTGACCGTGACCGCCGCTCTGCTTCTTGTGCTTACCTTCAACCTTAACCTTCTTGCGGATAGTTTCACGGTACGCAATCTTAGGTTCCTTGAGGTTGATGTCAGCACCGAACTTAGCCTTCAGCTTAGCAGCAGCAACTTCAATGTGCTGTTCGCCGAGACCTTCAATAATCTGTTCCTTTGTAAATGCATCAAGACCGTAAGTAAGAGTCTTGTCTTCTTCAGTAAGACGCTGGATACCAGCACTGATTTTGCTTTCGTCACCCTGTGCCTTAGCTGTAACAGCCATTCTGAAGCAAGGCTTAGGGAACTCAATTTCAGGGAATGTAATCTTTCTTGCAGCCTCGCAGATTGTATCGGAGGTAGCTGCGTTAATCTTTACAGCAACAACGATATCGCCTGCGTTAGCTTCTGTAACCTCGGTCTGCTTCTTGCCGAGGAGGGTATAAAGCTTACCGATTTTTTCAGGAGCGTCAGCTGTTGTGTTGATGTACTCTGTATTAGCCTTGAGAGTACCGCTTACAATCTTTATGTAGGACATCTTGCCAACGAATGGGTCAGCAACTGTCTTGAATACGAATGCGGAGAGAGGAGCGTTGTCCTCGTAAGGAATTTCAACAAGCTCGCCTGCTGCGTCTGTAGCCATAACAGGCTTGTTGTCAACAGGTGCAGGGAGGAGAAGTTCGATTTCCTTCAGAAGCATATCAACGCCTGCTGTTGTAGTGGAAGAACAGCATACAACAGGAGTAATAACGCCTTCGTTCATACCCTTATGGATACCGTGAACAAGTTCCTTCTGTGTGAAAGGCTCACCCTCAAAGAATTTTTCCATAAGCTCGTCATCTGTTTCAGCAACAGCTTCTGTAAACGCTGCAACAAGACCGTCCATACGGTATTCCATCTTCTCGGAGATTTCAGCTGTAGGCATATCTGTTTCAACAGCGTTGCCCTTTTCGTCGTATTTGTAAACCTTCATTTCGATAAGGTTAACGAAAGAAACAACCTTTCTGTCCTGAATAACAGGAACTACAACAGGGCAGACTGTAGGACCGAACTTTGTCTTGAGGTCAGTGAGAACGTTGTAGAAGTTAGCGTCCTCATCATCGATTTTTGTAACAACAAACATCTTAGGCTTGCCAAGTTCGCAAGCAAGGTCATAAGCCTTTTCAGTACCAACCTTGACGCCTGACTTAGCGGAAACTGTAATCATAACGGTTGCAGCAGCGGCAGCGCCTTCGTGCATACCTGCGGCAAAGTCAAACAGACCCGGTGTATCGAGAAGGTTTACCTTAATATCGTTATACTCAAAGGAGGCAAGAGCAGTGCTGAGAGAAACCTTGCGCTTGATTTCCTCGGGGTCATAGTCGCAAACGGTATT
>JAFTWI010000169.1 GCA_017465345.1 Oscillospiraceae bacterium
AACACGTCTGTGATATCCCAGAGGACAGGACAGAGTCCGTTATCGTAAGCTGCTTCACAAACGGAAGTCAGGTAAAGTCTTATCATTTCGGGAGTCTTATTGCTTGTTGAACAACCGAACTCGCCAACGATTACAGGTATACCCTTATCAATGTAGGTTTCCTTCATCATTGTCATATACTTGTTAAGCTCAGCGTAGTCAGCTTCGCTGCCCCACTCTGTACGTGCCTTGCCCCAGTCTGCATCCTCTTCAAGAATTGCGAATGTGGAAGGTGTATAATAGTGAACAGATACTGCGCAACGGTTCTGTGGATCATTCGGCATTTTATAGAGAGGGTCGCAGGTAAGGTCAAAGTCGGTATTGTAGCCCGCAATAAGGAGGTGACGTTCAGCGTTGTTTCCACCTGACGCTCTTACGATATCAACAAACTTCTGATTGATTTCATTAAGGAGGTTGAAGGACTTTTCCTTATCACCCTCGTTGCTGTATCGGTTCCAGAGTGACTCCCAGCCGCCTTCTTCATTCAAGGACTCAAACATAAGCTTATCACCATAGTCATTGTTGAAAGCTTCGGTAAGCTGTGTCCAGATGCGTTCGTACTTGTACATGCACTCTGCCTTTTTATCATCATTGGCAAAGTCTGTCCACCAGCCGCCGTCCCAGTGTATATTGAGAATAACATACATATCCTCTTCAAGAGCCCAGCCAACAACCTGCTTGACTCTTGCAAGGTAGGTTGCGTTGATTGTGTAGTCCTCACCCATCATATTTGACCAAGCCACAGGAACACGAAGCACACCAAAGCCACACTCTGCATATCCTGTAATCATTTCTCTTGTGATAATAGGGCTGCCCCAAGCCTGCTCATAGCTTGTAACTCCTGTTGGTGCAATCCAGCTTCCTGCACTTTCAAAAGTGTTGCCGAGGTTGATACCAACGCCCATTTCCTTTACAAGCTCCATTGTTGTAATATCACGCATTGAGCCGCCGTATTCTGCTTCCTTTTTACAGCCTGTAAAAGCTGAAAGGCACATTACCGCTGCTGTTGCGGCAGCAAGGATTTTTGTAAGCTTCATAATAATCTCTCCCTAATTATATAATTTTTCTGTACTCCGATGGTGTTTTTCCGTACTTGCTTTTGAATTGTCTCATAAAGTTATACTCACACTTGTATCCGCAGCTTTCTGCAATTTCCTTTACGGTAAGGTTTGTTGCACACAGCAGACGTTTTGCACGGTCAAGCCTGCCGTTGATGACGTCTGTCATAACGCTTACACCGAACATTTTCTTATAAAGGTGCTGGAAACCTGAACGGCTCATACCCATTTCCGCTGCCATATCCTCAACACTTCCGATGGTATTCGGCATTGTGAAAATTCTTGTTCTAAGCTGGGTAAACTTCCCGTTTCGCTCTGCTATTGAACGTGGCGAGGTATAAATCTTTGATTGTATAAGTCTGCCGAGCTTCATAAAAAGAATATCAACATATCCTTTTTCTATTTCATCATGGAAAAACTCAGAGGAATAGTGTTCATAAGCCATAACGTGAATAAGCTGGGAAAGCTCGTCGATATTACCGAGATAAACAATTTCATTAAGCGGAATTCCAAAGGTTTCAAACTTCTTCACATCGGCTTCATTCGGTTCAAAAAACATCCAGTCATCGGTGTAGTATTTTTCTGCTGCACGATATTTGCACGGTGTTTCGGGGGTAAAAATTATAAAGGAATTTGCCTTTACATCGAATTTTTCACCATTCACCTCAAACAATGAGTGCTCCTTAATCAGAAGCAGCAGGTAACAACCGTTTCCGTTAGGTCTGTCCATAAGAAACTGGTCATCGTGGTCGTAATTATAGCCGATGGAAAAAATTTTCACGTCATCACGTCCTTATTTCATAAACACAAAGGATTTGAGCTCAAAGAGTGTTCTTTCCTTGAAGTAGTCTCCTGTCCAGCCTGTATAGTCTGTGGTGATTCTGAAAAATACGCTGTGTCTGCCTGTTACATTCTTTACGATTGCGCTTACTGTACCGTTATCGTGCCCGATATCAACAACACCTATTTCTTCGCCGTCCTCTCCGTCGATGAGGATGTGCATATGACAGTCACAACCAAAGCCGTTAATCTGTGCAGCAAATTCCATTGTTTTGCTGGAGAAATCATCACCGAAATCGAAATATTTATATCCGATTACACAGCCGTCAGTAATATTTGTTACAACTCTTTCAAAGACATTTCTTTCGGTAATCATGATATTTCCGTTGCCATTTTTCAGCACGCATGCAATATCTGCTGGTGTAATTCTGTACGGGTTGAGAGAGTCCTCAAAACCAAGTGAAGTCATTTCAACTGTCGGGATTGTGCCGTCGGGAAGAATTTCAATTTTCTCAACACAGCCGCGTCTTGACATTATCGTACCGTTTGTCATTCGGTGGTAGAAAATATACCACTGGTCATTGATACAAGCTATAGAACCGTGGTCATTTCCGCCCGGGTAGTCCACACCGTTGTCAACGATGTAGCCCCTGTAGGTGAATGGTCCTGTCGGGCTGTCGGAGGTTGCATAAGCAAGTCGGCTGCCCATTTTCGGAGAGTAAATCATATAGTAGGTATTGCCAACTTTACGTGGGGAAGCTGCCTCAAAGAAGCACTTGTCCTTTTCATCAAATCCACCCTCTTCTGTCGGCTCGCAGGGAATAAAGTGTTCAATGCAGGTGCTGTCTAGAATTTCGTACATATTCTCGCTGTTTACTTCAGCAAGGAAGGAACGCTCAAATCCGCAGTAAATGTATGTACGTCCATCATCGTCTACAAGCACGCCAGGGTCGATAAACCAGCCGTTGCAGCAGATTTCATCGGGAATTGTGTACTTGTATGTGGAAATCATTTTGAATGGACCCTCAGGCTTATCTGCAACTGCAACACAGCCGATTGAGTTTACTATGTATGCATAGAGGTAATATTTTCCGTCCTTTTCAACAACATCGGGAGCAAAAAGCTCGTTGTTTGATTTTGTCCAGTCGGTATCTGACTCATGGTCACGGTCGGCTTGTGTATGGAATACATCGCCGTGACACACCCACTCGTTAAGATTTGTTACGGGTGCGCTCCAGCATTTCAGCACGTAATCACAGAATTTGTCCGACCCTGCTTTATCGTGAGAGCCATAGATATATACACGGTCACCGAAGACTCTCGGCTCCCCGTCGGGAATGTATTCCCAATTCGGAAGATATGGATTTGCCATTGAAATCGTCCTTTCATTGCTTAATTATTTAGCTATATTATACAATGAACTGAACTATTGTGCAATAGTAAATCCTTCCCAATAAACTGACTTATTGTGCAAATTTATTTATTTGCAATAATTTTCACTATTTCACTTGGTGATGAAACAATAAGCTCAGCACCATTTTCACGGAGCAGTTTTTCATCACGGAATCCCCAGTTTACAGCAATACAGTCAATCTCTGCGTTTAACGCAGTCTGCAAATCCACGTCAGAGTCACCTATGTAAACTGAATTTTTGCGCTCAACTCCCAGCTTATCGAGAATTATGTTTACTCCATCGGGAGCTGGCTTTTTGAGCACGCCCTCTTTTTCACCAGCGACTGCATCAAAGATTCCACTGAAATATTTTTCACACAAATCCTGAACTGCATAATCTGCTTTGTTCGAAACAACAGCAAGCTTTACTCCACTTACTTTAAGCTGCTTAAGCATATCTGTTATGCCGTCATACGGCTTTGTTTTATCGGCACTATGAAGCTTGTAATAGGCATTGAAATCTGCGTAAACCGCTTCAATCTTCGTTTGCTCAGTTTCATTTGGAAGGGCACGGGTTATAAGGTTAAATATGCCGTTACCCACCATCATTCGCACTTTATCTGCTGTATGTTGTGGAAATCCATGCTGTGCCAAAACGTGGTTAAGACTGTCTGCAAGGTCGTCGAGGGTATTGAGGATTGTTCCGTCCAGATCAAAAATTGCAAGCTCATATTTCATTTTTATTATCTCCCATAAATTAATTCTGAATAATTATACCACACCAATGCAAGGTGATGCAACAAAATATTGTAAACAAAAAGCCCGAGAAATCACTCTCGGGCTTCGTATCAGTTAAGATATTTTGCAGCGTATACTTCATACTTCTGCTTATAATAAGGACTTTCGGACTTCATTTCACGCACTGAACGGTGCAAATCCATGTCAGCTGCATCAATAACGCATGCTGCAATATTGGAACAATGGTCGGAGGTTCTCTCCAGATTTGTAAGCAGGTCTGCCCATACAAAACCGCCCTCGATACTGCAATCGCCCTGCTGGAGACGCTTGATATGGTTTGTACGGAGCTGATCCTTGATTTTGTCGATAATTTCCTCAAGAGGTTCGACATCTCTTGCAGCTTCTATGTCATTATCCGCAAACGCCTTACAGGAAAGGCTGAGAATTTCAGTGACGGCACCTGTAAGTCTGGAAAGCTCCTGCTTTGCCGCATCGGAAAGAACAAGCTTCTTAGTGGAAAGCTCCTGTGCAGACTCAACAATGTTCATACTGTGGTCGGAAATTCTTTCAAAATCGCCTATAATTTTCAGCAGTTTTGCAGATTCATTGCTGTCAGCTGCAGTAAGCTGGGCTGAGCTGAGTTTTACAAGATATGTACCGATAATATCCTCATAATGGTCGGTTTTTTCTTCGTATGATTTTACGCCCTCTGCACACTCAGGCGAATATTTTTCAAGGCATTTAAGTGCGTCAGAAATTGATATTGCTGCACATCTGCCCATATCGGAAGCAAGTGCATGACAACGTTCAAGTGCAACTGCAGGGGTTGCAAGGAGTCGCTCATCAAGTTCTGCAAGCTGCTCAGGCTGTTTTGTTTCTGGAACAAGCTTATATGCAAGCTTTTCAAGCAGCGAGGACATTGGAAGAAGAAGCAATGTACAGGCAATATTGAATGCAGAGTGAGCAACGGCAATACCGCCAAGTGTTGCGGATTCATCAAAGAGTGCAGGCTGTACAGTGTACTTCAAAATGCTGTAAACGCTGAGCCATACAACTGTACCGATTACATTGAATGAGAGGTGAACGAGAGCTGCTCTCTTTGCGTTCTTATTTGTACCGAAGGAAGAAAGAATAGCTGTAATACATGTACCAATATTCTGACCCATGATAATAGGAATTGCTGCACCGTAGGAAACCTGTCCTGTTGCGGCAAGAGCCTGAAGGATACCTACAGAAGCGGAGCTTGACTGAATAATAGCAGTCAGGATTGCACCTGCAAGCACGCCGAGGATAGGATTTTTAAACATAATGAAGAGGTTCTGGAATTCAGGAACATCAGCAAGTCCCGAAACAGAGCCGGTCATAATATCCATACCGAACATAAGCACGGCAAATCCGAGGAGAATTGTACCTGTATCCTTTTTCTTATCGCTCTTGCAGAACATATAGAATATGATACCGATAAACGCAAGAATAGGAGTAAAGGACATCGGCTTCAGCAGCTGGAGGAACAATGCGTCGCCTTCGATACCGCCAAGGCTGAGAATCCAGGCTGTAACTGTTGTACCTATATTGGCACCCATAATTACGTTGATTGCCTGTTTAAGAGTCATAAGACCTGAGTTTACAAAGCCAACAACCATAACTGTTGTTGCCGATGAACTCTGGATAACGGAAGTAACCCCGAGACCTGTAAGGAGTCCTGCCGCTTTATTTGTTGTCAATTTACCGAGAAGATGCTGCAGACTGTTTCCGGCACGTCTTTCAAGGGCTTGTCCCATAACGTCCATACCGAACAGAAAAAGGCATAGGCCGCCAATCAGAGTCAGCACGTCGAAAATACTCATACATAAAACCTTCGCTTTCAAAAAAATATTTACGGAACTGCATTTTGCAACATTCCGCTTACCATTATATCACGACTTAAGCAAAGATGCGGCAAAGAATTCAGTCATTAATTACTATATTTTATTGACAACAGGTTTTATATGGATTATAATTAATTCAATTTCAGATATAAGGAATATTATTATGAAAATTACCCAATTAAAAGATATGCTGTTTGCGCTTATAATTTTTGCGGCGGCATTCGCTGTAAACATGGTTATAAAAAAGTTTTTTGTCACAGATTCGCTTGTTCCGATGGTATTCATTCTGGGAATATTTCTTATTTCCCTCAGAACAAACGGCTATGTCATTGGTATAGTGTCGTCCATAATAAGTGCACTTACTGTTAATTATGCGTTCACCATTCCTTACTTTGCATTTGACCTTATTTCACCCGAATGTGTATTTTCGTTTATTGTAATGATGATTATTGCAATAATGACCAGTACCCTTACTACTCAGATTAAGGAGCAGGAAAAATCCCGCGCAGAAAGCGAAAAGGAAAAGATGCGTGCCAATCTTCTGAGAGGTATATCTCACGATTTGCGCACTCCCCTTACTTCAATTTGCGGTTCCACTTCTGCAATTATTGAAAATTATGATTTATTGAAAAAGGATCAGCAGATTAAGCTTCTTACTGAAATTCGTGAGGATTCTCAATGGCTGACCCGTATGGTTGAAAACCTTCTTTCGGTAACACGTATTGACAGCGAAAAAGTTCGTGTAATAAAAACACCGACTGTACTTGAAGAACTCATTGATGCGGTAATTTTAAAATTCCGCAAGCGCTGTCCGAATCAAGAAGTACAGGTTGAAATTCCTGACGAGTTCATAAGCATACCAATGGACGCACTTCTGATTGAACAGGTTATAATTAACATTCTTGAAAATGCGGTGTTTCACGCTGAGGGAATGACAATGCTGAAGCTTTGCGTCAGCACGTCGGGGAAAAATGCTGTTTTTGAAATTTCTGATAACGGCTGCGGTATTCCGAAGGAACGACTTGAAAAGCTGTTCGAAGGATATCTTGACAGAATTGACACGCATACTGACCGCAGCAGAAGCAACATGGGCATAGGGCTTTCGGTATGCGCATCTATTATAAAAGCTCACGGCGGAGAAATCTCTGCAAAAAATCTTAAGGATGGCGGTGCTTTATTCAGCTTTACACTCGAAATGGAGGAATAATATTGAGCAACAAATATAAAATTCTTATAATTGAAGATGAAGCAAATATTCAGAGTTTTGTGGGAACTATCCTTGATGCAAACAATTATCAGGTGCTTACAGCACGAACCTGTAGTCAAGGCAAGCTTATGCTGTCGTCTCATCTCCCTGACCTTGTTATTCTTGATTTGGGTCTGCCTGATGCAGACGGACTTGAATTTATCCGTTTTGCAAGAGAAACATCTTCTGTTCCGATTATTGTTCTTTCAGCAAGAACTCAGGAAAGTGACAAGGTTTCAGCGCTTGATTTAGGTGCAAACGATTATATAACTAAGCCGTTCGGAACTGAAGAATTACTGGCGAGAGTACGTGCTACGCTTCGTAACAGCAGATACAGTGCGGAAAGCGGTGTTCTTGCAGAAGGAAGCTTCTCGCTTCATGACCTGATGATTGATTATGACAAGCGAATGGTTACGGTAAACGGCAATGATATCAAGCTTACTCAGACTGAATACAATATTGTGGCATATCTTTCTGCACACTCTGGAAAGGTTCTTACATATGCAAGCATAATACGCGCAATCTGGGGTGCTTCTGACCCAGGAAGCACTAAAAAGCTTCAGGTAAATATGGCAAATATCCGCAAAAAGCTTGGTGCAAAACCAGGTGAAAACAAGTACATTATTAACGAGCTTGGTGTTGGTTACCGAATGTGCGATGAAAATGAATAGTATTAAATCCGTGTCATTAGGCACGGATTTTTCTTTACCAAACTTTTGTCATATCTTTACTGAATCTTTACCGCATATATGCTATAATTTTAGTGTTATTTTTTTAAGGAGTTGTACATATGGATATACTCATTCAAGTTCTTCTGCTTGCAGTAGGATTCATCATGCTTATCAAGGGTGCTGACTGGTTTGTTGACGGTGCTTCTGGAATTGCTACAAAATTTGGTATTTCTCAGCTTGTCATCGGTCTTACAATTGTTGCGATGGGTACAAGTGCACCTGAAGCTGCAGTAAGTATTGCTGCTGCAATTAATGGAAATGCTGACATCACGATAGGAAATATTGTCGGAAGCAACATTCTAAATATTTTCATTATTCTTGGTGTTTCAGCACTGATTACAACACTTGCTGTTGCAAGAACAACCATGAAATATGAGACACCGCTTATGATTGCTATAACGGTCCTTCTGCTTTTACTTGGTCTGGACGGCGAAATCGGACTTATTGACGGACTGATTATACTTGCTGCATTTGCAGGATACATGATTTATCTGTTCAAGATAGCTAAAGACGGACAGGAAGAAACGGCTGATTCACCTGCAAAGGAAACTAAGATTGTTAAATCTATCATTTTTACTATTCTCGGACTAGCCTTGATTGTTCTCGGAAGTAATGTAACCGTTGATGCTGCTACAAAAATTGCTGAAGCATTCGGTGTAAGCCAGCGTTTTATCGGTCTTACAATTGTTGCTCTCGGCACTTCACTTCCTGAGCTGTTTACATCTGTTTCGGCTGCAAGAAAAGGCAATGCGGACATCGCTATCGGCAACATTGTAGGAAGCAACATTTTCAACATTCTCTTTGTTGTAGGTATTTCGGCACTTATTACTCCTGTTCCGTTTGCAAAGAACTTTATTTTTGACACTGCAGTTGCAATCTTTGCGGCAGTACTGCTTCTTGTATGCTGTCTGAAAACCAAGTCCCTGAAGCGTTGGGCTGGTATTCTGATGCTTGCATGCTATGCGGCTTATTTCGTAATGATTCTTTGATTATTAACTTCATGATAACATAAAAATCCCTGACTGATTTTCAGTCAGGGATTTTATCATTTCCATTCTACAAAGCCATAGCTTTCGAGTATCTGAAAGAATTTTGCAAGTCTTTCATAAGTCGGGTGGGCTTTCTCACCGAAGTGTTCCTCCATTGGCTCACCCATATCCGCAATCTTTTTCTCACCATCAATCATCGGCCACACAAAGCTGCCGATTTCATCGAGATGGATATACGAAATTTTAGGCTTTTTAGCAATCTTCTGCATTATCCTGTTCATTATGCCCTTGTTTTCAATTTCAAGGGTTACAATGCCGTTTTCGTCCACCGTCCAGCCAATATGCTCGGGACGCTTCGGACATTTTTCAAGATAATTTTCTTCAGTCTGCTGTTTACGCTTCATTCTTCACATCATCTTTCTTTCTCTTCTTCCAGATAGAGAACTTGAGGAGTGTGCAAATAATGAGTGCAAATACAACGAGGCTTCCGATATTTGATACAACCGGTGGGAAGTTGAGCTTACCGGAGATGTCGAGTACCTTGTCTACGCCGAATACAGCGAGGAGAGCAAGTACGATACCTACAAGACCTTCACCTGCAATCATACCTGAGCAGAAAAGGATACCGTCGTTGATGATTTCCTTCTTTTCTTCCTCTTCCTTCTTCTTCATCTTATCAAATACAAGACGAACGATACCGCCTATGAGGATACAAGCGTTAAGCTGTACAGGGAGGTATACACCGATTGCGAAAGGAAGAACAGGAATACCGATTACTTCAACGAGAACTGCAATAAACACGCCTACGAATACGAGGTTCCATGGGAGTTCAGCGCTCATTACACCTTCGATAATCATCTTCATAAGTGTAGCCTGTGGTGCACCAAGTTCTGCAGAACCGAAGCCCCAAGCACTGTCAAGAAGGTAAAGTGTACCGCCGATAGCGAGTGCTGCTGCACATACGCCAATAATTTCACCAATCTGCTGCTTCTTAGGTGTTGAACCGAGGAGATAACCTGTTTTGAGGTCCTGAGATGTATCGCCTGAGATAGCTGCTACGATACAGATAATTGAACCGATTGCGATAGCTGCAGCCATACCCTCTGCACCGCTTGCACCTGTGAACTTGAGGATAAGTGTAGCGATAAGGAGTGTTGCGATAGCCATACCTGAAACAGGGTTGTTACTGCTTCCTACGAGACCAACCATTCTTGAGGAAACGGTTGCAAAGAAGAAGCCGAAAATTACGATGATAAGTGCGCCAAGAAGGTTAACAGGAATTGCTGGGATAAGCCATACAGCAAGTGTAAGGATTGCGATTGCGATAAGAACAACCTTCATATTGAGGTCATTGGATGTTCTTTCAACGCTTGCAGCTGCTGCGTCCTTCACATTGATGCTCTTGAGAGCGTCCTTGAATGTGCGGATGATAAGTGGGAGGGACTTGATAAGGCTGATAATACCGCCTGCTGCAAGTGCACCTGCACCTATGTAACGGATATAGCTGCCCCAGATACCGCTTGCGCCGCTTTCAGCAAAAATCTGACCGATTGTTGCTCCGTCGCTTGGATAGATAACAGCGTTTTCACCGAACATTACAATAAGTGGGATAAGTACAAGCCAACTGAGCACGCCGCCTGCAAACATATAGGAAGAAATTCTGAAACCGCAGATATAACCTACGCTCATTACAGCTGGGTAAATCTGTGTACCGATTTCGCCTGCGAAGCCCTTTACACGGAAGGAAACTTCACCTGGTACTGCCTTGATACCGTCGATGATGAACTTGAAAAGTGCTGCAAAGCCCATACCTGCGAATACAGTAGAAGCGTTTGCTCCGCCCTCTTCACCAGCGAGAAGAACTTCAGCACAAGCTGTTCCTTCAGGGTAAGGGAGTACGCCGTGTTCCTTAACGATAAGAGCATTACGTAGAGGTACCATAAAGAATACACCGAGGAGACCGCCGAGGAGGGCGATAAGTGTGATTTCAACGATACCAGGCTTTTCCATTACGCCTTCGGAAGCCCAGAGGAAGAGTGCAGGAAGTGTAAAGATTGCACCAGCTGCAAGGGATTCACCTGCGGAACCGATTGTCTGAACAACGTTACTTTCGAGGATAGAGTTTTTCTTCATAATAACTCGGATTACACCCATTGAGATAACAGCCGCAGGGATAGACGCTGAAACTGTCATACCAACTCTGAGTCCGAGGTAAGCGTTAGCCGCACCGAATACAACAGCGAGGATAACACCCATGATGATTGATGTCACCGTAAGTTCCGGCGTAACCTTTGACGCAGGAATATACGGCTTGAATTCTGTTTTATTTTCCATAACCGCCTCCAAACTGTCACAAATTATGACAAGTTATATTTATAGTGCACTAATTATAACACATTTTGACACAATAATCAAGCATAAATATCAATGTTAAGACTCCGCACAAAAATCCGCAACAACTCTTCCATTTTATGAGGTAATATATGCAAAACAAAGGTAAAAATTTGTTGCATATGTGGAAATTCAACTAAAATGCTTGACGTTTTTTCACTCAAATGGTACAATAAATACATAAAATTTGGTAATCAATACCTTTGAAAGGATGATTTATTATGGGTAAATTCGTAATTAAGGCTACAAAGACAGGCTTCACTTTCAGCCTCAAGGCTGGCAACGGTGAAATTATTGCAACAGGCGGCGAGGTTTACTCCAGCCTTGACAGCTGCAAGAACGGCTGTGCAAGCGTTGCAAAGAACGCTCCTATTGCTGCAATTGAAGACCAGACAGTTGAGGGCTTTGCTACTGAAAAGAATCCTAAGTTTGAAATTTACAAAGACAAGGCAGGCGAATTCCGCTTCCGTCTGAAGGCTTCCAACGGTCAGATTATCGCAACAAGCGAAGGCTACGTTAAGAAGGATAGCTGCAAGAACGGCATTGAAAGCGTTAAGAAGAATGCTGTTGACGCTCCTGTTATTGAGCCTGAGGAATAATGTACATAAGCCTCCGAATTCGGGGGCTTGTTTTTTGAGGTAGGGTATGAAAAAGTATATTATTGTTGCAGGAGTACCTCGTGCAGGTAAAAGCACTGTTTCAAAAATTATAGCAAAGCAATTCGGATATCAGCATATTAGTATGGACTCTATTATTGCAGGGATTGAAAAGGTATTTCCCGAAACCAAAATTGATACCGACGCGGATATTGAAACAATTAAAAACGTTGAATTTATAAGTTCAAAAATTGCACTGTTTATCAAAGCTATGACAGACAGCGGTGAATATGACGAATGTGATTATGGTGTTGTAATTGATGTTTTTCAGCTATTGCCGAAGGATTACAATGAATTCATTGACAAAGAAAAATGCGAGATACATTATTTTCTATCGTCTGACGTTACATCAGAAGAAAGATTTAGGATACTAAAGGAATTCGATACACCAAACGATTACACATATTATCATTCCGATGAGGAAAACAAACGCGATTGTACTGATATTGTAGACATCAGTAATTATATTAAGCAACAATGTGTTGAATATAATCTGCCATATTATGAAACATCGTACAACAGAGAAAACGTACTGAACAAATTTATATTCGATTTAAAGATGCAGAAAGCCTGAAAGAACAATCTTTCAGGCTTTTATCATCATTATGCTTCTTTCTCAACTTTTTCAACCCCGTACTTTTTCAGCAGCTTCTTTCTGCACACAAAATACGCAGGGATAAGGAATGCATCGGCAAGCACCCATGCGGCAGGTGAAGCAAAGCAAGCGGCTGTGAAGCCGAAAATTCCCACGAGGTAGGCAATTGCGCCTCTGCCCACCATTTCAAGGAGACCTGCAAAAGTTGCAATCGGCGGAAAGCCCATTCCCTGAATGAAGAAACGGACGATATTGACCAGTGCAAGAGGAAAATAGAACGAAGAAAGAATTGTGAGGAATTCCTGAATAAGCGGCTGGAGATAGCGGCTGTTTTCTTCAAGGAAAATCATTTCGATTTTGTCCCCGAAGAAGAACATCACAAGAAAAGCAAACACAGAATAAACTGCTCCAAGAATTACGCAGGCACCAAGTCCTTTGTTAAGTCTGTCCCATTTCTGTGCGCCAACATTCTGTCCTGCATAGGTTGCCATTGTGCTTCCCATTGCATCAAAAGGACAGCACATAAACATCGAAAGCTTATTTGCGGCGGTAATTGCGGCAACGGAGTCCGTACCAAGCTGATTTACTGCGGTTTGAAGCACGACGCTTCCGATTGCGGTAATGGAATACTGAAGTCCCATAGGCAATCCCATTGTACATAGATTGGCAACGTGCTTAGAACTGAAATTCCAATCCTCTTTTTCGGGTTTGAGCATTGCATATCCTTTACAAAGCTTGAACAGACAGCCAAATCCTGATACAAACTGTGCGATAACGGTTGCAAGTGCTGCTCCGAAAACATCGAGATGGAAAGTTACGATAAACACAATATCCAGCACGATATTGATTACTGAAGCGATTACAAGCCATCTTACAGGGGTCTTGCTGTCACCGAGAGAACGGAGGATACCTGCTGTCATATTATAGAGAAAATAACCGGGAATACCTGCGAAAATTGTAAAAATATATGTATGGGCACGGTCAAAAGTGTCCTCGTTAGTTTTCATAAGGGTAAGGATATCTGTACAGAAAATCAGGGTCAAAGTTGTGATTACAATTGCAAAGAAAACACAAAGCCACACAGAATTTGTGACATATTTACGAAGCTGTTTCCAGTCGTTCGCACCGAACATCTGGGCAACGGGAATTGCAAATCCATTACAGATACCCATTACAAAGCCGATAATAAGGAAGTTTACCGAGCCTGTGCTTCCTACTGCAGCAAGTGCGTCACTGCCGAGAAAACGTCCTACGATTGCGGTATCGGCAAGGTTGTAGAACTGCTGAAAAAGAAAGCCGAAAAGAAGCGGTACGCCGAAGCCAAGGATAAGGCTCATCGGTTTGCCTTTTGTTAAATCCTTTGTTGCTGCCATAATAATTACCTCGTTTTTTCAAATTCGAAACGCAATTATTATAGAGCAGGAAAACGTCAATTACAACAATAATTTCAGACAAATATAAGAACAAATTGTTTTTCGCCATTGTACACAAAAACCTCAGGGAGATAACTCCCTGAGGTATGAATTTTATCAGATAATTGTACCTGTTACTGTGAGAACGCTTACCCCTGGCTGGATAGTCCAGGTGCCGTCTGTGTTTTGAGCATAGGTTGCAGCAGGAACTGTAATCTGTCCCGGATTTGTTGCAAATGCGCCTGTTGCTTCGGTATAGGTGTAATTCGCAGGTGAAGTCCATGCTGTACCGTTAAAGGTTACGCCTGTGATATTGAGAGCAGGATTGAAAGTATCTGTTACGATTGCGTTATCTGTTGCAACAACAGCTTCGTTACCTGTATTCTGAATTACAAAGGTATAAGTCAGCTGACCGTTTTCGGTAACTGTTGTAGGATTGAGCGACTTACTGATTGTGAGTTCGGCTGTATTTTCAGGTGTGATTGTTTCAGTAACGGTAATATCGGAGATACCTGTGCCGCTTACAACAGCTGTGTTTACGATGCTTGCAGTGTCACCGAGAGGTGCGTAGCTATTTGTTTCAGCAGCGTAAACAATTGTTGCAACACCGCCTGCAGGAACATTAATTCCTGTAATAACAAGCGGTGCGCCTGCTGCAACGGTTTGTGCAGGCTGAAGTGTTCCGTTTACAAAGTAACGTACTGAGCCGTCAACATAATCAAGCGGAACAAGTTCTGTTGCTCCGAAAGTATATGCGCCGAGGTCATCAGTTACGGTAAGGTTATTATAGGCAATTGAGCCTGAGTTTACGATATTGATGATATAGGTCACTTCGGAATTTCTTGAATATGTGTCAACAACCGCTGTTTTGGTTGCTGAAAGCACTTCAAGAAGTTCACCTGTGGTAATATTTGAATTGACAACATTTCCGTTGTAGGAAAGGGTTGCCTGATTGAAAAAAGTTGCCATACATTTCCTCCTTGTTTTTCCGATGGGATTTACCCATCAGTTCATAATATGCACAATGAAGTTGTACGGTTACATAATAGAAAAAGCCCGATTTAATCAATCAGGCTTTTATAAATCATTCACTTAATTCTCTGAGGTATTCCACAAGCTCAACAAATGTACCTTTTCGTCCGTTCCAAGGGTGTTCCTCGTAAGAAATAACATTATCTGTCACGATGTAACAATCCATACCGACTGATGAAGCTGCAAAAGCGTCCTCACGCTCGTCATTGCCGATATGGAGACACTCATTCGGTTCGACACCAATTCTCTCACAGACTGTTCTGTAATACTCAGGATTCGGTTTGCAGAAGCTGTCGCTTTCATAAGATGTAACCAAATCAAAGTCGGTATCCTTCAATCCAACCCAGCTTAATCTCATCTGCTGACCATTAATAGGAAACAGCGGATTTGTTGCACATACAACCTTTTCGGCAGCAGAACGTGCAAGTTTAACAGCCTCAACAGCAAGTGGATTTTCCTCTGTATAGGCTTTGGCTTTGGCAAAATCGGTTGAATAGAAAATATCGGAAGCAACTCTGAACGGAGCAATTTCCTTACCTGTCAGCTGACCGAATACGTCCCAGAAAATCTCATCGTTACGACATTTCCCGTCATTTTTCACCATTGCCTTTGTACCTGCCCACACGGTTTCGATAAGCTTATCAGGCTCAAGACCGATTGGTGAAAGCTTCTTGGCAAGCTCCTTAAAATAACCTTTGACAAACACATTGTTGTCCATAGGAAGGAGTGTTCCGTCCAAATCGAAAAGTATAGCCTTATATTTCATCTATACACCTCAGATACACTCAATAATACCAATTGCGCAAACTCCTGCGCCAACATGACAGGAAATACTTACAGGAAGCTTGTACATTTGAATTGTCTTATCACCAAAGTGCTTACGGACAATTTTCTTCCACTCGTTTGCAGGTGCGATATCGCCTGAATAAGCGAGGTCAATACGGATATTCTTGCCCTTGAAGCGTGTTTCGAGGTCTTTTTCAGCAGCGGCAAGCATTGTTTTCTGTGCATTTGCCATACCTCTTGCCTTTGCATAAGCGTCAAGCTTTTCGCCCTGAATCTGGAGAACAGGCTTAATTCCGAGAATTGAAGCTACTGCTGCACCTGCTGCTGTAACGCGTCCGCTTTTTTTGAGAAGCTCAAGAGTATTTACAGCAAGATAGATACTGGAATTAAATGCTGTTTCTTCAAGTTTTGCGCAAATATCAGCAGCGGAAAGACCCTGAGCGATAAGAGTCTGAGCGTCGATAACAGATTGACGCTGGCTGATAGAAATTCTCTTGTTATCTACAACTACAACCTTTCCGTTATAGTCAGCAGCGAGAGCCTTTGCTGTTCCGCAGGAACCGCTGAGCGCAGAAGACATAGGAATATGGATAATATAGTCATTGGTTTTGAGTACTTCGTCCCAAAGAGAAGTAAGAGACTCAGGTGAAGGCTGAGAAGTAGAAACATCGCTTCCTGAACCAAGCATTTCAAAGAACTGTTCATAGGTACAGCTTACACCCTCAAAATATTCTTTTTCGTCCACAATAAAAGGCATCGCAAGAA
>JAFTWI010000018.1 GCA_017465345.1 Oscillospiraceae bacterium
GAAGGCAACACTGAAGTAAACGGTGATGAAAACACTAACGAAGGTGAAGGCAACACTGAAGTAAACGGTGATGAAAACACTACTAATAATGTCTATGTTCCTGTTGTAAATACAACACCTGTAATTACTCCAGCTCCTGTGATAAATCCTGTGACTCCAAGTGTTGTTAATAACAATTCTGAAAAGACTGTAGAAATTGATGAAGCCCCTGTTCCTCTTGCTGAGACAGTTGAGTTTGAGGAAAGCAGTGTCCCTCTTGCTGAAACTCCTGATATGTCAGATACAGCAACTGACGATGAAAAAAATCTTGTTGACTTTGCAGACATGGAAGTACCTCTTGCTGACAACCCTAAGACAGGTACAGTTTTCCCGATTTTAGCTGCAATCGCTGCAATGGGATCTGTGCTTACAGGTGTTGCTTTAAACAAAAAGAAGAACTAATTGAAAATCCGTCTTGAAATTAATCAAGACGGATTTTTACTCGTTGTATTCAGATGTAATTCCGAGATATTCCTCAAGGCATAACCCGCTTTCAAACACGTTAGTAGCTATATCAGTTCCAAGATAACGTATATGCCACGGCTCATACATATACCCTGTAATTGCTTCTTTATCCTCTGGATAACGAACTATAAAGCCGTATTTATGACAATTTTCAGCAACCCATTTCCCTTCGTCAGTATCTTTGAATTCATCGCTTATTGTGTTCAGGTCGAAAGCGAGTCCTGTCTGATGTTCGGAATGTCCGGGACGTGCAGAATATCGGTCAGCCTCAGCTTGTCCGCTGCGGTCAACATAGCGCTGATAAAGTCCTGCTTGATAATCATAGCTTCTGTATCCCGATGAAATGTAAAGATTCAATCCAAGTTCTGCAGCAGCGGTCTGCATTTCGTGGAATGCAGCTTCTGCTTCGGGGTCAACTCCCGGTGCATAATCTGATGGCAGGGCATAGGTTTTATTGGCAATGAGAATTCCGTCTATATATGTAATTTGCGTTTCGGGCGAGACCGTTATGGCTACATTTGCATAGACATCGGGGTTTTGCGCTGATGCAACAGTTATAACACATTTTCCTTCGGATTTTGCGGTAATATTTCCAAGGCTGTCAACTGTTGCAACAGTTTCATTGCTTGTTGTCCATATTTCGCTTTTGTCGGAGGCGTTTTCGGGTGTCATTGTAACAATAGGCATTTTGCTTTGTCCGACTTGCAGGGTAATCTCATAGAAAGTCAGCGATATACCTGTTACATCGACGGAGTCAGATAATTCGTCCACATCTCCACCTGCTTCGACTGCCTCGTCTGTTTCAACAGTTTCTTTAGGAAGTTCAGCAAGTGTTTCGGGAATAGTATTCTCTGTCTGAGCCAAAGTTTCAACCTTAGTGATTGATTCTGAGGGGAGAGTTGCTTCAATCGGCTCATCTTCAATTTTTTCACAGCCTGCAAGCAAAAAAGCTGCAAGCAGTATTGCAATGTATTTTTTCATTCTGTGCCCTTCCTGACGGTATTTTCCACAGGTGGTCTGGGAAATAGCTGAGTAAGTTCCCGCCAAAAAATATTTTTTTGCATAGTTTCATTATAACTCAAAAACATTTTTTATGCAACAGAAATCGACATACATTATCTGTAATAATTTAACTTGTTTGAGAAAATTCCAAAATCAAGAACCTTTTCTTTGGAAAATACTGCCGCAAGTGCAAACGGAAGAAGAACAGCAGCTCCCACAAGGCGTCCGCCAACCATAAATGCAATTGCTACAAGAACGAGCATAATTACGCCCACAAGTTTCTGAGCGGCGAGGTTGTTTTTCCTTGCTACACGTCTTGTCATTGTGATATTTTTTTCAACAGTAAGCTTTCTTGCATTGGAAGTTGTCATAATAAAAATCCTTTCGGCGCATCTTTTTTTCTCTGCGCAATCTGTACATTTGTTCTGCACGTTTGTTCTGTTTTATATTATAGAACACCTGTTCTGATTTGTCAAGCGTTTTTCGAAAATTTTGTTCGATTTTGTGCACAAATTTTATCGAACATTTGTGTACATTTATATACAAAAAATCGCCCCGAAAATCGGAGCGATTTTTTATTTCAGTAAAAACGCTGTTGTGAACACTGCAGGAGAATTCCAGTAAATTGTGATTTCATTCAGGGAATAAAACTCCTCTCTGTCAACGTAGGACTTCATCGGGGGTGTGCCATCAGAAATAAACTGACGTGCGGTAGGCTCAACAGGATTTTTATTTGGTCCGCCGATAACCATTCCTGGAATACATTCTTCTATCCCGTCAGCCGATGAGGGGCGCAGATGGGGATAATTACAGCGGTAATAACCGTTGCCTGTCACATAACTTATTCCGAGAGCGTTTATTCCCATCAGCACGTCAAGCTGTTTCTGCGCATAAGCTGTATAATCCTTTTGACAGCAGGCTGTGGCAATTGCAAAAATCATTCCGTGCTTCATGAGGTTCATATTACTGCCCCAGAAATAATGCTTTTCTGACATTGCTGCACCATAGCCGCTTTCCTGCGTCAGTGCTGCAAGCATTTCAGCTTCGTCAGCATACGCCTTTCTGAACTTTTCAACAAGGGGATTTTCACATTCTGCACGTCCACAGGTCATATATGCAAGTGCACCGAGTCCGCCTACAGAAGCATATCCAAGATGTGTGATAGGAAAATTCTTTTTCAGTGCTGATTTCATTTTATCGTGATATGTCTTGTTTCCTGTTGTTGCAAACAGCTCTGCATACGCCCAGAAACGATTGTCTTCGTCATTCCATTCGCCGTAGCCCCCTGTTGTACATTCCTTAGGATTGTCAAACAGAAACTCGGGATTAGCTTCAAGCCACTTTTCAGCCCTTTCAGCCGCTTCAAGAAGCTTGCCTGCAAAGGTACTGTCGAACTTTTGGTATACACGGTAAGCCAGTGCGCATACAGCCGCAAAATCTGCTGTTGCCATAGATGAAACGGGAAGTGCATAAAGCTGTCCCTTATCGTCATCTGGCATTACAAATGCAGCGTGCCCCTTAGTTGTAAGCTTGTGATAAACTCCGCCGTCAGCTCTCTGCATTTTCAGCAGCCATTCCAGCTCATATCGGCACTCAGAAAGCATATCGGGGACGCCGTTTCCGCTTTCTGGTATATTCAGATTTTGCTTTTCAAAAGCTTTCGGGAAAAGCACATAGCCGTACAGAAGATGTGCAAGGGCAGTTGCACCTGCTGTAACATATCTGCCGTAATCGCCTGCATCGTGCCAGCCGCCGCTTGCTTCGATTTCAACGGAGTTATCCTCCCAGAGAACAGCCTTGGTGTGGTGGCATTTGCCGTGCTTATAAACGCCTGCGTGTTTTTCGTCCAGTCCGCAGCCGCAGCGCAGGTAATAAAATGCCTTTGAAATATCGTCAAACAGCTTGTCATACACATCTGAACCGATTGTAAATGACTCGGACACGTTGCCTCCGTCTGTGCGGAGTGTAAAACTGCCCTCCTCAGCAAATTCGGAAAAATCCGCCGTATACACCTCGTCACCCGAACATTCGTCAAAACCAAAGTAATTGACGCTGCCTGAAAAGACAGATTTGCCATTGCTGTCGAGGACATCAAATTTATCCGCAGGGTCAAGAATTACAGCACGTTTTGTTCCGTCTGTAAGATAACCAGACTGATTGATATAAATCATAAATTCACCTTATTTTCCGTATGGACTGTCAAACTCCGCTTCAGCCTTCTTTACAGCGTCCTCAAGGGTCATACCTGTGAAAAATGGTGCATTGAGGTATCTGCCTGATTTCTTATCATCAATGAAAGCACCCACTACAATGCCTGGGATTGCACTTTCCGGAGCGTTTGGAGCGTGTGGTCCGCCGAGGTCAGTTCTGCACCAACCCGGGTCTGTGAGGTTGATACAAACGTCAGTGCCCTCAACAGTTGAGCCGAGGTCGATTGTGATTTTATCAAGTGCAGCCTTACTTGCGGAGTAGCCTGCCTGCTGTGGCTCAAGGCGGATACCGCTTGTTGTGTTGAGAATTCTGCCGAAGCCGTTTGCAATCATCTTAGGCATAAAGTGATAGCAAATCATGGCAGGGGCAATTGTGTTGATTTTGAAGCTTTCTGTGTAGTCGGAAACAGGTGTCTTGAAATACTCATTTCTGTAAGCAATCTGCAAGCCAGCGTTGTTCAGCACGATATCAACGGTCATACCGAGAGCGTCAATTTCAGCAAGCATCTTTTCAACAGCATCAAGGTCGGAAAGTTCAGCTGCAACAGCATAAGCTTCAACTCCGAGAGCCTTTACCTCAGCGAGCACCTTGTCGCAGTTTTCGATTTTTCTGCTGTGGAGGATAAGGTTACAGCCCTGCTCTGCCATAAACTTTGCTGTAAGGTAGCCGATACCTCTGCTTGCACCTGTAATAAGTGCCCATCTGCCTTTTACATTCACCATAATAATTCTCCTTTACAATCAAATTGTTGCGTGAGCCGCAATTGTAAGAATTTCAGTAATATCAGCCGCGGAAAGACGTACAAAGCCCCATGTCTGTCCGTCACCTACGCCGTGCTTTTCAACGAGAGTCGGAATATCTTCTTCCTTTGCGCCCAGTTCGGCAAAATTGATTGGCATACCGATTTCGTGGAGGAACTTTCTGAATGCCTTAATGCCCTGCTTTGCAGTTTCCTCAGGATTTTCAAAGTTCATTTCACAGCCCCATATTCTTGTTGCCATCTGTGCAAAACGCATAACGTCGTGGTGCATAACAAATTCCATCCACGCAGGCATTACAACCGCAAGACCTGCACCGTGAGCAACGTCATAAAGACCTGAAAGCTCGTGCTCGATACCGTGGCTGTTCCAGTCCTGACTTCTGCCTACACCGATGATATCGTTGTGTGCAACCGTACCCGCCCACATAATGTTGGCTCTTGCCTCATAATTATTCGGGTCAGCGATTACTCTCGGAGTTTCCTTTATCATTGTAAGGAGCACCGCTTCGCAAAGTCTGTCTGTGATTTCGACTTCCTTTGTGTTTGTGAAGTAACGCTCGAAAACGTGCGCCATAATATCAGTTGCACCACAGCCTGTCTGATATGCAGGAAGTGTACAGGTAAGCTCAGGGTTGAGCACTGAAAATCTCGGACGGAGCATATCGGAAGCCGCGTCACGCTTTAACATTCCATCTTCCTTTGTAACAACAGTTGCGCCTGAGCCTTCGCTGCCTGCCGCAGCAATTGTAAGAACAGTACCGATAGGGAGAACCTTCTTGATTTCAGCCTTTCTTGTGTAGAAATCCCAGAAATCGCCGTCATAAGGCACACCCATTGCGATACCCTTTGCGCTGTCGATACAGGAGCCGCCGCCAACGGAAAGGATGAAGTCAACATTTTCCTTGCGGCAAAGCTCGATACCCTCGTAAATCTTTGTATCACGTGGGTTAGGCTTAACTCCGCCAAGCTCGCAGTATGCGATACCCTCAGCGTCAAGTGACTTCTTTACACGGTCAAGAAGTCCCGACTTTACAGCTGAGCCTCCGCCATAGTGGATGAGCACCTTGCTTCCGCCGTACTTCTTCACGTACTTGCCGCACTCGTTTTCGGTATCCTTGCCGAAAACAAACTCGGTAGGGCTGTAGAATGTAAAATTATCCATAACAATTTTGCCTCCTTTTGGTAAATTCATATTATAAAAACAGCACCGTTCCTGACATTATTATGTTGGGACGGTGCTGAAAGAGCCATTACTGAAGGCTGTACTTTGCCATATATTCCTTTGTAAGATTGTTGAAAGCCTCGTCGCCGCCTGCGTGCTGATTCTGGATATATTCGTGACGGTTGAGTACGGTAGGCTTTTTCTGTGTACCGAGAACGTAAACCGCAACGTTGGAGCAGTGGTCGGAGATACGTTCGAGATTGATGAGTGTGTCGAGGAAATTAATACCTGTTTCAACAACGCACTTGCCTTCTTTAAGACGCTCAATGTGACGTGCTTTGAGAGTTTCATTGAGGAAGTCAACAGTTTCTTCGAGCGGCTCGATTTTGATAGCAAGCTCGGTATCGTTGTTCTTTACAGTTTCAACGGACATTCTGATGATTTCCTGAACAGCGTCGGAAATTACGCCAAGCTCCTTGAGAGCGCCTTCGGAAAATTCGATATTCATATCGTGGAGCTTATCAGCAATTTCGATAAGGTTCATTGCGTAGTCACCGATACGCTCAAATTCGGATGTAAGGTGGAGAAGCTCTGTAACACGGCGGTTTTCGTAGTCCGTAAGTTCACATTCTGTAATCTTTACGAGGTACGCATTGAGTCTGTCCTCCATAACGTCGAGAGCTTCTTCGTTGTCCTTGAGGTGAGCGACTTCTCTGTCATCGTACTCATCCTTATTGAACAGCTTTCTCATACCGATAAAGTTCTGATGAGCCATACGTCCCATATCAATTACAGAGTTGCTTGCCTGCTGGATAGCAAGTGCAGGGGACTTGAGAAGACGGTCGTCGATAGTATTGAACACGATTTCCTTTTCTTCGCCTTCATCGCCTTCTTTGATAACCTTGTCACGGATTGTTGCGCATGCAAGCTTTTCGATAAGCCCTGCGAATGGCAGGAGAACAAGCGTTACAACAATGTTGAACAATGTATGGAAGTTGGCGATACCACCCATATCGATAGGGTCGTCCCAGAATGAGAAACCGATAAGTGCTTTTATGGAGTAGAAGAACACGAGGAACAGAACAGTACCGATTACGTTGAAGTAAAGGTGAACCATTGCTGCACGCTTAGCGTTCTTTGATGTACCAACTGCAGAGATGATTGAAGTTACGCAGGTACCGATATTCTGACCCATGATAATAGGGAATGCAGAGGAGAATTTGAGGATGCCAGTTGCGGAAATAGCCTGAAGGATACCGACAGAAGCAGAGGAGCTCTGGAGAAGTGCTGTTACAACTGCACCTGCAATAATACCGAGGAATGGGTTGGAGAGTGTTGCGAAAAGTGTTCTGAATGCTTCAAGCTCGGAAAGCGGCTTTACAGCGGAAGTCATTGAAAGCATACCTGTGAAGAGAATACCAAGACCAACGAGGGACTCACCTATGTTTTTCTTTGTATCGTTCTTGCAGAGCATATAAATTAGCAAACCTGAAATTGCAATCATCGGTGCAAGATATGTTGGAGTAAGAAGGCTCATTACAAAGCCCACATTCTCATTGTTTTCGAGGTCACCCAGACGGAGAATCTGACCTGTAATTGTTGTACCGATATTGGCACCCATAATTACGCCGATAGCGGAACGGAGCTTGAGAATACCTGCGTTAACCATACCAACGACGATAACGGTTGTTGCACCTGAGCTCTGGATTGCCGCTGTAACGAAGGCACCCAGCAATACGCTTTTGAATATATTGCTTGTAAGCCCGGAAAGAACCTTTTCCATTTTTCCGCTTGAAATTTTTTCAAGGCCACGGCTTAGCATTACCATACCATAAATAAACAGTGATACACCGCCGAATGCTTTGATTGCAATAAGAATAATTTCGGAAGCCGTCATAATTTAAAATCTCCTTTTATCAATCCTTGACGGAAGCCTTTCCGTCCGATATGTTTTGATTTTTTCACATACAACTTCATTATAACAACAAGCAAAAAACAATAAAAGTACAATTTATGACAAGAAATATTTTCTCGTTTTTGCACAAATGAAGTAAAGAAATGACAAAGATTTTTTATGTATCAGACAAAAACGAGGCGTAAGTGTTTTTTATATCCGTGTAAAATTGTTTGCCGTATATCTTGATTATTATACATTAAATATGGTATAATAAAAGATAATATTTATTTTAGAGCTGAAAGGAACCGTTGCTGTTTTGCTTTAATGCTTTTGATGTTTTGCGGCGGTAGGTTTTTATATGAAAAAATGGATTATCGGCAAGCCTGACCCGAAGGCTGTTGAAATGCTTTCCCGTCAGGGCGGTCTCTCACCGATTTGCGCAGGAGTGCTTGCCGCAAGAAATATTGATACAATGGAAAAGGCTGCAGAATTTTTTAATCAGCATTGTGAGGGAGAAATCCTTTCCGACCCATTTCTCATCAAGGATATGCGTGAGGCGGCTGAAACACTTCTTTCCGCTGTTGATGAAGGAAGACGTATATGCGTGTATGGAGACTATGACTGTGACGGCATAACTGCAACGGCAGTTCTTTACTCATATCTTGAATGTATAGGCGGAAACGTGGAATACTACATAAATCACCGAAGTGAAGGCTACGGACTTTGCAAGGACGCTGTAAAACGTCTTGCTGAAAGCGGTGTGGAGCTTATTGTTACGGTAGATAACGGTATATCTGCCGTCGAGGAGGCAAAGCTTGTTTCCGAGCTTGGTATGGAGCTTGTTATTACCGACCATCACCAGCCAGGAGAGGTGCTCCCCGAAGCGGCGGCGGTTGTTGACCCGCATCGTATAGATGATACTTCGCCGTTCAAGGATTTGTGCGGCTGCGGCGTGGCGCTGAAGCTTATTGCGGCTATGGACGGCGGCGATTACAGTTCGGCAATGGAGCAGTTTTCCGACCTTGCGGCTATTGCTACAATTGCTGATATCGTTCCGCTTAACGGAGAAAACCGTGAGATTGTCCGTCAGGGACTTCACTATCTTGAAAATACAGAAAATGTGGGCTTGCAGGCACTTATCTCAGTTGCAGGCGTAAAGGCTCCTGTTTCATCAACAAGTGCCGCATTTTCTATTGCTCCGAGAATTAACGCTTCGGGACGCTTCGGTTCAGCAAGTGAAGCGGTTGACCTGCTTCTTTGTGAGGATCCCGAAGAAGCTGAGGTAATGGCAAACCGCCTTAATCAGCTCAATACCGAACGCCGAAAAACCGAGGCTGATATAATGGAGGAAATCAAGACTTCAATTCTTGCAAAGCCTGAAATTCTGAACAAGCGGGTGCTGTTTCTCTATGGCGAGGGCTGGCATCACGGCGTAATAGGAATTGTTGCGGCAAAGCTTGTTGAACGCTTCGGAAAACCTGTTTTCATTCTTTCCGATGACGGCGATTATGCACGCGGCTCGGCACGCTCCGTTGAAGGCTTCTCCATTCACAAGGCACTTACAGCCTGTGCAGACGTACTGACAAAATTCGGCGGACACAGCGGTGCAGGCGGCTTTTCACTCCTCAAATCCGATATTGATAATTTTGACAGTGCTTTGCAGAAATATGCAGCTGAAAATTTCCCTGCAATGCCTGTTCTTACGCTTCACGCCGATAAGCTTATCACTCCGCAGGAGCTTTCTGTGGACAGCGTGCACTCTCTTTCGGTGCTTGAACCTTGCGGTGAGGGCAATCCACAGCCATTATTTGCGATGCTTTCGGTAAGGCTGCTTGATGTGAATGCTCTTTCGGGCGGTGCTCACACCAAATTAAAGCTTACATACGGAAACAGCGGTGTATATGGGCTTATGTTCGGCACAAAAACTGCTGAATTTCCTTACAAAGCAGGGGATATGCTGGATATTCTTGCATACCCTGAAATAAATACCTACGGCGGAAATACTTCCGTGAATATTCGAATTGCAGACCTGCGTAAAAGCGGTATTCCTCAGCAGAAATACTTTGCCGCAAAGGATGCTTACGAAAAATACAAACGCGGGGAGGGTGCGGAAGAAGCACTCATTCCGAGAATTGTTCCTGACAGAAACGACCTTGCGGTTATATACAGGGCTGTAATGGGCGAGGGAATGTCCTTTGATTCGGTTTACAGCACAGTACACTCCGACGCAATCAACTACTGCAAGTTCCGTCTTGCGCTTGATATATTTGAGGAACTGGGGCTTTTTGCCGTTGACCGCTACTGCGAAACGGTAAGCCGTATTCCTGCCAAAACAAAGGTTGACCTTGACAGCTCGGCAATTCTTGCTGAACTGAAAAATTTGCTTTAATCCC
>JAFTWI010000170.1 GCA_017465345.1 Oscillospiraceae bacterium
AGTGTAGTAAAATACACTTTTGCATAACCGTTATGGTTATCAAAGATGCTCAGATAAATCCAAATGATTATTATTTAAAGTGTCGTATTTTCGTCGTATTTTTACTATTTCAAAATGAAAAACTAACGCAAACAAGCCATTTGCAGGTGGTGTGGGGAAACTTCTCCAAAACCGCGTGTCGTTGGTTTCTGTTAGAGATGTTGAGCAAAGCGGTTGATATAATAGAATATTACAATAAAAGCAGGACTGTTGCTTAATCATCATAAGCAACAGTCCTGCTTTGTATCAATCCTATGAATATGAAATTATTCCGATTATAATAATATAATTACAAACAACAAAATATCATCGTGCAACAACGTTGCGGCACAGTTACGATATAACAGCTGTCTAATTCAAATGATATCATTTCTGATAATATCCTCATAGGACTCACGCTTAACAATAACCTTTTTTTCATCGCCTCTGACTGCAACGATCGGCGGTCGTGGTATTCGGTTGTAATTGCTGGCCATAGAGTAGTTGTATGCACCTGTAGCAAGAACTGCAAGCGTATCACCGACTTTAACTTCTGGCATCATAATATTTTCCTGAATAAGGTCACCTGATTCACAGCATTTACCTGCAATGGTTATCGGGGCAATTGGTTCTGCGGAAGCGTTATTGGCAACAACAGCAGAATACTTAGCACCATAAAGAATATATCGTGGATTATCACTCATACCTCCGTCCACAGATACGTAGGTGCGTACATTTTCAATT
The DNA here is from genome assembly GCA_017465345.1 of Oscillospiraceae bacterium. Lineage (GTDB taxonomy): Bacteria > Bacillota > Clostridia > Oscillospirales > Ruminococcaceae > RGIG8773. Next base: position 763 of record JAFTWI010000170.1, read on the forward strand.
TCCTTTACACAGCCGACAGTATAAAGGGTTATGCCCGCCGATGCTGCAATGGAACGTCCAGGCTCAAAAACAAGGAACGGAGGCTTAATTCCTTTTTCTAATGCAAAGGCCTTTACTGCTTCGGCAACCTTTTCAATGTATACGGATACAGGAAGAGGGTCATCTTCCGATGAATACTTAATTCCGAAACCGCCTCCTAAATTCAGTATCTTAATCTTGAGAGAAAGACTATCGTACAAATCGGAAATAAAGTTCAGCATTACATTTGCAGCTTCACAGAAGGGTTCCACATCAAAAATCTGCGAACCGATGTGACAATGCACGCCATCAATCTGAATGTTGGGAAGGGTCAAAGCATATTGGTGAATCTGAATAGCCTCTCCGTTTTCAAGCGCTACACCAAATTTTGAATCAATCTGACCTGTCTTTATAAAATCATGGGTATGTGCGTCGATACCCGGCTTGATACGGAAAAGTATTTTTTGAATAATTCCGTAGGATTTTGCAATCTCATTGACAAGGTCAAGCTCATAACGATTATCCACAACAATATGGCCGACTCCGAGTTTGATAGCAAGTTCAATTTCATCATATGTCTTGTTGTTGCCGTGGAAAAATACCTTTTCCATAGGAAAATCCGCCTTATGCAAGGTGTATAGCTCTCCGCCCGAAACAACGTCTGCGCCAAGTCCCTCTTCCTCCGTAACCTTTGCCGTATGCATTGTACAGAGTGCCTTGCTTGCAAAAAGAATAAGTCCGTTGCCGCCGTAGTATTTATCAAGGGCTTCCTTGTAGCTGCGGCAATTTTTTCTCATAAGGTCTTCATCGAGAACATACAAGGGTGTACCGAACTCTTTTGCAAGCTCAACGGTATCATGGTTACCTATGGTTAAATGGTTTTGTTCGTTTACAGATAGATTTTCTGAATTAAACATCTGGATTATCATCCTTTACTATTATGAATATGTTCTTATAATATCTTCAGCAACCGCCCGTTTTGAAATACAACGATCCATAGCCTGCTTTTCAATGTATCGATGAGCGTCGGCTTCGGTCATTTTCAGAACTTCAATAAGAAGCCATTTTGCCCTGTTGACGATGCGTATTTCCTCCATTTTTTCTTCAATGGATACGGTTTTCTTTTCAAGCTTTCTCAAGCGCTCTCTTGCACTGGCAAGCCAGTCAAGAGCTTGGAAAACTGCCTGTCTTGATACAGGCTTTGAAAGTGTAAACACACCGTATTCCGCTACCTTATCATAAATGGAATAATAAATTTCATTTCGTATAAACAGAAGAACGATGGCATTACTCCTACTGCATACATCAATTGAAAATTTTGTACCATTATCATCAGGAAGCGGGGAATTTATCAGAACGAAATCATAGGAACGTTCAAGAATCTCTCTTTTGGCTTCGCTGATGCTTGCAGCAATGCAGACAGGGGAATATTTTGATTCGGAAAGAAGTTCTTTCAATGAAGAATTAAAATTATCTGCCGCAGAAACAATAAGAATACTGTATATCCGTTCTTTTAAGCTCATATGCTTGCGTCCTCCTTTCGATGAAATTCCGTTATTTTAGGTATGCGTTCAGGCGTCGGATTTATCGTGGAAATCAGTATAAATACGGGTAATCTGTTCGGGAAAGTGCTTAAAAATGAACGAGCTTTTCGCTGCTGCTTCAGCAGCTTCATTTATATTTCTCGGCAGACATCTGAATTTTTCAAGGGTGGACTGATTTGCCGTGAACAAATTAATGTCGGCAGGAGCAGGAGGTGTAAGCTTATTGCTTATTCCGTTCAAGCCTGCATAAATAAGAAGTGTAAATGCAAGATAAGGATTTGCACCCGGGTCGGGTGAACGCAGTTCAATTCTGCGATATTCCCCCACTGCGGCAGGAACTCTTACAAGCTGAGAACGGTTTTCTTTCGACCAAGAAATATATTTCGGTGCTTTACAGCTTCCGAACCGCTTATAGGATTGTTTTGATGGGTTAAGAAAGATTGTCATATCGTATACATTTTCAAGAACACCTGCAATTATATGAGGTAAAAGGTCGCTGCCGTGCTTATCTTTGGCAGATATATTTATGTGAAATCCGCTGCCGGGATTATTTTTAAGCGGTTTTGGAGAGAAATCTGCCCAAAGACCATTTCTGCGTGCAATGGTTTTTACTATCACTTGGAAAGTTATAGCATTGTCAGCAGCAGAGAGAGGGTTCGAATACCTAAAATCAATTTCGTTTTGTCCGGGGCCTTCCTTATGATGTGAGCTTTCGGGTCTGATTCCCATCTGTTCAAGGGTAAGGCATATTTCTCTGCGAATATTTTCTCCACGGTCATCGGGAGCAATATCCATATATCCTGCTTCGTCATAAGGTTCAAAGGTCTTGTTTCCCTTATCATCAAGCTTGAAAAGATAAAATTCCATTTCCGAACCGAATGAAAATTCAACTCCTGCAGCCTCAGCGTCTTTAACCGCTTTTTTCAACAGACTTCTTGTGTCACATTCAAAGATTTTGCCGTCAGGATAGGTTATACTGCAGAACATTCTTACAACGCGGCCGTGTTCGGGACGCCATGGGAGTACAGCAAGAGTTTCAGGGTCGGGGTGAAGCAGCAAATCCGAGTTTGTTTCATCTCCGAAGCCTTCAACGGCAGACGCGTCAATAGCAATGCCATATTCAAAAGCACGGGAAATTTCGCTTGACATTATTGAAACGTTTTTTTGTATTCCGAAAACATCACAGAAGGCAAGTCGTATGAATTTCACGTCTTCCTCATTTATATACTGAATAACTTCCTGTGCCGAATATTTCATTTGCATGACCGTCCCTTCCGAATTCATTAATCAGTTTTTAATTTGCAACATACATTTGCTTGTACGGGTTTTTACTGTCGGGAACAACAACTGTGAATGGCGATTCAAGCAATTCCTCCGCATTGTATCCGAAAACAGTGCAGTATTCTTCTGTAAGAGTCCTGATTTCTTCTATTTCATCACCTTCAGCAGGTCTTGCAGTAACTTGTTTCGGAAAGCGTATTCCCTTACAGTCGGAACGAATATAAACCTTTCCGCCGTGCATTCCAGTTGAAGGGTAGTTACCTACAATACGCTTGTCGCCGATTCCGATGCCGAGAACGAGAATTGTTCCGCCTGCCTGATATTCGCCCAAAAAGCTTCCGCAGCGTCCGCCGATTATCATTGTGGGGTGTTTTTCCTTGTAGGCTTTCATATGAATGCCTGCACGATATCCGGCATTACCCTTTATAAGGATTTTTCCGCCTCTCATTGCATATCCGACGGCATCGCCAACATTGCCGTAAATGGTGATTGTGCCATCGTTCATTGTATCGCCTACGGCATCCTGTGCATTTTCGGCAACTTCAATTTCCGCACCGTTAAGATAAGCACCGAGAGCGTTACCGGGAACACCGCTGATTGTAATTTTTTTGTCGGACATTCCGGAAGCAATAAATCTTTGTCCAAGACAGTTTGTAATTGTGCAGTCAGCGTCAGTTGAGCGAAGTGCTTCATTAAGCTGCTTGTAATCAAGTTCCTTTGCGTCGATAATCATATTATACTGTACCTCCTAAACTGTTTCTACGGTTATCCCGTGAAAATATTGTTAATGAAGGCTTTTTCTTCATTGTATCTGTATCAATTTCAGAGAGCGGAGTTTTTTCACGGATAAGCTTTGTGTAAATGCCTGCTCGTTCAACATTTCCAACCAGCATATAGCCTGTAAGGAAGCCGTCCTTGAAATAAAGTCTTTTGATTGAGCCTTCCGATTTTTCTTCGAAAGATTCTCCGCCCTGTTCTTCCGTGAAGCAACTGCCTGCGGTTATTGCGTGCAGCCCGAAAAATCCGATTGAATTCATAGGAATAGCTTTGTCAAACCTTTCTTTTCCGCCTGCCATATTTACGCCTGCACAATGTCCCTGCATATAAGCATTAGGCATAATTGCAAGTATTCTTCTGTCACCGAAGGAAATATCCATTCCTTCGGTGCAGTCACCTGCGGCGTAAATATTGTCAATTGAGGTCTGCATTTTATCGTTTACGATAATTCCTTTATTCACTTCGCCGCCGATTTCTTTAAGCAGGAAAGTATTAGGCTTTACGCCGACCGCAAGAACAAGCACATCAAAATCAACCGTTTTTCCGCTTTTCATAACAGCAGTATTTGTGTCAAAGCTTTCCGCACTGTCGTTAAGCAGAAATTTTACGCCGTTTTCTTCAAGACGCTTCTGCATCAGCGCCGCACATTCACTGTCGAGGATGCTTGAAAGAATTCTGTCGGACAGGTCACACACGGTAATTTCCGATACACGTTCCGCAATTCCCTCCGCACATTTCAGACCGATAAGACCTGCACCGATTATAAGCACGTGCGAGCTTTTATCAAGATTTTTTTCAAGAGCAAGCGTGTCCTCAATAGTCGTAAATGTAAACTTGTTCTTTACAGTATTAAGTCCCTTGAACTGCGGAACAAATGGTGAAGAGCCTGCTGCAATACAAAGATAATCATATTTCAGGCTGCTTCTGTCATCAAGTATAACCGTCTTTGCGGAATTGTCAACAGAAACAGCTTTTCTGCCGTACAGAACCGTACAGCCGTTGTCTGCATAAAAGCTGTCAGGGCGGTATTTCATTCTGTCAAGGTCGGTTTTTCCCTCCAGGTAATACGAAATGAGGGGGCGGCAGTATACAGGGGTATTTTCCGCGGAAACAACGGTAATTTCCGATTTCGCATCCCTGCTTCGTATACCCTCGATACAGCCCACGGCAGCAGTGCCGTTTCCGATAATAACATATTTACTCATCACGCTCACCTTTCCTCATAAACAATTGCTCTGTTTGGACAGCCCTGTACACAGGCAGGACTTCCGCAGGAGTTTTCTGCGCACAATTGACATTTCTGTACGTTACCGCTTTCACCTTTGGAAATAGCACCAAAGGGACATACCAGCACGCAGGTAAGACAGCCGACACATTTGTTGTAATCAATGCTGACAATACCATCGGTGACGTGAAGTGCACCCGAAATACAGCTCTTTACGCAAAGTGGGTCGGAGCAATGGCGGCAGGATACTGCAAAGGAGGTATCGTCCTTTTCTTCAACCCTTATACGGGGATAAATTTTCTTGTTTTTCAAGGCTTTTACCATATCGCTTTCGCCCGAATTTGCCAAAGCACAGTTATATTCACACAAATGGCAGCCAAGACACCATTCTTCATTTACATATACCTTTTTCATTCTCCTGCGTGTGAGATACCAAGTATCTCAAGCTCCTTTCCTGTAAGTCCTACTCCGCGGAGCATCAGACGGTTGCCCCGTAAAGCTTCGATTGAATTGATACCCATACCGCCCATAAGCTCCATAATTTCGTGTCTCCATGCGTTAAGCAGGTTCACAAGACGTTCAGTGCCGATATCGGGATTGAGTCTTTTTACAAGCTCAGGGCGCTGGGTTGCAATGCCCCAGTTGCACTTGCCTGTCTGACAGGTACGGCACAGATGACATCCCATTGCAAGTAATGCAGAGGTTGCAATATAGCAAGCGTCTGCGCCAAGTGCTATTGCCTTGACTACATCAGCAGCACTTCTTATACTTCCTCCGACAACAAGAGAAACATTGTTGCGTATGCCCTCCTCACGGAGTCTTGAGTCAACTGCTGCAAGCGCAAGCTCAATAGGCATACCAACGTTATCACGAATTCGTGTTGGAGCGGCACCTGTACCGCCTCTGAAACCGTCGATTGCAATAATATCCGCACCGCTTCGTGCAATACCGCTTGCGATAGCGGCAATATTGTGAACAGCGGCAACCTTTACGATAATAGGCTTCTTGTATTCCGTTGCCTCTTTAAGTGAGAATACAAGCTGGCGAAGGTCCTCGATGGAATAGATATCGTGATGAGGAGCAGGTGAGATTGCGTCCGAACCCTCGGGAATCATTCTTGTTTTGGAAATGTCACCGACAATTTTCGTACCGGGGAGATGTCCGCCGATACCCGGCTTTGCGCCTTGTCCCATCTTGATTTCAACAGCTGCGCCTGCTTCAAGGTAATCCTTATGTACCCCAAAGCGTCCCGAAGCGACCTGAACTATGGTATTTTCGCCGTAGCAATAGAAATCCTCATGCAGACCGCCCTCACCCGTGTTGTAGTAAATACCGAGCTCAGCAGCAGCTCTTGCAAGGCTTGCGTGAGCGTTGTAACTGATTGAGCCGTAGCTCATTGCCGAGAACATAACAGGCATTGAAAGTTCAAGCTGAGGTTGTATTTCATAATTAAGGCTTCCGTCACTGTTACGGCTGATTTTTTCTGGCTTCTTGCCAAGGAACACTCTTGTTTCCATCGGTTCTCTCAACGGGTCAATCGGCGGATTTGTAACCTGCGAAGCATTGATGAGAATTCTGTCCCAGTAAACGGGAAGTGCCTTGGGGGTACCCATTGAAGAAAGAAGAACCCCACCGCTGTCTGCCTGTTTGTAAATTTCCTTGATAATGTCGTTTGTCCAGTTCGCATTTTCACGAAGACGACAGTCACTCTTTACGATTTTAAGTGCCCTTGTGGGGCAAAGTGTTACACAGCGCTGACAATTCACACATTTTGTTTCATCTGCAATAACAAGATTAAGATCCTCGTCAAAGCGGTGCACATCATTTGCACACTGCCGCTCGCAAACACGGCATCTTATACAGCGGTCATCATTTCTGACAACCTCAAATTCAGGATATATCAATGTTCCCATCAGAAAGAACCCTCCTTAGCTCTGATTATTACCGCCTCGCCGCCTGCAGGTGCGTAAATATTTTCCGCATTCGGTTCCATCACGCGGATTGCGGCTTCTTCACTGGCAATGTAAACCTTATCGTCCTTTTCTCCGATAACCATTGAACGGAGCTTCAAACGGTCATTAAGCGCCATAAGTCCGCCGTTGAAACCAAAAACAATGGAAAACGGACCTGTTATAAGCAGATTTGAAAACACCGTTCTTAAATAAGTAAGCTTTTCACGCTCTGCGCCATCCTTATGGCTTATTGTGCTCCAGAAGGGTGCTGCGATAACCGAAGCTGCTTCTTCAAGAGTCAGCCCCTGCACACGGAGCAGATAGTCCATTATATATGTAATAACTTCTGTATCTGTTTGGAGCGTACATTTATACCCGAACATTTCTATGAAACGACGGTTTGCGTCGTAGGATGAAATTTCACCGTTATGTACTATTGAGTAGTCGAGAAGCGTAAATGGGTGAGCGCCGCCCCACCAGCCTGGGGTGTTTGTGGGATAACGTCCGTGGGCAGTCCAGGAGTAGCCCTCGTACTCATCAAGCTTGTAGAACACACCTACATCCTCGGGATAACCTACTGCCTTGAATGCGCCCATATTCTTTCCGCAGGAGAAAACATAAGCACCGTTCATTTCGGTGTTGATTTTTGTAACTGTTCTTGCGACGAACTCTTTTTCGTCAAGCTGGAGTGAAGCAAGCACCGATTTCAAGGGTGTAACAAAATATCTCCATATAATAGGTTCATTTGTAATTGCGGCAATTTTCCTTGTGGGGATTATTTCGGACTGTACTATTTCAAAATGCTCCTTGAGAAACTGCTCGCAGCTTTTTCTTGTTTCACGCTTGTCAAAGAATATATGAAAAGCGTAGAAATCTCTGTATTCAGGGTATATTCCATATCCTGCAAAGCCGCCGCCCAGACCGTTGGAGCGGTCGTGCATGGGCTTCATTGCATTTGTAATCATTTCGCCTGACATTTTATTTCCCTCTCTGGAAATAACGGCTGATATCGCACAGCCTGACGGAATTCGTACCTGACCTTCTAATTTCATTCTGCTCTTTCCTTTCGTATAAACTAAAAAAGCAAGAGCCTTCCTTATGTAGGAGTACACTTCTCCCATATAATGAACGCCCTTGCTCATTTGCAAGTATTATACACCTATAATTTCATTTTGTCAAGCTAAACGCAAAAATAAATGTTAATTTTCTTTAAAAATGAAATTTATAAAATAAAAACTTTCAAAAAGTGCTTGACAAATAAATAACAAAGGTGTATACTGTGTATCAGTAAGGCAAAGGTGTCTTGGAAAAATAAGTCCAAGGCACCTTTGCCTTTTAATATTTACTTTTTGAAAGAAGGAATACTTATGAAGAACGTATCCGACTATTTTGCAAGCATGGTATTCGATGATCGTGTAATGAAAGCAAGATTGTCATCAAAGGTATACCAGTCTTTGAAGAAAACCATCGATGAGGGAGCAAAACTCGATATTTCAGTTGCTAATGCCGTTGCTGAAGCTATGAAAGATTGGGCTGTTGAGAACGGCGCAACACATTATACACATTGGTTTCAGCCGCTTACAGGCATTACTGCTGAAAAGCACGACAGTTTTATTACGCCTTCTCCCGATGGCAGAGTTATAATGGATTTTTCAGGCAAGGAGCTTATCAAGGGAGAGCCTGATGCTTCTTCATTTCCGTCAGGCGGTCTGAGAGCAACCTTTGAAGCAAGAGGCTACACCGCATGGGACCCTACCTCCTACGCATTTATCAAAGGCAAAACACTCTGTATACCTACAGCATTTTGTTCCTACGGCGGTGAGGCTCTTGACAAGAAGACCCCCCTGCTTCGTTCGATGGAAGCTCTCAACCGTCAGGCTCTCCGTATTCTGAAGCTGTTCGGTAACGAAAAGGTAAAGTATGTTCATACCTCCGTTGGTCCTGAACAGGAATATTTCCTTGTTGACAAAGATATGTACAACAAGCGTAAGGATTTGATTTACACAGGACGTACGCTTTTCGGTGCAAAAGCTCCCAAGGGTCAGGAAATGGACGACCACTATTTCGGTGTTATCAAGCCAAGAGTTGAAGCTTATATGAGCGAGCTGAACGAGGAGCTTTGGAAGCTGGGTATTCTTGCAAAGACTCAGCACAATGAGGTTGCTCCTGCACAGCATGAGCTTGCACCTATTTATAATACCACAAACATTGCGACCGACCACAACCAGCTGACGATGGAAATTATGCAGAAGGTTGCGGCAAAGC